>NZ_CM001403.1:6217945-6527910 GCF_000166195.2 Mucilaginibacter paludis DSM 18603
CAGATGGCCGAAGCGCTGAAGAATAACCCGGCAGACCGGGCCCTGCATGTTAAAATGGAGCTCGATTTTGTTAATGCGCGTGCCTATAATATGAGCGAGATTGACCGCCTGGGTAAAACAGGTAAATTGCCGGTAAGGGTTACCCATAACGATACCAAGTTTAACAACGTTTTATTGGATAGCAATGATTTTGCACAATGCGTAATTGACCTGGATACCGTTATGCCAGGTTATACCGCTTTTGACTTTGGCGACGCCGTGCGAACCATCATCAACTCGGCGCCCGAGGACGAACCCGATCTGGAAAAGATAACCCTTAATATGCCGCTCTTTAAAGCCTTTGCCGAAGGCTTTGTAAGCCAAACCGTGCATTACATGACCGCCAACGAAATCAGATCGCTGGTGAAGGGCGTATTATTGCTCCCTTACATGATCGGCGTTCGCTTTTTAACCGACTATCTGAACGGCGATACTTATTTCAAAATCAAGTTTCCTAAACATAACCTTCAGCGTGCGCGGGCACAGTTTCGGTTGGTTGAAAAGCTGGAAGAGCGTTATGATGAGCTTTATTATATCATCCTGCAGTCGGTTAACGAAAACAAGGCTTTGAACGAGGTTGCAGTAGCTTTATGAAACGCAGAACAACAGCCATTATACTCTTCTTTTTGGCTACGGTATTGGCGGTAGCGTTTACGCATCCCGGCCCCAAGCCCGGTAAAAATGCCCCCGCGGTTCATCCCAATATATTGATCGTTTTGGTTGATCAGTACCGTGGCCAGGCGCTCGGCCTGCAAGGCACAGAGCCGGTTATAACCCCCAATCTGGACGCTCTGGGCAAAAGCGGTTTTGTATCCACGCAAATGGTTGCTAACTACCCGGTTTGCTCGCCCTCGCGGGCCATGCTGATGTCGGGCAAATATCCGCTCAAAAATAAAGTTTATGGCAATGTCAATTCTGATACCGCACCTTTTGGTGTGGAGTTACCTGCCGATATGGTTTGCTGGTCGGATATATTAGAGGCCAATGGCTACTCCAACGGATATATTGGCAAATGGCACCTGGACTCGCCGCAGAAACCTTACATTCCAACCTATAACAACGAGGGCAAAACTGCCTGGAATGAGTGGACCGAACCCGGCCGCAGGCATGGCTTTGACTACTGGTACGCTTATGGCACTTATGATCGTCACCTGCATCCCATGTACTGGGATACCAGGGCCGTAAGGGATAGTTTCCATTACGTAAACGAGTGGGGGCCGCAGCACGAGGCTGATAAGGCCATTGAGTTTATAACTAATCCGGGAAATACTTACCGTGATCAAAGTAAACCCTTTGCCCTGGTGGTATCTATGAATCCGCCGCATTCCGATTATAAAAATGTACCGCAACAGTATGTCAACCTGTATAAAAATGTGCCTCTGGAATCGTTACTTAAAGATCCCGACATTCCGCCGGCTGGTACGCCCATGGGAGAGGAGTATCGCAATAATATCAAGTATTACTATACCTGCATAGCCGGGGTTGATGCGCAGGTGGGCCGCATATTAACCTGCCTTAAACAAAGCGGGCTTGATGATCATACCATCGTGGTGTTTATGGCCGATCATGGCAATTGCCTGGGCAAACACGATGAGATCAGCAAGAACAATATCTACGAAGAATCGTTACGGATCCCCTTCATCATCAAATGGAAGGGGCATATTAAATCCCGGATGGATAATGCCTTGTTAATGAGCATGCCCGATGTTTACCCCACGCTGCTTGAGCTGGCAGGATTAAAAACCAAAATACCTGGCGATATTGATGGCAAAAGCCAGGCCCAGTATTTGCTCAACGGGCAAGGTAACGGGGCAACCGGCCAATTTATCCTTGGCGCAATCAATCCGCCTAACGCTAATTCAGGCTTCAGGGGATGGAGGACACTCAGGTATAAACTGGCTTATGTAAAAAAGAAGGGAACCGTTGAGCCGTATTTGTTCGACCTGAAGAACGATCCCTTCGAGCTCAAAAATATCTATACCGGTAATGATAGCATTATTAATCAAATGCTGCCTTCGCTTAAAAACTGGTTAGGCCAAACTCATGATCCCTTTGAGATCAGGTAGTAATGATCATACATGCAGCATATAACTATATTGAAGCGGAGCGCGGCAGACAGGATGATGTTTGCTGCGTTCATTATAGCTTGGGCTGGTCGATAAGGTTTGAGAGCTTTTTCAAACCTCGTCCTTTTTTATTGTCAGGCCGGTTTGTTAACTTGACGCTACCTGGCGCTGGTTATCAGTGTTAAAGATATCGCATTTCAGCGATGCCGCTGCTTTTACGGTGGAACACTTGTAGCTCCGCTATATTGTTCGGATATTTAACACAATCAATAACAAGGAAGTCATTCGGGTGGATAAGTTAATTAGTGTGCAGGGGAGAGGAGCCAAGGGTAATACCCTAATTTGGCCCGATATGTCGATCTCTAAGCTCACCGAACAGCGTGTAGCACAGAATATTTCCCCGGGTCTTTATTTTGATCAATACTCCTACCGGTTTATAGTACCCCAATATATCGCTTTAAACGAGGCAACCTTTATTAACCAATACCAGTCGGCAGATTCTCCTTTGGTTAGTATCAGCCAGGGCAACAGTGAGTTGCTGGTTTCATGCACCTGTAAAGCCCAATCCGCTAAATTATGTGAGCACCAGGCTGAAGCATTAACTGCAATTATAAAAAGGGAAGAGTTCCGCATTTTTTTTGATGATACGCTGAGAGAAGAAAAGCTGAAAAAATTTGCAGTTGATTATGGAATGGAGCATGAGTCTGGTCTTGATCAGTATTTTAAGTTAAGCTATTACAATAAAAAAACCACAATCAGTACCATCTCTTCGGCGCTTACGCCCATCACCAAAGAAAGTTTAAATCAAATTAAAGCTACTGTTCTTCCGGATGTGGAGCCTATAAGTACTGGCGCCGATATGGATAGCCAGACTTATTGTATTGTGCTCAGGCAGCATAAATTTTATAATTACCTTATTATTGAGCTGTACCGGGCAACAGCAACTAAAGATGGGCGCATTAAAAATCCGTTAACTATAGTACCGCCACTGGATCAAATCTGGGATACCGAGGATCCGCAGGAAGTGAAATTTTTTACCGGAATCCATAAATTTCAAAGTCACTCCAATCAGCAACGGAACGAGTCGGATTTGCTGGCCTTAAGGTCGTTAGTGAAAAATCCTCTCGGTTATAATTTTTACTATCACAATAGTGACGTATCGGAGAATGTTGTGGCCGCTTCTATTGTACCGGTAAAGGTAGCTATGCTTCCGCGCGATCTCAGTTTGACTATCAATACTAAAGATCAGTTTGTTGAACTGGCCGGAAACCTGCAAATTGAGGGCGACAATTACGAGGCAAAAGATCTGAGCGTTAAGTTTACCTATTTTGTATTAGCGGGGGGCACACTTTACCTGGCAGATAATCTGCAAATATTAGGTGTGTTAGATATTTTAAAAAATAAGCCTGATAACCTGCTCATCCATCAATCCAAATATCCTGAATTTAAAACACAGGTTTTAGCCAAATTAGAGGATAGGGTAGATATTAATTATGCCAACATCAAACCGGCTACGCCTGCGCAATTAGAGCAACAAGGTTTTAATGAGCAGGTAGAAAGGATAATTTATCTTTCGGATTTCGGTGCCCATGTGATGATTATCCCGGTGATAAGGTATGGGGAGGCCGAAGTGCCCATCCGTACCAAGAGGCAGATTCACGGAATGGATACAAAAGGGGAAGAGTTTAAGGTTAGCCGCGACAACGCAGCTGAAGATGCTTTCATTGCTCTATTGATCAAACAGCATCCCTACTTTGATGAGCAGTTGGATAACGATCTTCAATATTTTTATCTTCACAAAAAACGCTTCCTGGAAGAAGACTGGTTTTTGAACACATTTGAGGAGTGGCGGCAGCAGGGCATTACCATATTGGGCTTTAACGAGATTGAGGGAAATAAACTCAACCCAAACAAAGTTAAAATTACCATTAAGGTGTTAAGTGGCATCAATTGGTTTAACACGCTGGTGAATGTAAGTTTCGGCAACAAAAAAGCTCCCCTGAAGCTGGTGCAAAAAGCGATACAAAATAAAAGCAAATATGTACAGCTGGATGATGGCACCTTGGGGATTTTACCTGAAAATTGGATAGAAAAATTTACCGGTTATTTTAATTCGGGCGAGATAGCTGATGCGGATACCATTCGTACATCAAAAACTAATTTTCAGGCTATTGAGCAATATTACGAACAAGAATTGCTGGATAATGAAGTAACAAACGAGTTAAAACTTTATAAGCAAAAGCTAAGCAGCTTTGAAAATATTAAAGAGGTAGCAGTACCAGCGGAACTAAACGGTACCTTACGCAGCTACCAAGTACAAGGTTTAAACTGGCTCAACTTTCTGGATGATTTTAATTTTGGCGGTTGCCTTGCCGATGATATGGGCCTGGGGAAAACCCTCCAGATCATTGCTTTTATACTTTTGCAAAGGGCTAAGGTATCGCATAATGTAAACTTATTGGTGGTGCCTACATCGTTAATTTTTAACTGGCAGGCCGAGGTTGCTAAATTTGCACCTTCCATCAAGATACATACCATTTACGGATCTGACCGGATTAAACATACTTCGGATTTTGGAAAGTATGAGCTGATATTAACTTCATACGGCACATTGCTGGCGGATATCAACTTCCTGAAGGAGTATTCATTCAATTACATTTTCCTGGATGAGTCGCAGCAAATTAAAAATCCGGAGTCGCAACGCTATAAGGCGGTTAGGGTATTAAAATCTCGTAACAAAATCGTCATTACCGGTACGCCTATCGAGAACAATACTTTCGATTTGTACGGACAGCTATCCTTTGCCTGTCCGGGCTTGCTGGGTAGTAAACAGTATTTTAAAGAGATATACTCATCGCCCATAGATCAGTTTAAAAACAGCAAACGCGCCCGCGAACTGCAAAACAAAATTAAACCCTTTATTTTAAGGCGAACAAAGCAGGAGGTGGCTACCGAACTGCCCGACAAAACCGAAATGGTGCTTTACTGCGAAATGCAATCGCAACAGCGTGCGATATACGATGCCTATGAAAAGGAGTTTAGAGAATACATTTGTGCCACAAGCAATAAAGAGTTGGCTAAAAGCCCGATAAATGTGCTAAGGGGATTAACCAAGCTCCGGCAGATCTGCGACTCGCCCATGTTGCTTTCCGGCGAAAAGCTTCCGGGTGATGAGTCGGCAAAAATAGCCACCCTGATGGAAGAGATTACCGGGAAAATGGCGAATCACAAGATCCTTGTTTTCTCGCAATTTGTCTCGATGCTCGATCTGATTAAAAAGGAACTTCATCAACGCAACATCAGCTTTGCTTATCTTACAGGTAGTACGCGCAACAGGCAAAAGGTTGTTGAAGATTTTCAGAATAATTCGGCAACACGGGTTTTTCTGATCAGTTTAAAAGCAGGTGGAACAGGCCTCAATTTAACCGAGGCAGACTATGTGTACCTGGTTGATCCCTGGTGGAACCCGGCGGTAGAAAATCAGGCTATTGACAGGTCGCACAGAATAGGTCAAAACAAAAATATTGTAGCGGTGAGGCTTATCTGTCCGGGTACGGTTGAAGAAAAGATGATGAAGGTACAATCCTCAAAACGCGAACTGGTAAATGATCTGATCACTACCGACTCATCCTTTATAAACTCGTTATCAAAGGAGCAATTGCTTGATTTGTTGGGTACATTTTAACAAAGCAATAGGTTTAATGAAAAAGTCCGGTCAATTTTCATCAACCGGACTTTAATGTATAAACAGTTATGTTTAACTATTTATAACTATGCATTTTTCTTTTCGGTAACTTCCTTACGGATGTCAGTTGCGGCAACTTTTAATTCCTGCATAGCATTTCTTAAACGTGTGCCTGCAGCCTTATTACCTTTTTCATAAAAAGCGGTTGCTTCTTTTTCTGCAGAGGCGATTAGTTCCTGCAATGCTTTGAATTTTTCCATAATAGCTTAATTAAAAATTGAATAAATTGTTTTAGATATTTTTATTAAAGGACGCTAAAATACATGTTTAAGCCAATATATGTACATTTTGTGCCAAATAAAGCTGTTTTTATTTGGTTAGACATGCCTTTCTTAAAAATGAGCATAAGTTGCAGGTAATGTTGTGTGCAATTATCCACCTGATTTTTAAGCTGATTCGGTATGATCTCAACGCAATGCCGCGTAATTTGGTCAGCATCGGTTTCGATGTGAAAATTTAGTTTAAAGCAGTTACGTACGCATTAATAGCTTGTTTTCCGGGTAACCCAACCCATAATTATAAAGCGTTATTGACATGCTAATTGATAGAGATGATCTGTACTTCTAATTAAATCTCTTTTTCGGCACCTGGTGCTGTCTGCTCAATAAAATTCGGTTTTGCATTGAAGTGCTCAGCCAGCAAATGACGGTTTTGGGGCAAGCTTTCCGGGTGCTTATCCCTCATGAATTTAATCAGGTTTTCGCGCACATAACAACGGAGATCGAATGCCTGCGACGAGTTTTTTGC
The DNA here is from genome assembly GCF_000166195.2 of Mucilaginibacter paludis DSM 18603. Lineage (NCBI taxonomy): Bacteria > Pseudomonadati > Bacteroidota > Sphingobacteriia > Sphingobacteriales > Sphingobacteriaceae > Mucilaginibacter > Mucilaginibacter paludis. Next base: position 6,224,543 of record NZ_CM001403.1, read on the forward strand.
ACTCATCAGTGCCCGTATCTCCATCGTTGATTCTTTGACATCCGTAACCTGTAATACGTTAACACGTTTATCCCACAGGTTTGATTCGTTGAGCAATCGGGTAAGTTCGCTTCTAAGCTCTTCTACCGGGAAAGTATAATCTACATAAAAAAATGCGGTTCCTAATATTTCTGATGTACTTCGCGTCCAGTTCTGGAAAGGCTTTTCGATGAAGTAATTAATGGGCAATATCAACCTGCGCTGGTCCCAAATATTTAAAACAACGTAAGTTAAAGTGATTTCTTCAACCCGCCCCCATTCGCCCTCAACCACCAATACATCGTCAATCCTGATGGGTTGTGTAAAGGCTATCTGGAAACCGGCAAGTAAGTTACCTAAGGATTTTTGAGCGGCAAAGCCGATAATTATTCCGCTGATACCTACCCCGGTGAGCAAGCCCGCACCTATCTTGCGCACGCTATCAAAACTTAACAAGATAATTGAAAGGGCGATCAGGATGATCAGCGCAATTGCTATCTTCCTGATAAATTGTAATTGGGTTCTTATTTTACGCTCCCTCAAGTTATCGTCTTTTTTCAGATCGTAATGGTTATAAACAAAATCCTCTAAAATTTTAATGGAACTAATGAGCAGGTTTGCAAATGATATCACGAGCAGCATTCCAATTATCCTTGTTATTGGTATAAGATATTGGTCGCTCATGTTCATCATTGGCGCCGTAATGGTTAATATAAACAGCGGTACAAAGTGATTTAAAGGTTTACCTAAATGGGTTAATATCGATTTAAATAAGGAATAGTCGGATACATTTTTATAATGCCGCAGTAGCGTTGTGATGATAAGCTTTAGAATAAAGCCCATAATAAGGGCTCCAAAAACCACAATTAAGTTCCATACCCAGTAAGGGAAACGGTTAGACAATTCCGTTAATTGATCCTGCATCTGATATCCGATGTATTTATTTTTTTCTAAAAGCTTCATTACCTGGTGGGATTTTTATTAGCTAACAATATAGTGTAGCGATGAGGCTATCACCCCCCTTTTTATTTAATACAGTATGTAATCATGATTGTATTTAGAACTACACATAAACAAACCTGTTGGCTATTATACGCATATAACAGTATAAGCTAAGCATGGTTTACATTATTATACGATTAAGAATTAGGTTTTTATAAAAAATGTTGTCTGCAGCGAAATATGGGCATCCGATTTGTGTTGGCAAAGCCAAACGTTATAGATCAAATAAAAATGAGAACAAGGTTAAACCAAATTAATGCTCAGATGAATGATTGCGTTACAAGTTTAACCGGTTGCATTCCGGAGTGCTGGGTTGATTGGCGCGCATTTAATCTGATTTTTTAGCAACAATGTATTTGCAAAGCGGGGTATGGTATTATTTAATTATTAACACATTCGTTTTTTAATCATGAATAAGATAGCAGTTGAAGGTAGATCGGTAGGGGTAACTTATGATGATAACGGCAACGCCCATATACTGGTGTGGGTGCCATTGGCTAAAGATAAGGTTGAATTGTTTTTGCCCGGCGATAATGTAACTCTGCCTCTGCAAAAGCAGGATGCAGGCTACTGGCATCTTATCACTAATCAGGTTAAGCCGGATGTAATTTATCAGTTTATTTTAGATGGCGATCAAAAATTGGCTGATCCCGCTTCGCTATTCCAACCGGATGGGGTGCATGGCCTATCGCAAACGTTCAACGTTAATGATTTCGCCTGGACGGATTCCCATTGGAACAACCTGCCTTTAAACAAGTACATATTTTATGAATTACATACCGGCACATTTACTCCCGAAGGTACTTTTGAAGGGATTGAAAAAAAACTGGATTACCTGAAGGAGCTGGGTATTACCGCGATAGAAATTATGCCGGTGGCCCAGTTTCCCGGCTCGCGCAACTGGGGATACGACGGCGTTTTTCCGTTTGCGGTACAAAATTCGTACGGCGGGCCCGCGGGCTTGCAAAAACTGGTTAACGCTTGCCATCAAAAAGGTTTAGCGGTTGTATTGGATGTGGTTTACAACCATATTGGGCCCGAAGGAAATTACCTGGGCGAATTTGGCCCTTATTTCACCGATAAATATAAAACGCCCTGGGGTGATGCCATCAACTTTGATGACGCCTGGTGCGATGCCGTACGGCAATACTACGTTGAAAATGTATTGATGTGGTTTCGCGATTTTCATATCGATGCTTTGCGGATGGATGCCGTACACGCTATTAAAGATATGAGTCCTAAACATGTCCTGGCACAAATGAAGGAGAGTGTTTATCAGTTGATGGAAGTAACCGGTCGTACGCATCACCTGGTTATAGAGTGCGACCTGAATGATGTTCGTTACATTAACCCTTTAGACGAAGGCGGTTATGGGATAGATGCCCAGTGGACAGATGAGTTTCACCATGCGCTGCGTGTAACAGCGGGCCAGGAAAAGGATGGGTATTATTCTGATTTTAAGGGTATTGCCGACCTGGCCACAGCTTATAAAAATGCCTACGTGTACACCGGGCAATACTCGGCGCAACGATTTAAAACCTTTGGTACTGAAGCCAACGAAAATGGCGGACAGCAATTTGTGGTATTCTCTCAAAATCACGATCAGGTGGGTAACCGCATGCTCGGCGAACGCACCAGTACGCTGCATAGTTTTGAAATGCAGAAGCTTTTGGCCGCCGCTGTAATGGTTAGCCCGTATTTGCCCATGCTGTTTATGGGCGAAGAGCTAAGCCAACCCAATCCCTTTTTATACTTTGTAAGCCACGGGGACGATACGTTAATTGAAGCTGTTAGAAAAGGCCGTAAAGCAGAATTTGCAGACTTTCATGCCGAAGGCGAAGCTCCTGATCCGCAAGCGGTGGATACATTTGAAAGATCGAAGTTTGAATGGGAACTGTTTGAACGGGAGCCCCACCAGTCCATGTTACAGTATTATAAGGCGTTAATCCGGCTAAGAAAGCAGAATAAAGTTTTAAGCTCGCTGAACAGGAAAAATATCAAGGTGTTTTATGATGAGGCTGCTAATACCTTAATGCTGCACCGGTGGCACGATGGTAGCTACCTTATCTCATTATTGAATTTTTCAGGCCAGCAGCAGTCAGCTGAATTACCGTTCCAAAAAGATACCTGGCAAAAAATATTCGATTCGGCCGACCCTCAGTGGCGCGGCCCGTCTGCATCCGCCGAATTTGTTGAGGCGGGTTCTTCTGTTCTCCTTCAACCACAATCTATTTTAATTTACCAATATACCTATGCATAACCCGGTTTCTACTTACAGGTTCCAGTTTCATAAGGATTTTACCTTCAGCCATTTTGAGCAAATTATCCCATATATTCACCAATTGGGCATCAAAACCATTTACGCGTCGCCTATATTTGAGGCAACTCCGGGCAGTACGCACGGTTATGATGTAGTAAATCCGTTAAGGATAAATCCGGAGATAGGTACCCTGGATCAATTATACAGCATCCATAAAACTTTAGCCGGACTTAACATCAGCTGGTTGCAGGACATCGTTCCAAACCATATGGCCTTCGATCAGAAAAATCAATGGCTGATGGATGTGCTGGAGAAAGGCCGCAGGTCAAGCTTCGCGGATTACTTTGATATTTTATGGGACAATCCCGCTTATGCCGGCAAAACAATGGTACCATTTTTAGGGTCATCATTAGACGACGCCATTAATCAGAAAGAATTAAAGGTAACGCTACAAGATGAAGGCCTGGCCTTGTGCTACGGAGGGCAAAATTACCCCGTAAACCTGAAAAGTTACGGCGCAGTTATCAAAGCAGTGGGCGAGCTTCCGGAAGCTTTCATCCCGTTTCTTACAGAAATAGACGACCTCAAGTCAATTGCAGAAGATGCCTATGCTGCGCGATATGAAGGCATAAAAAATAAATTGGCGGCAATAATATCCCAAAACAAGGCTCACGTACAAGCCTGCCTGCAAAGCATTAATAATGATCCCGTCCAGCTCGGCCGCATTGCCGAGGAGCAGGAATATCAGCTGTGCTTTTGGCAGGATACCAACGAGCAGATTAATTACCGTCGTTTTTTTACGGTGAATGGCCTCATTTGTTTAAATATCCATCATCCGCAGGTGTTTGACCATTATCATCAATTGATCAAAACACTTTTAACCGACGGGATTTTACAGGGCCTGCGTGTTGACCATATTGACGGTTTGTACGATCCACAGGGCTATCTCGAAAAATTAAGAAGATTAGCTGGCGAAGAAACCTATATTATTGTCGAAAAGATTCTGGAATCGGGAGAGGCCTTCCCGGGAAACTGGCCCGTTCAGGGTAATACCGGCTACGATTTTCTATCTATCGTTAATAATTTGTTCACTAACGTGGATAGTAAAAAAGCCTTCTCTAAATTTTACCGCGACATCATCGATAAAAAGGAAAACGTAGCGGAGAGTATCCGCGATAAGAAATCCCTGATCTTAAACGAGTACATGGGTGGCGAATTAGAGAATTTAACACAGCTTTTTTTATCGTTGGACCTGGTTACAAAAACGGATCTGAGTGATGTTTCTGAGCAACAAATTAAGTCAGCTATCGCATCTATATTGATTTGGTTTCCGGTTTACCGCTTCTATGGTAACCACTTACCATTAAATGTTGAAGAAACGGAAGACTTACATACGCTTTTTCAAAACATCCGGAAAGATAACCATGATCAAATACCCGCTATCAACCTGATTGAAAAAGTATTACTTAAAAATACGCAGGGTAATGATATTGAATATAATGATCGTGCATTGTGTTTTTATCAGCGTTTAATGCAGTTTAGCGGCCCGCTGATGGCCAAGGGAGTAGAGGATACGCTGATGTACACCTACAACCGTTTTATCAATCATAATGAGGTTGGCGATAGTCCGGATTCGTTTGGCATTACTATCAATGATTTCCATCAAATGATGACTCATCGCCAACTGAATTGGCCACATACCATGAATGCTACTTCAACTCATGATACCAAAAGGGGTGAGGACGTAAGGGCGAGGCTGAATGTATTGACAGATATAGCTGATGAATGGATAGCAGTGGTAAGGCATTGGCGTAAGGTAAACGCTGGCCTCAAAACAAATAAAGCGCCTGATGATAACGACGAGTATTTCATCTATCAAACTATAACTGGGGCTTGCCCCATGCCGGGAGAGGACGAAGATGACTTTACCGGCAGGATGCAGGAGTATTTGGTTAAAGCGTTTAGGGAAGCCAAACGAAAAACAAATTGGGCGGAGCCCGATGAAGAATACGAGGCAGCCGCTAAAAAGTTTGTGGTGAGTATCTTAAAGCCTGATAGTGAGTTTTGGATAAGTTTCGCGGCATTTCATCAAAAGATCTGCGACTATGGTATCATCAATTCGTTAGTGCAGGCCTTACTTAAATATACCAGCCCCGGCATGCCCGATCTTTATCAAGGCTGTGAACTTTGGGACCTGAGCCTGGTTGACCCTGATAACCGCAGGCCGGTTGATTACGACCGCCGATCAGCTCTGGTGAACCATTTAAAGGACAACCATAAACCAAAGAAAGAATTGTGGCAACATTTATGGGAAACCCGTTACAGCGCGCAAATTAAACTGGTGCTCATTAATACGTTGCTTAACGAGTGTAATGCAAATAGCGAAGTATTTAGCCAGGGAGAGTACCTGCCCTTAAAAGTAAAAGGAAAATATAAGGATAACGTGTTAGCCTTTGCACGCCGTTATCAACATGAATGGTATGTGGTGGCTATTCCTTTGAACATTGCTGCGCTAAATATCGATAATCATGATATGACGAGCTTTAATTGGGATGATACCAGGATAGTAATGCCCGAAGATGCTCCTGCTGCCTGGAAACATTTGTTATTAGATACGGACGGTTATTGCGATGAATTTATTAAAATAGCCCACATCTTCAAAGGTATCCCCCTGGCCTTTTTGAAGTTAAAACAAACGGATAAAAACCGCAGTGCCGGGGTGCTGATGCATATTACATCGTTGCCATCTGCCTTTGCTACAGGGGATATGGGGCCCGAAGCATATTCGTTCGTTGATTTTTTGAGCCGGGGCAGGCAAAAATACTGGCAGATGCTGCCCGTTAACCCTACCGACCCCCAGTCCGGGCATTCGCCCTACAGCGCCACATCCAGCGTGGCCGGTAATCCTTTATTGATCAGCCCGGAACTGTTAGTTCGGGATGGCTTTTTACAGGATGATGAGCTAAAGCCGCATAGATTGAGCGCTGGCGAGCCTACCGATTATGAAAAGGCTGCTGAAATAAGAGAAGCACTATTTGATATCGGTTTCCAGCGTTTTTTACAGCACGATAATATATCGCAGCAGCAGGATTTTGAAACTTTTAAAACCCGTGAAGCTTATTGGTTAAACGACTATGCTTTATACCAGGTGATTAAAAATAATCATCATAATGCACCCTGGTATCAATGGCCCAATGAATATAAAAAGCGAAATGCCGAGGCGCTTAAAAAATTGATTTCCGGGGAACATCAGCAAATCGAAAAAATAAAATGGCTGCAATATATATTCTCCAATCAATGGCGCGATTTGAAGTTATATTGTAATAACAAGGGAATTGATTTGTTAGGCGATATGCCGTTTTACGTAAGTTATGATTCTGCAGATGTATGGGCAAATCCTGAATTGTTTAACCTTGATGATGACGGCGCGATGGCCGGAATGGCTGGTGTACCCCCAGACTATTTTTCTATTACCGGACAGCTATGGGGAATGCCGGTTTACAACTGGGATGAGCTTAAAAACACAGGTTACCAGTGGTGGATAAACCGGGTTAAAAGGAACCTGGACTATTTTGATCTGATCCGCCTGGACCACTTCAGAGCTTTTGCCGATTATTGGGAAGTTCCGGGCGGAGAAGCTACCGCCATTAACGGCACATGGAAATTAGGCCCCGGAGGTGATTTTTTTCAAAAGATTGAAGCTGAGCTGGGTAAGTTACCATTTGTAGCCGAAGACCTCGGCGAAGTTAACGACGACGTTTATAAACTGCGCGATGATTTTAAATTACCGGGTATGCGGGTTTTACAATTTGCCTTTGACGAACAGATGCCACACTCTATGCATATTCCTCATCATTATACCGAGAACAGCTTTGCTTATACCGGCACGCATGATAATAACACTACGGTAGGATGGTACAAACAAATTACTAAAGCGGAGCGGAAAAGGGTAGGAGCTTACCTGGGGAAATCGTTGTCGTCCGGTGATGTGCACCAGGTATTTTTGAAGGCGTGCTATTCGTCGGTAGCCAAAGTTGCCATTATCCCCATGCAGGATATTTTAGGCCTGGACGAAAAACACCGGATGAATTTGCCATCATCAACAGAGGGTAACTGGACATGGCGGTTAAAGCCGGATCAGTTAACAAAAAAACTGGCTGATAAATTGCGTAAGTTAACTATTTTATATAATCGTTAATTGATTTGTTGTTTTGCAGCAAAAATAAATTACCAGATGACAGGTGATAAAACGCGAATAGTTGAGGCTCTATGACGAATAGTATGGGTAAATAAAAAATGGCACTATGGCGCGAATAGTTTTAGTTTGTCCGCTGGAACTCCAAGCCTTAATTTTTAATAAAATAAAAGGCCATTTGCTTTGCTGCTTCTCTGATGAAAAACAAACCGGTAAATTGTAGTTTATAATGACGTCTTCTTATGTTGTTGATTATCAGTGCGTCTATTTTTGCTTCGATAATCAGCATTCTTAACTTATGACATCGGCACGCTCAATCGCCGCGTGAAGGGCTGTTACTTTTGTCTTGACACAAAAGTAACCAAAAAGTCAAGACTGCCCGATCCTTCCGCCCACGGGCCAACACCCGGCCCGGCGTGCAGTCTGGCCTTTGCGCACTTTGCCTGTGTACAAGAGAAGATCACTAAGGTTCAAAACATCATCGCTTTTTTGTGGCTGGCCAGGTTTGTTACTTATGAAGATATAGAGCATTGATAACTAATCGTTAAATTAAGAATAAGATCTTAAAACAGTAGTGGAATTTTACGAAAAATATCATTAGTAAAATATTGGCTTAGCCGATCACTTACAAATGGAATTTTTAGTACCCAAACAAAACGTCATAGCCATAGTTGACAATGAACATCGCTCTAAATATACGTTGTAAATTCGTCTGCGCGTGCCTGCTACGCCAACTTACTTTACGCACTTATTTATGATCCTTGTTCCATCCAATTTTTATCTTGCCTTTGTCATCATCTTTGGCTAAAATATGCAGTACAATACCCTTATAACGTTTTTTAAGTAACTCAGCTTTATCAGTTATAGCGGTATCATTTTTAGGGTTGCGTAAAGGGATATCGAGCGCAATATTAGTGCCGTTTGTTAGTCCGTAAGTGCCCGCTATATCAGCATTTAGCACACTGGATGTAATTTGCATGGGGCTGATAATGATCTTATCGCCACGGATATCAAACTTCGCATCCAGCTTCGGTATTTCAATATCATTGAGGTTACGGAAAGGGAAGGCAAACTTGCCTACCGTTTTTAAGGGGTTGTAGTTGATCAGGGCGCCGTTTCGCAGGTTGATACTTACATTACCACTGATAGAGCGGGGCACAACGGAGCCAGTATTGCTCAAGCCACCGTTCACCATCGCTTTAGCGGATAAAAACCCCTTTAAATTATTGTATGTAATATCCGTAAGGCCAAAGTTATCAAAGGCGTAAAAAAACTCGTGAATATTTACATTGCTTACTACTGTGCTCAGTAAAAAACGGTTAGCCTTTTCGTCCTGTATAATTTGTCCGTTTAACTTAAGCGTACCGCCAGCATGTTTAACACTTACATTATTTAACGCAACACCATCCTCGGATAATAACAGATCGGCAGTGGCATCGGTTGCTAAAAAGTTTTTGTAATAAAGTTTGGCTATACGCATATGCATATCAGCCTTTCCCTTATCTAAAACATTGCTCAGCTGATCGATAATGTTACCGCTGTTTGCCTGGTTTTTTACCGGCGCATGTTTACGGCTGTTTAAAAAGCCTAAAAACTCGCCTAAATACAATTGCGGACTGGTAATTTGCCAGGTAAGTAATATTTTTTCGGGTGCGCTGTAATACAGGTTTAAAAAATTATTTACCCGGCCTTCCATCAGTACAATGCTTTTACCGCTTTGTACCCTGATGTTATTCAGGATGAGGTTGTCACCGGTGAAATGGAGCGAAATAGATGTGTTTTTTAAATTGAGGTTGCGGGGTATATAACTAATATCCGCATCCTTGAGATCGATAACGCCGGTAATCATCGGCTTGTTTAAACGGTAATCAACAATATCGGCCTTGTAACGCAGGTTCATGTTGGCGCTCCCCCTGGTAAATTTGGCCACCTTACTACCCAAAAGTTCATTAAGGTTGGTTAGGGGGAAATTGGAGGTAAAGTTACCGGTGGCTATAGGTTTAGCCAGGTTAATAATATTGCAGGTATCAACCTTAAACGGCAAGTTGTTGTACACGCCGGTTAAGTGAAGCAGCCTGATCACCGAGTTCTCGTCGGTAAAGCCCTGGCTTGGTACATTGTTGTTGGTATAAAGGCCATCAAAGTTACAGGCTTCAATATTTCCACCGGGCATGGTGAGTGTGTTATTGCGCACAGTAGCGGTTACATTAAGGTAAGGGCTGCCGCCGCCTTCAAAATCGCCTGCTATGGTAGCCTTTACATCAAATGGTTTACCCAGGTTAAACATGTTAAGCGTTTTGCTGATGTTTGCTGACAATAGAGCCGAGGCACCGCGCCAGGTGATTTGATTGGCTGCTAATTTAATAGAGAATTGTGCAGGGCGTTTACCTGTTACAAATAAAGCTTTTAATTTAAACAGGTTACCACCTATGTTAAACCTGTCCGACGAGACATTGATTTTGCCGCTATCCTCGTTGTAACCGGCTACCAAGTCGCCTTCAACAGTTTTATTTTTAATGAAGCTACCGTTGGCTTTATTAAAGGCCATGCTGTTAGCCAATACATCAAGATGTACTGCGGCATGCCAACCAGAGTCGGGGTAGGTCATTTTGCCGTTGAGCTGATGAATGGTAAATTGAAAAAGTTTATTGGCCTTTTGATCATTTACAGCGAAACCCACATCTTTTAAATTAAATTGATGTAACTCAGCCGAACTGTTAGCATCGCCGTCGTTAGCTTTTTTTGGCTGCTTGTTCTTTTTAAAAACGGATGTGTTGCTGTATCCGGAACTGTCTGTATACAAATCGATAGCCGCATTGCTAATGTCGATATGATTGATGCTGATGGTGCCTCGCAACAAAGCCGCGGTATTTACCGATACATCAAAGTTTTTGGCATCAAGCAAGGTATGGTGATGCTCTGGCCACCTGTTATCGCGCAGCAATACGTTATGCAGAGAGAGCGAGACACCCGGGAAGCTTTTAAAAAATGAAGATTCCATGGTGCCTATGGTTAATTTACCATCCAGGTTTTTATTGAGCTCGGTAGTAACCAGTGTCAATACCTTTTTTTTGTTACTGTTGATATAAAGCATTGCCGCTATAACCAATATCAAGATCACCACTACAAGTGATGCAAATACCTTCAATACAATTTTTAACCAGCCGGGCATACAAATAGTTTACAATAAAAGATTAAACCGCCGACTTTTGTTTTGCTTAAACCGTAATGTTACATGATTCTATTTTTATGAGGTAGACCATACCTATTTTTATCAACTGAAAATAGACTATAGGTACTTTACTTTTTTTGCTGGTTTGGTTTGCTTTGTTGTGTCGGCAATACACCTGTAATCAATATTTGCTGAAAGCAATGCTTGAATAACGGATTGACAACAGCAACAATGGCTCAAAACAAACTAAGCAGGCATGGGATGTCGGCAGACAATGGAAGTACTTCAGTACATCATACTGTCCAGTCAAAATTCAATGAATAATTATTCTAATTGGCTTGACGAATTTACCTTTTCAATGCCCGGTCCATTTCAATTTTACTATCGCGCTCTTTCATGGTTTCGCGCTTGTCGAAGGTCTTTTTACCCTGGGCCAGGCCAATTTCAAGTTTGGCAAAGCCGCGGGCGTTTACAAACATGGCCAGGGGCACTATGGTCAATCCCTTTTCTTCAGACCGGGTTTGTAGTTTTCGTAATTCTTTTTTGTGGAGCAACAAAACACGGTCGCGTTTTTGCTCGTGGTTATAGAACGAGCCGTGCGAATATTCGGCAATATGCAGGTTGCGTACATACAGTTCAGTACCGATAAAAGTACAAAAGGAATCGTTCAGGTTAGCCTTACCCTCGCGTATAGATTTGATTTCGGTACCCAATAGTTTAATACCCGCTTCGTACTTATCCAGAATATGGTATTCAAAGTAGGCCTTTTTGTTTTTAATATATAAATCCTGGCTCATGGTGCGCTTTCTCTCTTGGTGCAAAGATGCAAAAATTATTAAGCTCTGTTTAAAAACAAATATCGTACCGGCTATGCTTAAAGTTAATATTTTACGTTCAGGTTTTAAGCTATTGTTAATTGTTGATTAATTGTAATCTTTTAGCCCAACTTAACTGTGTAAATATGCCGCAGGCACGTTATGTTTAGGTAATTTAGCCAGGTACTCAAACGTTCTCTTTTAATTTTTAATGAAATATATTCTATCCATTTGTTTCGTGTCGTTTTTATTATCGGCAAACGCGCAAAGTTTTATTATCAAAGGTACGGTTAGCGATGCCACATCTAATCAGCCGTTATCCAATGTGAGCGTGTCGGTTTTGGGGAGCAGTAACGGCGTTAATACCGACGAAAACGGCAGATATCAGTTAGCGGTACCCAACAAACCTACCCAGCAGTTAAGTGTTACATCTATAGGCTATAAAAGCCTGCTGCGTAAAATAGCAGCCGGAAAAGATCAGGTGATCAATATCAAACTATCTGCCGAAGGCAAAACCATGAACGAGGTTTCAGTACTTTCTGCAAAAAAAGAAAAGTACAAAAATAAGGATAACCCGGCTGTAGAACTTATTCGCAAGGTGATCCAGAACAAAGACCATAACCGGCCCGAGAGCTATGATTATATTGAGTACAAGCAATATGAGAAATTGCAATTCTCCATCATCAACTTATCGCCGGATATCTCCAATAAAAAACTGCTTCATCAATACAAGTTCTTGTTTGATAACCGCGATACTACAACCTTACCCGGAAAATCGTTATTACCGGTGTTTTTGAGCGAGAAGTTGAGCCGGAATTATTACCGCAAAAGTCCGGAAATTCATAAAACGGTTGTTGAGGGCAGTAAGATACAAAACATCATCAATTTTGTGGATAACGAGGGTATCAACACCTACCTGAACAGGATGTACGCGCAGGTTGATATTTACTCGAACAATATATTTTTGATGACCAACCAGTTTTTAAGCCCAATTGCCGATGCTGCCCCAACATTTTATAAGTTTTTTATTACCGATACCCTTGTGGTGAATAACACTAAGCTGGTTGGCTTAAGCTTTACCCCGCGCAACGGTAACGACATGCTTTTTGAGGGCGAAATTTATGTTACGCTGGATGGCAATTACGCGGTTGAAAAGGCACGGCTATCTATTAACAAAAATATCAACCTGAACTGGGTTAGGGGGATGAAGGTTGACCTGAGTTATGAAAGCAGCGCCGATGGACGATACCACCTGAGCCGGAGTTATATGGCTGCCGATTTTGGCATTACCAAAAAAGGCCTGGGCGGCATTTTTGGCGAACGGACACTTACCTTTAAAAACTACGTGTTTAATAAAACCGAACCTGAAAATGTTTATACCGGTCCGGAAATTGAGATGCCAGCAGTAGCCCAGCAGCATGACCCGCAGTTTTGGGCCGCCAGCCGCGGTAAAGATACTTTGACCAGGGCCGAGGCACATACGTATAAAAATATCGACAGCCTGCAAAAAATGCCTGCTTACCGGCGTACCATGGATGTGATTGATTTGTTAACCGTGGGCTTTAAAACATTTGATAAATTTGAGGTAGGCCCTATTAATACCTTTGCCAGCTTTAACGCAGTTGAAGGGTTTAGAACCCGTTTGGGAGGCCGCACTACCACCGGCTTTAGCACCCGTTACTATTTTGAAAGCTATGGCGCTTATGGTTTTAGGGATAAGCAATTTAAATACCTTTTTGCCGGCAGCTACGCTTTTAATAACAAGTCTATTTACACTTTTCCGCAGCATTATCTCAGGGCCAGTGTGCAGCGCGAAATTAAAATTCCGGGTGCCGAAGTGGCTTTCTCGCAGCAGGATAATTTGTTTTTGTCGTTTAAACGCGGCGAAGACAACAAGTACCTGTACAACAACTACTATAAGCTGGATTATGTGAGCGAGTTTGAAAATCATTTTTCGTACAATCTTCAGTTTAAAAACTGGCGGCAGGAGCCCGCGGGTTCGCTGTATTTTGTTAACCAGGTTAACGGTCTGCCTAACTACCTCAGCAGCGTTACCACTACTGAGCTGGCAGTAGGTTTCCGTTATGCTCCGCACGAAAGGCTGATTCAGGGAAAGCTTTACCGCATCCCGATACCGAGTAAATATCCGGTGATCAGCCTTGATTATAAACAGGGTGTAAAAGGCCTTTTTAATGGCGAATACAATTACCAGAATTTACATTTAAGGGTGGATAAACGCTTTTACCTATCGCAATTGGGCTATACGGATGTTTCGTTTGAGGGCGCGTACCTGTTTGGCCAGGTGCCTTTCCCCTTGTTAACCATCCACAGGGCAAATCAAACATTTGCTTACGAGCCTGATTCGTATAACCTGATGAATTTTTTGGAGTTTGTAAGTGATCATTACGCCGGGCTAAATGTTGAACATTGTTTCAACGGCTTTTTCTTCAACAAGATACCGCTGGTTAAGAAGTTGAAGTGGCGCGAGTACATTACCTTTAAAACCCTATATGGCGGCGTACGTGATGAGAATAACCCAGACATCCATCCTAACTTATTGCAATACCCGGTAAATGCTCAGCACATCCCCGAAACTTATACCTTGGGTAAAACACCTTATACCGAGGGTAGTGTAGGCATTGGTAACATATTTAAAGTGTTAAGGCTGGACCTGGTGGAGCGGTTTAACTATCTTGATCACCCCAATGCCACTCATTTCGGCGTGAGAACAAGCGCTTTATTTGATTTTTAGCAGCTTTTTCAGCGTTAGGGATAGCAGCGGAAAGCCCGCAATGCAGCGGAGCGGAATGAGGACTTGGAACGGATAGCCCGGGCCGAAGGCAACGCCCATGGTTATTACCTGCCCTGAACGATAGGGGAAAGAAGCTCAAAACATTGTCAAAATATTGATGTTTATCCAATTTCCGGATATAATAAATAAATTTGTATAATGGGTGAATTGCAGGATATATATGGTCGCGGTTTTAAAACTTTACGGGTGAGCCTTTTGAGCACCTGTAACCTGGGCTGTATTTACTGCACGATGGGCAGCGAAGATGAGATAGCGTATGATCATCGCCCGCAAACCCCGGCTGCCCGGTTTATTGAATTAATTGCTGCTGTGCATGCGCATACAGGCTTAAAAACGATCCGCTTAACAGGGGGCGAGCCTTTGCTTTACCGGGAGTTGGAGGCAGTGATAAGTGGTATAAAAGCACTTGGGATTACGGATATCAGGATGACCTCGAATGCTTTTTTACTGGAACGCAGTGCAGAAAAATTGCAGCAGGCAGGGTTGAGGTCCGTTAATGTTTCGCTGGACGCGATGGATGCCAATACCTTTTTTGCCATGACACGGCGCAAGCAGCTACCGCGTACACTGCAAGGCATTGAAGCAGCTATTGACGCCGGGTTGGAAGTAAAGATTAACTCGGTTATTATGCGGGGTAAAAACCATGATGAGGTATTGCCCTTGCTGGAATATGCTTTTGAGCACAAGGTACCAATACGCTTTTTAGAGGTGATGTCGATGGGGCATTTATTTGGTAAGGCCGGGCAATATTTATTTACGCAGCAAAATATGCTGGATACCATTGCCACCCGCTATAGCTTTACGCGCCTGCCACGAAAGCCATCGGCAACGGCCAATTACTGGCAAACCGCGCAAGGCGACGTATTTGGAATTATAGGTAACGAGAGCGCGCCTTTTTGCCAGGATTGCAACCGGCTGCGTTTGGATGCCGAAGGCAATATTTACGGCTGCCTGAGCAGTAACAACCCCATTGCCCTAAACGGTAGCGAAAGCAGCGGGGAACTAAATGAGAAATTACAACAAGCCATGCACCAGAAACAGAGCCTGCATTTTGTGGGGAGCGAGTTGAGTATGATGCATATTGGGGGCTGAGGTAGTTGCGAGGATAATTGTTTTACTTAAATTATCGTCATTGCGAGTAACTCACCAGCCAGCCGGAAAAAACATGGATGACGTTTGAACCTCGTAGATTTTTTGGTGCAGATTTAAAAGCGGGCAGAGGCCCGACTGCACGCCGGGCCAGGAGTTGGCTTCGCGGGCGGAAGGATCGGGCAGTCTTGACTTTTTGGTTACTTTTGTGTCAAGACAAAAGTAACAGCCCTTCACGCGGCGATTGAGCGTGCCGATGTTCTAATTTATGAATACTGATGATCGGAGCAAAAATAGACGCACTGATAATCAAAGACTTAACAATACGTAATTATAAGGAGGAACGACGAAGCAATCTTTATGCTATACAGGGCGAACCTGCAGAGCGGCTCTGCCTATGTAGAGATTGCTTCGTACCTCGCAATGACGCTTGGAGAGGTAGGAGGAACGACGAAGCAATATATATGCTATACAGGGCGAACGTGCAGAGCGGATTTGCATGTGTAGAGATTACTTCGCACGTCGCAGCTACAAAGTTCCAGACGCCTATAACAATTAAATATAAAATGAAAATACAGGTTTTTGCTATTTTAAAAGATTACTTCGACAAGGAGTTTGAGTTGGATACCGACGTTTCCGACATAGTATCGTTACAGCAACACCTGTCGGTTTTAAATACCGGGGCGGCTGGCATTTTGAAAATTTGCCGGTTTGCCGTTCACGATGAATTTGTTGACCAAAATTATACCCTGAGAAACGATGATACAATATGCATATTCCCACCCAGTAGCGGAGGTTGAGCTACCAGCCTTATCGGCAACTCCGCTGGACGTTGTTGATCTGTTAGCCCGGGCACACCACCCGCGTGCCGGTGCAGTAGTATTATTCAGCGGCGAGGTGCGCAACCATAACAACGGTATGGATGTTGATTACCTTGAATACGAGGCACATGAGAGCATGGCAACGAAAATGATAGCCGATATTCTGACCGATGCCCGCCAGCAATGGCCGCTCAATATAGCCGTTGCTCAACACCGTACAGGCAAGGTTAGCGTAGGCGAAACGGCTGTTATCGTAATTACAGCGTCTGCACATCGTGGCGAGGCTTATGCCGCCAACCAGTATATTATAGATAGGATTAAACACGAAGCCACCATTTGGAAATGCGAGTATTTTAGCGATGGCTCGCGGCAGTGGGGTGGTAATTGTAGCTGCCATTGATGAGTTAGGAAAGAAGTGAGAAGCTGGAAGTAGGAAGCAGTAATCAAGAAGCAAGAGAAGTGAGAAACGATCAAATAAAAAGTGTCTTGTACTGAACTATTGGTCAAGAAGCGTTTAATTGTTTAGTTTGTCGTTCATACATGCACTGTTAAGTAAAGTAACCACCAATGAAACCCACCATTAAAATAGAGTACTGCCCCAAATGTGGATGGATGTTGCGGGCTGCATACATGGCGCAGGAGTTGCTCACTACGTTTAGCGATGATGTATATGGGGTGCTTTTACAGCCGAGCGAACTGAGCGGCACCTACCAGATCAGTGTAAACGATGTTGTATTGTTTGACCGAAGTGATGCCGGGCGTTTCCCGGAAGTTAAAGAATTAAAGCAGCTGGTACGTGACGTTGTTGCGCCAGGTAAAAGTTTGGGGCACTCGGATAAAAAGTAAAATTGTTATTTTACGCCGGGCAGTTTCTCGTTAATGGTATCATGTATTTTGTGGATAATATGGTCCAATTGTGTTGTGCATTCGTCCAGCAGAGATAAGTACTCATCTTTTTCGGCTACATCATCTGTATCTTTAATGAGACCCATCAGGCCCATGATGGAAGCCGCCGGTCGCCTTAATTCGTGCGAGCTTAGCCAGGCAATATCCCTTAAAATAATATTTTGCTTGGTTATTTCCCCTTCTTTTTCTTTGCGGGCGGTTACGTTGTTATGTACGGATATATATCCGGTAAACTGTCCGTCATCAAATAAGGGAGTAAATTCTATGTTTACCCAATACGGTTGTTTAGTTTTACTGTAGTTGATGATTTCTGCCGAGAATGCTTCCCGCTTTTCAATAGCCTGTTTAATGATGGTAACTTCCGGCGCATTTTCTGTCGCAATTAAAAACGAGGCCGGATTTAAGCCCTGTACTTCTTCCAGGGCATAGCCGGTAAAATCCTCAAATGCTTTGTTTACCCAGGTGATGCGGTTCTCGGTATCTTGGATGAGCACCATATTGTTTATTTTGGTGATGATATTACCTAATTTTTTATTCTCGTTGTTAATCAGGTCTTTTTCATGCTCTATACGTTTCAGCTCGGTTATATCCTGCATAGTTCCGCGTACTTTAAACGGTATTCCGTTAATGTACTCCAGTTTGCCTAACTCGCGGATGTACCTGATATCGTTTTTACCCAAATAAAAGCGGTGTACAACATCCAGATCGCGGCCTTCGTCTATCGTTATTTTTGCTGCCTTTAAAAAAAGTTCGCGGTCGTCCTTGTAAACAGTTTTTAAAAAACGGACATAGCTCACTTCCACCTTGCTTTTATCCAGGTTAAATATGTTGAACATCTCATCAGAAAGTACGAGCTTGTTATCAACAATATAATAATCCCATCCGGCAATTTTTGATAGTTCTTGTATGTCGCTTAGTCTTTTCTTTTCGTTAGCCAATGTCAGGTTGAGCTGTTTCAGTTTGTCATCGTTCATTATCTTTTCGGTACAGTCGTGTGCTAAAATCATTACTGCGTCTTTTTTTAAAAACTTGATCCGTTGGGATGATATATCAACAAAAATTAACGATCCATCTTTTTTTACATGTGTCCAGATTCCCGATTTCTGAAATTTTCCTTCATCTTTAATGGCGTTAACCACGTTGCCAGCATCGTTATCTCCATTTCTTATCGCTTTAATCGTAAGATTTAAAAACTCGCGTTTGGTATAACCGTATGTGGTTACTGCGGCATCGTTAACAGAAATAAATTTTAAAGATACAGGATCGTATATCCACATCGGGTTTGGGTTACTAAGATATAGGTCGCGATACTCGTTCTCCCTATTCACAATTCTCCTGTTGCTATGTCTTATTAAAAAAAACAAGATTGTCCCGGTGCCTATTACAAAAACTACGCCCTTACCCGAGTTAATAATTGCATAAGTTGCAGCGTTAAACGTGTTCCTAAATATATATAGGGTATAATCGCTCGAAAATATCCATAAAAGACTTATAGTAATATAAATAAGTACTATTTTAAATGAACCTGATTTAATTACAGAGTTGTAAAATTTAGTTAATCCAGTGGTTCGAACTTCCATAAAATGCTTTTTAGCACAAATTAGGTTGTGATAAAGTTCACGAAAGTTAATAAATAAATATCAATGTGTTTTAATATTGTAACGTCAATATCTTGATTTTCAAATATTTTAAACGAAAGTAACATCCTTTACCTAAGTTATATAAAAAAGTGCTTTATGTTAAAAAAATAAACATCATATTTAAGCCCTCAAGCCTAATTATTTTTGGTTTTATATACATGGTATTTCATCAGTTAAAAAATATCAATTGTAAACTTTTTAAGCTTATTAAGTATATATTTTGCCTTATAAATTGCCTTGGTGTATCAATAACAGCCTTATATGGCCAGGGTAAGTTTACCGTTAGCGGCACCGTTAAGGATACTTTAACCGGTGAGGCACTAATTGGCGCTACCCTTAAAGCAGAACCTGCACATCCGGCTGGGGTGATAACCAATAGTTACGGCTTTTATTCCATCACATTAAGCCCGGGCCAGCATACCATTTATATAAGTTATATAGGCTATCAAACCAAGGCCGTAGCAGTAAACCTTTTAAAAGATACGCGCCTGAATGTTGAAATGAATGCTTCGGCAGTGCTGAACGAGGTGATGATCAGTGATCGATCTGCCGCAAGGGACAATGTATCGCGCCCGCAAATGGGTGTCGATAAACTCAACATCAGCGATATCAGCAATATACCGGTTTTATTGGGCGAAAGGGATATTATCAAAACCATTGAGTTGTTACCTGGTGTAAAATCAACCGGCGATGCTAATACCGGCTTTTACGTACGTGGAGGTGGAGCCGACCAGAACCTGGTATTGCTTGATGGCGCCACCGTTTACAATGCTTCGCATTTGTTTGGGTTCTTTTCCACATTTAACTCTGATGCCATTAAGGAAGTTAGCTTATACAAGGGCGGCATGTCTGCCGAATATGGTGGCAGGCTATCATCTGTGCTGGATATCAAGATGGACGACGGCAACAATAAAAGGTTTGGTATTGAAGGCGGGATTGGCCTTATTTCGTCGCGCATTAAGGTAGAAGGGCCTATCGTGAAAAATAAAAGCTCATTCATGATCAGCGCCCGCCGCACATATGCTGATGCTTTTTTAAGGCTCTCCTCTGATACTGCCGTTAATACAACAAGTTTGTATTTTTATGATGTGAACGCTAAAGCAAACTATCAGCTTAATGATAAAAATACCATCTATCTATCGGGGTATTTAGGCAGGGACGATGTAGGTTTAAAAAGTGCTTTTTCTACCGATTGGGGTAATACAATGGGAACCTTCAGGTGGAATCACCTGTACAATACCAAGTTGTTTTCCAATACTTCGCTAATTTATAGTAAGTATAATTATACCATTATTAATTATACATCAACCGATAATTTTAAGGTGGTATCTAAAATAGAGGATATCAATCTGAAACAGGATTTTGATTATTTTATCAATAACGATAATACCCTTCGGTTTGGTGCCAACATTGTACATCATACCGTTGTGCCTGGCGATATATCAACCTCGCTCAAATCAAATTATACCTCAAAAATTATCGAAAACCGTTATGCTTTCGAGGGAGCTGCTTATGTATCCGATAACTGGCAGCCAACAGGGCAGCTTAGCTTTTTGTATGGCATCAGGCTTAATGCCTTTGCCTTATATGGCCCTGGTACGTTTAGCACTTATAATGCTAATGGCAGTATTGCTTTAGCCACTAAATATGCATCTGGTGCAAACGTGGTTAATTATATCAATATTGAGCCCCGTTTTTCGGCAAGTTATACTATTAATAGTCAAAATTCCGTTAAAGCATCGTACAACTTAAACACTCAAAACATTCACTTGCTATCTAACTCAACATCGAGCTTACCTACTGATCTGTACGTGTTGAGTAGTAACAACATTAAACCGGGGATAGCCAACCAGGTGGCCTTAGGGTATTACCATAATTTTGATGATAACGGGTATGAGTTTTCGGCAGAGTCGTATTATAAGTGGTTAAGTAATGAAATCGACTACAAGGATAACGCCACTTTGGTCGCCAATACCAATATAGAGTCGGAGTTGGTATACGGCAGCGGAAGGGCTTACGGTTTGGAGTTTTTTCTGAAAAAAAAATACGGCAGCTATAAGGGATGGATAGGGTATACCCTGTCAAAAACCGAAAGGAAATTTGATGCCATTAACAACGGACGTTATTTCCCGGCCCGGCAAGATCGTACACACGATATCTCCTTGGTTAACTTATACAAACTCAATAAGCGTTGGGGTTTATCAGCAGTATTTGTTTACGGAACAGGCAATGCGGTAACTTACCCGGCCGGTAAATATTTGCTTGGCGGCATAACAACCTATTACTATGGGCAGCGTAATGGTTCGCGCCTGCCGGCTAACAGCCGGCTTGATGTGGCAGCTACCCTTGATGGCAGGCAACATAAAAGCTACCACTCCAGCTGGACATTTGGCGTTTACAATGCCTATAACCGTAAAAACCCATACAGTGTAGCATTTAGGGATAGCGATGATAAGCCGCCGCATACCGAAGCTGTAGAAACCAGTTTATTTGGCATAATCCCCTCAATTACCTGGAACTTTCAATTTAAATAAGCTGCTATGTATCACTTTAAATTGCTGGCGGTATGCGTTATGTGTTTGGGCTTTATGGCTTGCCAAAGGGTAATTGATGTTGATATTGCGGTTGCCGACGCACAACCGTTGGTTATTGAGGGTAATTTAACCGATAAAACCGGTGCTCAAACGGTAAGTATTTCGCGCGTGGTAGCGTATAGCAGCAGCAATGTGTACCCTACGGTATCGGGTGCCAGGGTAACCATTACGGACGCATCCGGAAATATTTATAAGCTGCCTGAAACTGCCAAGGCGGGTACTTATGGTATTAATTCTTTTAAAGGTAAAACTGCAAATTTGTATACTTTAACGATTAAGCTTGCCGATCAAACATATACTGCTGCCTCTGTTATGCCAATGGCAGTCAACCTGGATTCGCTTTCGTTAAGCTACCAGGTATTTGGCACCACCCAGGTTAAAACGGTTTCGGTAAACTACCGCGACCCTGTGAATATCCCCAATCAATACCGTTATGTAATGTATGTAAACGGAGTGCAGGTAAAACGTATATTTGTGGAAAATGACAACCTTACGGACGGGCGGGTGGTATCGTCAACACTTTACCAGCGCGAAATAGAACTGATGAAGGGCGATAAAGTGGAAGTAGAGATGCAGTGTATAGACGAAGGGATTTACAACTACTGGACCAGCCTGAACAATCAAAGCGCCAGTACCCTGGTTAACGCTTCAGCCCCGGCTAACCCGCCCTCTAATTTTGACAACAACGCCTTGGGGTATTTTAGCGCGCATACAAGCCAACGCAAACTATTAATTATACCTTGAAGCTTAAAACGAAGATATGAAGGATTTTAAAAAATATTATACTGTTAGTGCCTCTCCTGAAGAGGTTTACCAGGCTCTCACTAACCCCATCAGCATTGAGATATGGACCGGCGAAGAAGCGCAAATGAGTACCGAGCCAGGCTCCGAGTTTTCGTTGTGGGGAGATAGTATTGTGGGTAAAAATATCGGGTTTATCGATAACAAGAAAGTGATACAGCAATGGTATTTTGGCGATCAGACCGAAGAATCCATAGTGACCATCATTTTGCACCCGGATAAGCATGGCACATCGGTGGAATTAAGGCATACCAATATCCCGGATGACGATTATCAGGACATTGTTGATGGATGGGATGGGGCATACTTTGGATCGATCATTGATTTTTTTGATGGTTTGTAAACAACATTTTGTTTATTCAAACAGCATTATGATAAAACTAACACAAACACTAAGCTTGTTTTTTTGTTGTTTCTATAAAATCTATTAAATAAAGATTGTGTATGAAAACCTTAAAATTTTTAAAAGTACCTGTGATGGCTTTGTTCGGCATTAGCCTGATGCTGATGTCGGCAACGATACAAGAGAAGGAGCAAGATAAAATAGAAGATGCCTCGGGTGTTTTGCGCGACTTTGGCAAAATGAAAGAGAGCATCCCGCGCGAATTGCTGGCTAATACAAACGGCATTATCATTATCCCTAAATTAATTAACGCTGGTTTAGTAATTGGTGGCAAGCGCGGCAAAGGCGTAGCTATGGTAAAGAATGCCGACGGAAAATGGAGTAACCCTGTATTTGTAACCCTTACCGGCGGTAGTTTTGGTTTACAGGCTGGGGTACAATCGGTTGATCTGGTACTGGTATTTAAAAACAGTAAAACACTGCATCGTATCGGTACAGGAAGTTTTACCCTTGGCGGGGATATTTCAGCAGCGGCAGGCCCTGTGGGCAGAAGCTCATCTGCTAATACAGACTACAAGCTTGAGGCCGAAGTTTATTCATACTCTCGAAGCAGGGGCTTGTTCGCAGGTATAAGCCTGAACGGTGCTGCCCTTTCTGTTGATGAAAAAGCAGACAAGGCTTTTTACGGCCAAAGCTATACTGCCAGAACACTGTTTGCCAATGATGACAGAACATCTTCATCGGCTGTTAAAGAATTGAAGACATCGTTAACTGCCCTATATTAGGCCCCGACCCCCTCAGTGGGGAAAAATAATTCAGAGTTTAATAAACAAAAAAACCGGCAATCGCCGGTTTTTTTGTTTTAACGAATTGCGCCTCGCATACTTCCTCCCCCTTCAGGGGGCATAGCCGTCAACTTTAGAAAAAAAAGGGATAAAATTTTTTTAGAGCAAGAATCGGAACTGCAAAATTGCAGTCATTATTCGAGCGAATGAGTTCGGAACTATTTGAACCAACGGTGTTAGATGGCCTGGCCCGTAAAACAGAGGCTATACAACGCAAACGAAAAGTGGGAGGCAAGGAACTATTGGATATGGCGTTATTTGATGGAGATCAATCGTTTAACGGCATGAGTATGCAGTTAATGCGGAGGGATGGGCTTGATATTTCGAAGCAGGCATTGCATCAAAGACATCACAGCAATATGACAAAGTTTGTACAAGCCGTTTTTGAGCAATTAATAGCAGTTGAGTTACCGCAAGAGCAAACACAGGGCTTGGAGATCCGTATCAAAGATTCTACCCGTTTCGCGTTGCCGGAAGTTATTGCAGAGACATTCCCCGGAACAAAAGGAAGTGGGATGAAAGCGGGAGCATCTGTACAATTTGAATTTGAAATCAAAAGTGGTAAAAGCGATATCAAAGTAACTCCGGCCAACGCAAATGACCAGGGTGAGAGTCATCTGGACAAGGCATCAATTCAGCCGGGGGTATTATATATGAGAGATCTGGGTTACACTCACTTGAGTTATATGAACAATATTAACAAAGTCAAAGCTTTCTTTATTAATAAATTATGTCCGAAAACAACGATTTATCTATTAAAGGACGACCAATACCAAAAGTTAGAGTTGTCGAAACTACAAGGCATAACCGGCGTATTTGATCAACAGGTATATATCGGAGCTGATAAGATGCCGGTAAGGATAATAATAGAACCGGTAAGTGAAGAGCTCAAGGCAAGGCGGATAGCCAATACTGAAAAGTACAATAAAAAGAAAGGCAGTACCACCAGTAAGGGATTCAAAGAGCGGGCAGGGTTTAACTTTATTGTTACCAACCTGGTGAGCGAAAAATATAGCGCTGAATTGATCCAAAAGTTATATCACCTGCGATGGCAGATAGAATTGGTTTTTAAAGCATGGAAGTCGTTTTTAAAGATACACACGTTCCCCAAAGGAAGTTCGGATCGTATAACCAGTATATTATACAGTAAGTTGATCTGGGCAGTTTTGAGTTGGAAAATATGCATGGCTATCGGTAAGATAGGTCAAATTAGTGTTTTAAAGGTGCATCGACTAATCGCTTCTACGAAAGAAGAATTGCGAGCGCAGCTTTTAGGGATATGCTCAAAGTGGTTAGCTCTGTTGGAGAAATTAAACTTAAAGCACCTTTCAAAAGAGCACAGAAAACATAGGTTAAAAATAGAAGAAATTGTAATAAGTATTTGATTATTAGATATTTAAATACTATATTTAGATAGTTAAACAAAAATAAGAAAGGCGGGGTCATCTAAACCTCCCCGCCTTAAAAAACGAAAAATATGAGAGTAAAAATACATAGGTTTGCCCATGCGGGCAAACCGCGCCTAAAAATTAAATAACTGAAAATCAACAATATATGAGTACAGCTACTTAAATTGACGGCTATGCCTTCAGGGGGGCGGGGGATCTTACCAAATCTTCACCCTTTTATCCGGGTCTATCCACATGGCATCACCCTTTTTCACACCGAAAGCTTCGTAAAACTCCGGAACGTCCGAGAAGGGACCATTAACACGTAAAAAGCCGGGGGCGTGTACGTCGGTTAATATCCGCTGGGCCAATTCTTCGTCGCGCTGTTGGCCGAGCCAGCCTATGGCGTAACCTAAAAAGAAACGCTGCATAGGGGTAAGTCCGTTAATGGTTTTACCTTCTTTGTATTGGGCTGTCTTTTTAAAGGCATCCACACCTAAAACTATACCGCCAAGGTCGGCAATGTTTTCGCCTAAACAAGCTTTGCCATTTACATGCAGGCTATCCAATACCACATAGCTGTTAAACTGGTTTACCAAAACCTGGGCACGCTGGGTGAATTTCACCGAGTCGGACGGAGTCCACCAAGCTTTTAAGTTTCCTTTGGCATCGTACTGGCGGCCTTCGTCGTCAAAACCGTGGGTTATCTCGTGGCCAATGGTTGATGCTGCCGAGTAGCCATACACCACCGCATCGTCAATATCCTCATCCTTAATACCCGGAATGATAAATTGCGCGGCAGGCAGCGTGATCTCGTTGTTAGATGGCTCGTAATTGGCATTGTAGGTTTGCGGCGTCATGTTCCACTCAGTATGGTCAACCGGTTTGCCCAGTTTGTTAATGTTGTTGAGGTATGCCCAATGCCGCGCGTGCATCACATTTACAGCATACGATCCCCGATCAATGTTAAGGTTCGAAAAATCTTTCCATTTATCCGGGTAACCCACTTTGGCGTTGATGGTATTCAGTTTATACAAAGCTTTTTGCTTGGTTTCGGGGCTCATCCAGTCTAATTGGGCAATATGCTCGCGGTATGATTGTTTGATAGCTTCCACCAGGTTGGTATAACGCAGTTTGGCTTTCATCGGGAAATACTCTTTTACAAAAAGTTGTCCTAACAGCTCGCCCATAATGCCGTTCTCGGTATCCAGTACCCGTTTCCATCGAGGTAGCTGTACTTTGCGGCCTGATAGAACCATTCCTGTAAAACGGAAATTTTCCTGATCAAAATCTTTACTTAAAAACGGCGCGTAGGCGGTTAACAATTTCCAGCGCAGGTAGGCCTTCCAGTCGGCTATGGTAAAGGTTTTCAGGTACTTGTTTACAGCCACATAAAACTCGGGTTGGCCAACAATAACCGTGTCCACTTTGGCAATACCGGCATTGGCAAAATAAGTGTTCCAGTTAATATTCGGTGTCAGTTTATTCAGTTCCGATACCGGCATTTTATTGTAGTTGTGGTATGGGTCGCGCAGGTCTTCCAGTTTGCGGCTGCTATCAGCCAAATCTTTTTCAATGGCAAAAACACTTTTGGCCGCGGCCTGGGCCTGTTCATCACTCAAGCCCGAAAGCTTAAACATTTTTGGCATGTATTGGCCAGCATAATCGGTACGTATTTTACTGGTACGTGCATCGGTTTTAAAATAATATTCGCGGTTAGGTAAACCCAGGCCGGTTTGGCCTAATTGCAGCATCATTTTCGATGAGTTTTTATCGTCCTGGCCAACGTAGGTGCCAACAAAGGCCCGCGCGCCTATTGTACTTAAGTAGGCGGTAACATCCAATAGGCCTTTGATGTCCTTAATCTGTTCTATTTTGTTCAGCGGTTCGTTGATAGCGGTAACGCCTTGCTTATCAATATTTAAGCTATCCATCCCGCTGTAATAAAAATCACCTATCTTTTGCGTACTTGTACCTTTGGCTGCCCTGGCTTGAACGGCGTTCTCGTTAATTTTTTTGAGACGGATGCGGATGTCTTCAGTAACTACGTTGCCAATTCCCCACGAAGAATAAGCGGGTGGGATGGGGTTATCTTTTAGCCATTTGCCGTTTGCATAATGAAAAAAATCGGTACCCGGCTTAACCGATTGATCGATGTTTTGAAATACAGGGTCGTTAGCAGGGTTTGATTGTGCCTTGCCAGGTAGATTACCGGCCAATAAAATAGCCGTAAGGGCTGCGCTGATAGATATATTTTGATGGTTTTTCATGAAAAATCTTTCCTTACCCAAACATAATAAATTATTGCCTTTTTGTGGTTAAACACAGCTGTCATTTATCATATCCCTAAATTAGCTATACTTGTAATACTTTACGTTTTATTAAACTTACGTTAACATGGCCAACATTATATATGGTGAAGAAATATTAAAAATATCCTTATCGGCACTGGTGGGCTGCCTGGTGGGTTTGGAGCGCGAAGTTAGGCGTAAGCCTGCCGGTTTCCGTACGCTGGCTCTGATATCGGTTGGTTCTACCGTCTTTACTATCTGCTCCTATAAAATGGGTTTCCCGGCCAATGACGACCGTATTGCCGCCAACGTAATTACCGGAGTTGGCTTTTTAGGTGCGGGTGTTATTTTCAGGAATGGGTTTTCGGTTTCGGGTATTACAACGGCGGCAACTATCTGGATAGCTGCCGCGCTGGGCATGCTGATCGGTATCGGCGAATACGCTTTGTCGGTATTGTCGCTGGTTATTTCGCTCATTATTTTATATGCGTTACAGTACATCCAGAATTATATTGATTCGCGGTTTCAGCGCCGTGATTATACCGTCACTTATAATGGCGCATTTGATAATGCTGCCTTAATCAATAAACTCAACGAGCTCAAGCTCAAAGCCCGCAACTTTAAAGAAACACGCCAGGATAGTCAAACCTGCTTTCGATTTGATGTGTCGGGTAGAGAAAAGGATCTTGACGTTTTTAACTTGTGGCTCAAGAACGAGGGACGGATCTATTCGTTTGATTGGTAGGGGAATTCTAAGTCGGGAGCTGGTAGTTCTGAGTCTTGAGAAGGCAAAATACAGATGGAATACCTCCGAAGTCATTAACCATAAATATTTAATTAATAACCTAATAGCCAATACACCAAATAACTCAATAGCAAAAAATCAATTTCTTACCCTGTTCTGCTCGCTGTCGGCGCTGCCTATCTCTCTTTTTTTGCCGGTTTTACCAGTTGTGCCGAAATTATAAGTGAAACCCAGCGTTAACGACCGGTTGGCATTATCGTTATGGTAAGTTGCTGTTACATTAGGGATATTGGTGATATTGCCTGCCGAAAAGTTGCCACGCAACACATCGCGCGCGCTTAACTTAATGGTACCCTTGTTATGCAGTATTTTTTTTGAGATTCCGGGATTAACCTGCTGGCGGTGGATATGTGTAAACTGTGCATCTTTTGATGGTGATAAATAGAAGATATTGAGTTCGGCATTCCAGCCATGCGATAGGTTGAATTGATTGACATCGTTTAAATAAAAATAGGTGGTACGGCTATCAATTTGTGAGGATACAAGCTGGCCCTGAAAATAGTTTTGATCAAGTTCCGTATTTAAACTGAAGCTCCACCATTTAGCCGGACTTAAAGCCAGGTAAACCTCCAGGGCATAATGGATGCGTTTTCCCAGGTTCATGGAGGTGGCTAAAAAAATGTCTCCGCGTTGCATATCATATTCCACCTGGTAATCCCTCACCTGGTTATAATCTATACCTATCGAGAACACGCTTTTGTAACTGTATTTCAGTTCGTATTCGGATGCGAACTGCGGCTTTAAAAATGGATTCCCCTCAAACTGGCTATACTTATCAATAATAGTCACAAAAGGGTTCAAGTCCTGGTAATAGGGCCGGTCGATACGCTTGCCGTACGAAAAATTCAGCGAATGCGACCCGGCTGTATCCAGTTTATATTGCGCATAGGCAGTTGGGAACAGGTTAGTATAATGCTGACTGAAAGATGAATCTGCACTGCGGGCATTGCCCAACTGGTGGCCCGCTACATTGGTGTTCTCTAACCGAAGGCCAATCTGCGCCGAAAATCGTTTGCTTTCTTTACTCAGGTTAAGATAGGCAGCGTTAATGTTTTCTTGATAGATAAAATGGTTGGTGTTATTGTTATCTATGGTGCTGACGTTATTGACCACGTTAAAGTAATCAGCCGAATTATCGGTATTGACATAGCTTGATTTTAGGCCGGTTTCAAGCTTTGCCTTTCCCTTTAGTGGGTTGGCATAATCTGCTTTAGCCGAATAGATGTTGATATTGGCTGGCAGGTCGGCTGTAATGTTTTGCGTGTTGCCAATAATGCCTGCGCTGTTGTATGATGTGTTGAAAAACGCTTGCTGCCTGCCCGAATTATAATTGAGATAATCGAGATTAAAGTTGAGTTGCTCTCCTTTGGAGGCAAAATCGTGGCTGTAATTCAGGTTAATCCCTATGTTATTAAATTTGCTTTTGGTACTGTTGCTGGCCGCTATTACCGAATCAGTTCTGCCAGTATTGTCGGATAAAATACTGTTAACCGGAGTGAAGTTATGCCCGGTTGAGTACATGCCCGTCAATACAAATCCGATAGTATTTTTGGGAGACAAGTAATAGTCCATCCCAAACTTCAGGTTGGGGTTATACGTTACCGGATGAAAAAAGGCCTGCTCGGTGTACCTCGAAGTTAAATTGCCAGCCCCGTCAAAATAGTTTCTTGTTAAATCTAATTGGCGATAGCCTTGCTGTATGCCATACCCGATATTGGCAAGCAGATTGATTTTTTCGGTGTGGTAATTGAGGTTCACACTTTCGAGGGTGCGCCAGTAGGCAGCTTTACCAACGCTGGCAGATATCGATCCATTAAATCCCTTCTCTTTAGATTTTTTGGTTTTGATGTTAATCACACCCGCGTTTCCGGAAGCGTCGTACTTAGCCGGTGGGTTGGGCATCAACTCGATCTGGTCCAATTGAGAGGCCGGGATAGATTTAAGATAATTAACGAGGTTTTCTCCCGAAAGGTAGGTAGGCTTATCATCAATCAACACCATTACCCCTGTTTTACCTTTAAACGTGATATTGCCGCTGGCATCCACAATTACTCCCGGTGACTGCTCTAAAGCTTCCAGCGCGTTTGAACCGGTATTGCTGATCAGCGCGTTTACATTCACAACCGTGCGGTCAATTTTTTGCTCTACAAAGGCTTTTTGCGTGGTAATATCCACCTGTTTTAACGATGTGTTGACGGGGGTAAGCAAAAAGGCAGGCAATTGAACACTTTGCCCCTTGCTGATGCTGATTGGTCCACCGCGGTAGCTGCGATAGCCCAGCATAGAAACCATCACGCGATAATTACCATCCATTATCCTATCAAAATAAAAGCTGCCATCTGCGTTGGTCAACAGGGTTTTAACCGTTACGGAATCTTTTACGTTTAACAGTATCACGGTAGCGCCGTCGATAGGTTTATGTTGTTCGTCTAAAATTAAACCTGTTATTTTTGCTCCGGGCTGTTGGGCAAATGCAAAAGCAGGGGCAAAGCATGTCCATATGGTTAATAAAACCAGGGTCAATATTTTCATAAAAACTTGTGTAGGGGCTTGGTTAATGAAACTTAGTCGCGCAGAACCCAAGGGCCTACTTACAGGCCGTGAGGAAGTATCAGCTTTACTCAGAATTTGATAATCACCTTATGGTGCATTCTGGGTTGGGGTATGTATCCGCAATTAATTTAACACATCCCCATGCCCTTGAATACTCCTGCGGCGCGCGCTTTTATTTCGCTTTGTGCAGATAGATATTGCCGTTCATGTTTTTCATCAGGATTTCGGGGCCGCCACCACCAATTTTTCCGTACACCGTTTCGTCAATGGTGAGTTGATACACACCGTCCTTTTTGCTTTTATTGATCTTGGTTTGTGATTTTTCGGATACGATATCAAAATCACTGAAAATATCGCCGCGGTCCGACTTTAATTTAACATTGGCTTTTAAAGCCGGTGGAAAGGTTACGTTGATATTGCCATTCAAGGTAGTAAATGCCATAGCGGCCTTGGGGTCGATATTTTTAAAGGTAACTGCCACATTGCCGTTTATGGTATTAGCCACTACCGCGCCCGAAACCTCATCAAGCTTGATATTTCCGTTTACATTAACAATCTCCATATCACCATTGATATTGCTTACCCAGATATCGCCGTTGTTTACCGTAGAGACTTTTAAGTTTGCAATACCCACCGGGATCCTGATCATCAGGTTTGCTTGTTTTTGTGGCATACCCGAACTCACGTTCACACGGTTGTTTTTTTCCTGGGCCATAATATCCATCCTGCCGCTGCCCGAAATTCGCTTCATGCCAGTTTTGCGGTCGTTTTCTTCTCGTCGGCCTCCGCCCGACTGAACTTCGATAATAATGTCTTTTCCATCATAGCTGTTTACTTTAACGGAGCCAAATACCAGGTCGACAACCAAAGTATATGGCTTGCCCGGGTCGTTCAGCGGTACCACCAGCTGTTCTGCTTGCTGGGCCATCAGCTTGAACGATAAGGATAGGATTGTCAGCAGTATTCCTGCAAATTTTATTGTTTTCATGTTTAATTAATTAGGATTGTTTTTTAATATAAACGTTGCCATTTAAAGTTTCAAATTAAAAAAGGTTGCCACCCTTACCAATGCGCACCTGCGTAGTTTTATTTAATTTAAAAGTGGTGCCGTTGGCTTTTTTGTCCTGTGTTTTTACTACTTGGGCAGGTAGTATTTCTGTATCCGTAAAGTCGGTAAAAAACTTACCATTCATACTCTTCAATTGCAGGTTGGCTGCAAAGTTTGCCGGGTAAGTTACCTGCAGTTTTCCGTTCAGGGTATAATAGGATGATGCTTGTGGCGGAACTGAAAGATAACCGGCTGTTAAATTACCATTGATAGTATGCGCATCTGTAACACCCTTGGCGTTGGCTATACTTATTCCGCCATTTACGTTGTTTAGTTTAAGGGCGCCATATACATCTTTCACATCAATCTCGCCATTGTTCACCGTCGAAATTCGCAGATTAACCTCATTGGGTACCTTAACGGTAAATTCCAATCGAACCATGTAGGGTGTTTCACGGTCATTGGTATGGCTGCTCCAACTGCCGTTATGCGGTTTGGTATGATAGGGTTGGTCAATGTAGGCCATAATGGTATCAGCATTTTGCTCAAATCCTAATTTAAACTCCTTTTTGCCGGTTTCCACATCGGCCCTGTTTGGGGCGGTAATAACTTCGTCTACTTCAACAATCACTTGTTTGCCTGCATAGCCCTCCACTTTAACAGAGCCCAATAAATTGTATATGGCTACAACCGTGCTGGCCGCGGGCTTCTGGAGGCTGAATTGTTTGCTGATATGATCTTTAAACGGTTGCGCGTATCCTGTAATCTGGACAAGGCAAAGGCCGCATCCCGCTAAAAGCGGAATTAAATTTCTTGTTTTCATATTCATTGGGGTTTAAATTAAAACTTTAATGGTTTCACTAATCTTATCCCGTACACCTTGGTCAAGGTTCTTTTGTTTCAACAGTTTTCTGAATGACCCTATCGACCGCTTCTCCTGTAGTTTAAGCATTACATCCGCAATGGCCGATTGCATCAACGGCGAGTCCTGTTCGGTAATGGATTGGATCAATCCTTCCCGCACCTCCGGGTGGCCTGCCAGTTGAGTCAACGCGTCCAGGGTGCTCAGGCGCACATTCACATTAGGGTCGTTGTTCAACGTAGCCAGCAGAGCGTCTATCACCTGTTTGTCGGCATGTTTGATCTCGGTGGTATAGCTCACCCCCCTGATGCGCTCGGATGCCGATGGGTTTTCAAGCAGGGCCAGCATCATGGTTTGCCTCAGCTCATGCACCTGCGAGGTTAGGGCCTGTAGTTGCTGCTCCTGGTTGCTTTTTCGATCATGGAAAACCAGGTATCCGCATCCTAAGGTAACCAGCACTATCGCCAGGTTATAAGCCATTGGCCAGCGCGGCTGCCATTGCCACAATTGCTTCAATTGCTCCTGTAGATTATGCCACCAGCCTTGATCCTCAGCAACCGATTCTTTATACGTATCCAGCATGGCCTGGAACTTTACCTTTAAATGTGCAGATGGCTCAGGTGTTTCCAACTCACCCATCAGTTGCCACATTTGTTGCATGGTTTGTAATTCTTCCGCGCAATCTGCGCATCCGGCTAAGTGCTGTTCTAAATTTTCGTTTTCGGCCGGTGTTAATTCGTTATTGATCCGGTTGGTAAACAGATCCCGGTATTGCTCACATTTCATTTTGATATCCTGTTTAACGTTCCATTTTTACATAAATCTCTTTAAGCTCCTGCATCGCCCTATGCACCCTCACTTTTACGGCACCTTCGGTAATGTTCAGTATTTTGGCTATCTCCTGGTGCTTCAGTTCCTGGAAACGGCTCAGGGTAAGCACCTCCCGTTGGTCCTCGTTTAAGCGGGCCATGGCATTGTGAAGTTCCCTGTGGGCCTGCTTTTTTTCCAATTGGCCGTCTGCCGGTGTCCCGCCGCCAATTCTGTCGGCCATATCGTCCACGCTCTCCTGTTGCATAGGTAGCTTGCTTTTACGGGCGCTGTCTTTCAATACATTTCGCGCTATCGAGTACATCCAGTGTACAAATTCACCCTCGCCGGTAAACGTGTAGCGGTACTTCAGCATTTTGTAAAAAACAGTCTGCACCATATCTTCGCTCGCCTCCCGGCGGTAGGTCATGTGATACAGAAAGCCATACAAGGGACGGTGATACCGCTCAAAAAGCAGGCTCATTTTGTCCAGGTCTCCGGCTTTCACCTTGAGCATGATCGTGTTATCGGTCAGCGTGTTCAATCAGTTTTGGGTGTTTGTTATATCACTGGAAACTTCGGTAAAATAAAATGGTTACAGGGAATTGATGTTTTTTTTATTTGGGGGATTTCGGACGATAGAATGCGGCTGGGATAATTGCGAGGATTTACATTCCGTATTGAAGTCGGTGGGGACACCGACTACGGGGAGGGAATTCTTATAATCTTAGATATTGATTGTTTTTTACTGTACGAATACCAAACCAGTTGCTGTGGAGGATTTAGTCGATAGTACTGTTTCCGACCCGTTTAACCAATATGTAGCTAATGTTGTATATTGTCCCGGTCCAGCATCAGTGCCGGATATGTATAAGTTGTTGTTAGGGTCAATACATACGCCAGTTGCCCTCACACCTACGCCAGTTGTTTTACTTAAGGTGGTAAGTACGCCATTTTTCCAATAAACAGCATTAGTGTTCCCTCCGCCAGTGGAAATATCTCCGGCGACATAAATATCATTTCCTTTCACGGCAATGGCCAATGCTTTTTGAGAAATTTTACTTGGATTAGGCATATATACCGCGACACCGTTTTTCCAATATCCGGCATAAGTGGTAGTTGTGACAGGATTACCATACATATCGCCGACCACATAAACATCTGTTCCAGATACTATTATACCATTGGCATATTCACTGTTCGGTAGTTTTATGATATTTCCGTTTTTCCAATAAACACCCTCACCATAATTATCACCTGAAATATAGATGTCCGAACCGGATATAGCTATTCCCGTTGTGTGCCAGAATAAGTCGTCATTGCCCCCTTTTACTGTTGGGTGCGGTAAATAATTTAGCACGCCATTTTTCCAATACACAGGTATTAAAGGATAATACCCTGCTGTTAACATGGTACCCGATACATATACATCGGCGCCCATTAACGCAATACCGGTAACTTGGGAGCTGGTATTTGCCGGGGTGTATAAAGTACCAATGACGCTTCCATTTTTCCAATATACACATTCATTTCCATTATTGCCTGCTATATAAACATCTCTTCCCTGTGCGGTTATTCTTGGCGAGGTGGCTTTTTTTGTAGATAAATTAAGAACTCCACCGCCATGCCAGAGTGCCGGTGTTGCAAAAGTATCTGCAGCAGTTGAAAACGAGCCTCCTATAACATATAGACCGGGCTCACCGCCCGCTACAGCAACAGGTAAAGCATTGATATCTTGTTCGCTAGGCTTGCACGCCATAACAAAGCAAGCTACTGTAGCTATATAAAATAGTGAGAGCCTATTTACAAACAACATAATACGTTTAATTAAAATATAAAAGTAAATAATAGCTTCGTATTATTACTGGGATAGGTAAATATTTCTGTAATAATTCGCACTCCCACCCAAGATTATGTTTGTAGGCTTACCCGAAAAAAATCTAATATTTAAAAAGTGATAAGGCGATATTTCAGGGCGTGATAGCTACTATTACCTCAAAGTCGGTGTCCCCACCGACTTTACCACCTCCATCAAATCTCCCCCTTCAAAACGGCCCAAACATTATTAGCCACAATTTTGGCCCCTTTAGCAGTAGGATGTATGCCATCAGCCTGGTTTAATTCTTTAATACCGGCTACGTTTTGCAGCAGAAAGGGCACAAAGGCCATCTTATTCTTTTGAGCCAGCGCCGGGAATATTTTTTTGAAAGCAGTGGCATAATCGGCTCCCATGTTGGGCGGTACCATCATGCCGGTGAGGATGAGTTTAGCATCGGGATATTTTGCTTTAACTTTATCTATAATGGTTTGCAGGTTTTGGGCGGTTTCGGTAGTGGGGATGCCGCGTAGCCCATCGTTCGCGCCAAGTTCTAAGATAAAAATGTCAACCTTTTGTTTCAGCAGCCAGTCTATCCGGCCCTTGCCGCCTGCGGATGTTTCGCCGCTCAGGCCGCCGTTAATTACTTTGTACGATAATTTAGCCGAATCAATCTTGGCCTGAACAAGGGCCGGGAATGCTTCGGATTGCGGGTCGTCCAGCCCGTAACCGGCGGTGAGGCTGTCGCCAAAAAATAAAATGGTTTTGGTATTTGCTGGTTGGGGTGTAGTGGATGTTTGTGTAGCGGCAGTATCACTGTGGCCTGGCGTTGATTTGGAATTACCGCAGGCGCAGCTAAACAGGATGATGATTATTAATGAGCAATAGTGTAACTTATGCATAAAATTGTTTTCTAAGTAATTAGTAATGATTTTTAAACATCCCGGTGACATTTAAGTTTAGCTATAAAGCTATTTTAGAAACATTAAATATTGACTAACCGGGTCGGGCAAATTAAAGCAAACCTGACCCACATTCCAAAAACATTTGTGGAAACCATCCTGAACATTAAAGATCTGAGTAAAACATATCAAAGCGGCGGACAGCCCCTCACCGTACTACATAATATTAATTTTTCTATCGAAGCCGGTTCAACCGCCGCCATTGTAGGGCCATCCGGGAGCGGTAAAACAACGCTGCTGGGCCTATGCGCCGGGCTCGACCGTTCTACCAGCGGCATAGTAGAACTGAACAATATCCAGTTAGATAAACTAACTGAAGACGAGCGCGCGCAGGTGCGTAACCAATACGTGGGCTTTATATTCCAAAACTTCCAGCTGCTGCCAACCTTAACCGCGTTAGAAAACGTGATGGTACCGTTGGAGCTGCGCGGCGAAAAAAATATCAGGCCACGCGCCCTGGAGTTGTTGGATAAGGTTGGCCTGGCATCGCGCGGGCACCATTACCCAGCCCAGCTTTCAGGCGGAGAGCAGCAAAGGGTATCCCTGGCCAGGGCGTTTTCCAATCAGCCTAAAATATTATTTGCCGACGAACCTACCGGCAACCTTGATGCCGAAACCAGCGAGAAGGTAGTGAAACTGCTTTTTGACCTGAACCGCGAAGCCGGCACCACACTCATCCTGGTTACGCACGATCTGGAACTGGCATCAAAAACCCAACGCATTATCCGTATTAAGGGCGGGCACCTGGTGGAGGATGTGCGTTTGGGGGCCATGGTTGATGGTCGATAGTCGATGGTCCATGGTTAAAACCTGTAAAGTCCATAGTTGATAGACCATAGCTAAACTTTTTTTGTGTATTTAAAAATGAATCCTCAACCCTTATCTTCATCCATGGACTATTGACCATGGACTATGGACCATCGACCATGGACTAAAAAAAACATGGACTAAAAATTACAAAATGAATCAATCCTCAAATATAAATTTCCCCTGGTTATTCAAAATGGCTTGGCGCGATAGTCGGCGTAACCGGTCGCGTTTGTTTTTATTTATCTCGTCTATCGTATTGGGGATTGCGGCCCTGGTGGCTATCTATTCTTTTGGCGATAACTTAAGGCAAAATATTGATGACCAGGCAGCCACGCTGATCGGCGCCGACCTGGTGATCTCCTCTAACAAAGCAGTAACACCGGCGATCCAGAAATTGGTTGATTCGTTGGGCGACGACAGGTCGCGCGAACTCGACTTCGCTTCCATGATCCAGTTTACCAAAGATAAGGGCACGCGCCTGGTACAGGTAAAAGCCCTGGAAGGCGACTTTCCCTATTACGGCGACCTGGAGACTACGCCCGAGGTGGCCGGTAAAACCTTCAGGAACGCGCAGGAGGCTTTGGTTGATAAAACCCTGATCCTTCAGTTTAACTCCCGCGTGGGTGATTCCATCCGGGTAGGGGCGGTTACTTTTAAAATTGCCGGGGTATTGAATAAGGCACCTGGCCAGAGCGGTGTATCATCAAGCGTTGCACCTGTTGTGTACATTCCGCTAAAATACATGGCCCAAACTGGTTTAATGCAAAAGGGAAGCCGCATCAATTATAAGTATTACTTTAAGTACAGGCACCAGATTGATATGGATAAACTGGTGAAAAAGATTGAGCCGCGTATTGAAAAGGAAGGGATGAACTACGATACCATAGCCACCCAGAAGGAGCAAACCGGAAAATCGTTTGCCGACCTTACCCGCTTTTTGGCCCTGGTAGGCTTTATCGCTTTGCTGCTGGGTTGTATCGGCGTAGCCAGCGCCATCCACATTTATGTGCGCGAAAAAATCGGTACCATTGCCATATTGCGCTGTTTAGGTGTTAAAGCATCACAGGCCTTTTTAATTTACCTCATCCAGATTGTCGGTGTGGGGTTTGTAGGCTCGGTTATCGGCTCGTTGCTGGGTACCTTGATTCAACAGCTGCTACCGGTTGTTTTAAAGGACTTTATACCTTTTACCATCGATGTAACCCTATCATGGTGGGCCATAGGGCAGGGTATTATCCTGGGTGTTATTATTTCTGTTTTATTTGCCCTGCTGCCATTGGTATCAGTCCGCAATATTTCGCCGCTTAATACCCTGCGGCTGAGCTTTGAAGAAACCAGTTTAACACGTGATCCTTTAAAATGGCTGGTCTACCTGCTCATTCTGCTGTTTATCTCGGGCTTTACTTATCTGCAACTCAAAAGCTTCCCGCAAACGGTGGTATTTGTCGTTTGCATTTTGGTAGCTTTTTTAATACTGGCAGGCATGGCCCGATTGTTAATGTGGCTGGTCAAACGTTTCTTCCCGTTTTCATGGAGTTATTTATGGCGACAAGGTTTTTCTAATTTATACCGGCCCAATAACCAATCGGTCATCCTGATCATCTCCATTGGTTTAGGTACGGCCTTTATCTGCACGCTGTTTTTTATACAAGGTATT
This sequence comes from Mucilaginibacter paludis DSM 18603, assembly GCF_000166195.2. NCBI lineage: Bacteria > Pseudomonadati > Bacteroidota > Sphingobacteriia > Sphingobacteriales > Sphingobacteriaceae > Mucilaginibacter > Mucilaginibacter paludis. Next base: position 6,262,855 of record NZ_CM001403.1, read on the forward strand.
TTAATTGATAGGGTTACCCTATCGTCGAGTGGCAAGCAACCTAATCTTATCCTGTTCGATATCCAATCCACTCAAAAACAAGCCGTAGCAGCTTTAACCAAAAGTCAGGGTTTGCCGGTAACATCGCAGGTGCCCATTGTTACCATGACACTGATGGAAGTGAACGGCAAAACTGCTTTGCAACTGAAAAAAGACAGTGGTAAAAACGCTATACCGCACCAGGTTTTAACCCGCGAATACCGGGTAACGTATCGTGATACGCTCACCGAGACCGAAAAAATAACTGAAGGTAAGTGGATTGGCGAATCATCGCCAAACGAAACTATCCCGATTTCGGTGGAAGAGGGTTATGCCCACCGCAGCCATTTGAACATGGGTGATAAACTGCTGTTTAATGTACAGGGGATGCCGATGCTAACGCAGATTAAAAGCTTACGGTCGGTAAATTATACACGGGTGCAAACCAATTTTTTAGTGGTTTTCCCTGCGGGGATATTGGAACAAGCACCGCAGTTTTATGTGGAGATTACCCGCGTGCCTGATAGTAAGGCCTCGGCACGTTTCCAGCAGCAGGTGGTGAGGAGTTTTCCGAATGTTTCGGTGATCGATCTGGCCCTGATACTTTCCGTTATCGACGAGTTGCTCGGCAAAATAGGTTTCGTTATCCGCTTTATGGCCGGATTCAGCATCATCACCGGCATCATTGTGCTGATTGCTTCGGTACGGATCAGTAAATATCAGCGTATCCAGGAGAGCGTTCTGTTACGTACCCTGGGTGCCAGCCGCAAACAAATACTGGCTATTACCTCGTTAGAATATTTCTTTTTAGGTGCCTTGGCCGCTGCAACAGGTATTCTGTTATCGCTGGCGGGTAGTTGGGCGCTGGCAAAATATACTTTTGATAGCACCTTTAATCCACATGTATTATCGGTGCTGGCCATCTTTGTTTTAATTTGCCTGCTTACCGTAGCAATAGGTTTGCTGAACAGCCGTGGGGTGTTGAATAAATCGCCTTTGGAAGTGCTGAGGAACGATGTTTAGGGATTTTGACTATTTAAGCGAGGTTGTCATCTAAGAGGCAACCTTGCTTAAATAGTCAACCATTGGATGAAATTATACTTCGTTTGCTTTGCGAAGTATTGGTTGGTGCAAATCATCTGAAACTCTGAAATCAGTTTGTTTCATCAGTTCCAGAAATGGGTTAACAAAGTCGATGTGACCTTCCTGTTTGGCACGTAATATGACTCCTAATGTGCCAATAATAGAAAGGCCAAGCCTGATAGAAAGCTTGCGGGCCTCCAAATCGTCGGTAATCAGGTATTTGTTTTCGATTTCATGAGCCAAAGCGATGGCACTTGCTTCACCTTTATCAACCATTGATGCTAACTTCTGCTGAAGGGATTTATCCTTTACCGATATAGTGACGATCCATTCAGGTAATGGGGGAGCCATATTCAGCAGCAATTTCGGGTGTAGTTAGTACCACATCGAAAAGTTGATGCAGAACGGGTAACAAAGCGATCTTTTCAAGGATGATCAGGCAACTGGTATCGGTAATAACTACAGTGCTCTCTGTTGTTTTATTTAAACTCATTTAACAGATCGTCGCCAGAATATTGAAAATAGCTAATGTTAAATTTGGCCAGCACTGCAGGGAAATCCCATTTTTTCATTCCGCACATTTCCGCAGCCTGTCCCAAAGATAATTTACCAGCTTCATACAACTTAGCGGCAATTAGCCGAACCGTTTCATCATGCTCTTTTTCAAGCGCCTCAGGAACATTAAGTCTCATTGTAGCCATGCCATTATAATAAGCATAAAGATACATATAATCCATAAAAATTCTATGATCAATTAAAAAAGGGTTAGATAGTTCAAATCAGTTTCAATCGGCAAATGGAATGTTCAGGTATTTTGGGTCATCTAAAATCGGCTTGCGGAGATATCGGATTTAAGCAATAAAATTTTCTTATATAGAAATCCTCAAAGATCCGAAATCAAACCAATCACCTTACCTAAAATACGTCCATTTATTCGCATCTGTTCTAAAAGGTAAGGTGGGTATACCAGCACTATTCACCAGGTTTGGTTCCGCACTTTCGTCCCAGCCTAAACGCACGTTTACCGGTTTACTTACCGCCGGGCTGTAAACAATTACCTGGCTGCCTTTTATCTCGGCCGTGGCCGGTACAAATTTCCCATCGGCACCGGCGATGGTAAAGTTATCAACCGGTTTGCCATCGTTGATTTTTAACCCGTAGGCGTAATCAAAATATAAAATAGCTTTATCTCCTTTTATCTGCATGTGTTGATATCGCGGCCCACTGTAAATCGTTTTTTTATAGCCGTAATCTTTAGCTAATGCCACCAGGGCCAGGCGCCGGCCAACTTTCCATTTGTAAGATGGGTGGATATCGTTTAAGTTATCAACCAGGTCGCTCACGGTAATGAGTTCGGTATGAGGGATGCGGAGCGATGCAATTTGCGCCTCCCAAAATTGGGGTAAAGTTTCGGGTGTATGTGGTACATGGTCCTTTCGTTTGGTATAATGGTAAGGCGCTATCAGTACCGAATAAAAAGGCAGCTTATCATTTCCCCATTCCTTTCTCCAGCTATCAATCAGCGCCTGCATTTTATCGGCGTAGCCTATGCTGTCGTTTATAATACAGTTGGATTCGCCCTGATACCATAAAAAGCCGTGCAAGGCGAAAGGCGCCAGAGGTTGTATCATGCTCTTATAATTTTTACCTGGTGCAAGGCTGTCAATCATCAGGGGGTTTGCTGCAACTGCCGCTTTAAAGGCGGGCAAAGCTTCGTAGGCGCCGGGTGGTGTCCAGGGCTCAATACGGCTGCCACCCCAGGAAGAGGAAATCATCCCGATAGGGATATGCAGCGCCTTATATAAATTTTTAGCGAAATAATATCCCGGTGCCGAAAACTGCGCTAAGGCTACGCCCTCCGATTCGTGCCAGCCCGTGGTTGTTACATCCGGGCTACTTAAAACTTTATCTACTTTAAATAAACGGATCTGCGGGTTATGGCTTGAAAGCTCGAGCGCGGCGCTGTCAATGGTTTTAACCGGCTTGGCGTGTGCAAGCTTCATCAGGTATTCCATATTGGATTGGCCGGAACAAAGCCATACCTCGCCCACCAGGATATTGGAAAGTTTAAGGGTAGAAGTATCGGACGTGATCACCATATCTTGAGGTTCGGCAGAAGTGGTTAAGGGCGATAGTTGCACCTTCCAATAACCGTTAGCACCTACGGCAGTACTTTTTTGCTGACCGGCAAATTTAACGGTAACCTGTTTGCCCGGTTTTGCCCATCCCCAGATGGGTACGGCCTGGTTGCGTTGCAAAACCATATTACTCCCCAATACTTTGGGAAGGGTGATCTGAGCATGCCCATAGCCCACTATCAGCATTAAAAAGCATATTGAAAATACCGCTCTCAAACTTACCTTCATAAAATTATAATTGATTGTCGAATTTAGGTATTAAGTTTGTACGATCAAATACCTGTTTGTAACGATCATGGTGTTTGACTATATACGGATATACGATGAGCAATAACGATATAATGAAAAAGTTGCGCGTAGCGCTAAAGTTAAACGATACCGATATTGTAGGTATATTGGAACTGGTTGATTTCAGGATCACCAAAACCGAGCTCGGTGCGATATTCAGAAATGAAGATCATCCTAATTTTAAGCCTTGCGGCGATCAGATCCTGCGGAATTTTTTAAACGGATTGATTATTTACAAGCGCGGTCCAAGGGAGAAGACAGAGAAGCCTAAAACGGAGTAGGGTTTATACAGTAGCGGTGATGGGTAGTGCGTTGTGCCGCGGGGCGACGAAGCAATCCTAAAACCCATACAGGGCGAAATGCGGTGCGGCTCTGCTTAAGTAGAGATTGCTTCGTGCCTCAATGCGCTCGGAGATGGTTTAATTTTCTCATAATCAGCTTCTTACCCCGCCCTCATTGCGAGGAGGTACGACGAAGCAATCTCTAAACTATACAGGGTGAACATGCATGGCCGCTCTGCCTAAGTAGAGATTGCTTCGTGGCTTGTAATGACACTCACTTAAGTTGTTGATTATCAGTTTGTCTATTTTTGCTCTGATCATCAGTATTCTTAATTTAGATCATCGGCACGCTCAATCGCCGCGTGAAGGGCTTGTTACTTTTTGTCTTGATACAAAAAGTAACCAAAAAAATCAAGACTGCCCGATCCTTCCGCCCGCGAGGCCAGCTCCCGGCCCGGCGTGCAGTCGGGCCTTTGCACACTTTTCCCTGTGCAGCAATAATTACCGGTTAAAACGCCATCCCTGCCTTTTTCCGGCTGGCCAGATCGGCTAAAGGCAATGACGGGTGGAGAGTGCAAGTTTTCTAATAATCAACCCTTACCCCGTCGTCATTGCAAGGAGGTACGACGAAGCAATCTCTATGCTATACAGAGCGAATAGGCAGAGCCGCTCTGCCTAAGTAGAGATTGCTTTGTACCTTAATAACGGTTGGTTATCACCCCAGCGCTTTACCAATCAAATCTTTAGCCCTCTCGCTATAAGTTAACTTTAAGGCTGCATCATGACCTGCCTGGCTCATTTTTTTCCAGGTTTTCCTTACGATATTGATAAGTTTATCTTCAGCATGTTTTTGGATGAAACTCTCAAACTGAAATTGCAGAAATACCAGGCAAAGCGCATTTTCTATCAGCTGCACTTCAGGGTCGAGTTTGATTTTTTGTTTCAGGATGATTTTTTGTACTCCCTCGATAAAGTCGGTATCATAACCGGCTTCTTCCATCAATTCCCCGGCTTTTGTGGCATGGAATTTAGCCAGGTTGCTTCGCCAGTTTAAGTAGCCAGCCTTGCCATCGGGATACGAGTCGCGCGGAATGGTCCACCGGCCAATGTGCTGACTGCGGGAGGCCAATAATACTGGTTCGCTTGCCTTAGGTTCCAGCTTTAACACCCAATTGTAAAGCTCAATGGCATAAAAGTACTCTTCGGGATAAGTAACGCCATCCCAAACCAAAGTTTTAGGATCTTGCTTATTATAAGCATCAAATAGCGCAAAAGCTTTTTCCAGTTTTTCCATTTTAGTGAGTTTGATCTTTGAGCGATGAAACCCAAATTAAGCAATAAAACGCGAATATTAAAGAAGGGAGTTAGAAGCAAGAAGCCAGATGCAGGAGGCGAGGCATGAAGTTATAAACTTATTTGAAGAAGCTTTTTCTTATCAATAGCGCTAAACTCTTGCATCTTACCTCTAACATCTTGCATCTTTTATTCCGATGCTTCTTCGCCTTTTTCGCCCAGTTTTACAATATCTCCAGGTTGGAAAAGGATTGCTTGTAGGGTTTTGCGCCATATCGGTTTTTTGCGGAGCAAAAATTCCAGATCCATACCAAAGTGTTTAAACTCTTCGTGCTGGGCATTTTGCATAATGGCTTTCGCATCGGGGTCTTTTTCTACAGATATGCGTTGCTCGTACCAGTTGATGGCTTCGGCTTCTTCGGTTAACGAAACGATCATCCGTGCGAAGGTGCGGGTTTCATCTGATAATTCGTGTGCGGGCTCGTGGTATTGATCAAAGGCCATAGTATAAATTTTTAATTGAACAGATATTACAATTGCATGTTACATTTGTTTATCATCTTTAAAGAAATAAAACCAAATGCCCCAATCAAAAGCCGAAGTTTGGCTGCGTGGCCCACTACCCGATATGCCGCCGCTGTTGCAGCCTGTAGCGCACGCGCTTTTACAAGCCCGGGAAGAACTCAATGACCTGATGGCCGATTTTCCCGAAGATTTATTATGGGAGCGCCCAGCCGGGTTGGCATCGCCTGCCTTCCATTTGCAGCACTTAACAGGCGTGTTAGATAGGTTGCTTACTTATGCCAGGGGCGAGGCCTTAAACCAGCAGCAATTGGATTATCTTGCCAGCGAAGGCAAGTATTACCAGGTGACAAACATCGTAACGGAATTGGTTACAGCTTTTAACCTACAGGTAGATGCCGCGCTATTAGAATTACGTAATACCGACGAAACTACTTTAACAGAAGTGCGTGGCGTTGGGCGTGCGCAAATACCGTCAACGGTATTGGGTTTGTTGATACATGCCGCCGAGCATACGCAAAGGCATTATGGGCAATTGCTGGTTACGGTAAAGGTGTTGAAGGCTTTGTAGATGAGTTTTTTGTCAAGTTTTTTATAGACAGTTATTTAAAAATGTAATTGGGCAGCGATATAATCGCCTTGAAAAAAGCAGGAATAATATAAGAAAAACGCCAATGCGAGGAGGAACGACGAAGCAATCTCTATGCTTTACAAGGGCGAGCTTGCAGAGCAGCTCTGCTTATGTAGAGATTGCTTCGTACCTCGCAATGACGGGTGGAGAAGATTGTTTTTTTTTGATAGACAATGACTTAAAAAAAACGTCATTGCGAGGAGGAACGACGAAGCAATCTCTATACTATACAGTGCGAACTTGTAAGGCCGCTCTGCCTATGTAGATATTGCTTCGTGCCTCGCAATGACGGTTGGTGGGTACCAAGCAATTACTGTTGGCGAAAGGGGATGGATGATCGGTAAACCTACTCAACCTACTCTTTATCTGTCGTTTCTACCGTAATAATCGTAATATCCGGTCCATCTGATATATCATTAGGCACGTATATGGTTTCGATATAATCTTTAAATTTCAGCACATCTTCGCGTACCACTTTTTCAAATAGCGGGTTTAGCAATTTGGCTATACCTGTGCCCAATCCGCCTGCTGGGGGTAAATAGCTAATCACGATTTTAACAATGGTGCCTTCGCCTCCGGGAGCATCTTCAAATACCACTTTGCCAGCATTTTGAATGGTTGATCCGGGTAACGATTGCCAGCCTATCATTCTTCCCGGCTCATCTTTTACTATTTCGGCTTCCCAGCTGATGGTGCCTAAGTTGCCGGGTATCTTGGCTTCCCAATGTGAACGTTGGTCGTCAATAGCCTGGATATTGTCCAGATGGCTCATAAACAAAGGGAGGTTCTCTAATCTGCGCCAAAAATCGTAAACATCCTGGCGGGTTCTGTTTACAGTGAATGTATAGCGGATGTTGATATTAACAGGATCGGTAGACGTTTTACCCAACTTAGAGTAAAGCGAGCAATAGCCGGTAACTCCTCGTTGTAACAAGTAACCACCTGCAAATAGCTTAACTGTGCTACGCAGTGGGTGTTTAAATATGCCAAATAAGCCCGAAAATGTTAATTTGGTGCCTATAGCAACAGATACCAAACGTTCAGGTAACTCTAAGTTGACAGGAGTATTTGTTTTATCGGAGAGTATCAACGATTTTAATTCCATGACGATAATGTTTTTAATGACAGATGATTATTAGAATAACCCCGGAATAAGCTTTGGGTTTTCCTTAAATGAAAATATTTGTCGTGGTATTAAACAACTGATATGCCACAGTTGGCATGCTATTGATACTTGAAGATGAATTTGGAGAGGTCGGGTAGATGCTTTTTAGGTCTTTTAAGTTCTTGCTGGTAAATGATTTGGCCTAAATTTTTCAAAAACGGAAGGCAAACGGTGGTGTACTCATATTTGTTATCGTTAAAAATACCATCCTCGTTTGATTGTACCACTGCAGTAAGCATAAACTCAACCTTGTTTTTGGTATCGATGATATAGGCATTGTCGATATCATACCCATACGAGTCGCCAACTTTATTAAAAATGCGGATATCCGGATTGATTACGGCCGCAGAATCCGCACCATAAAATAAAAACTTACAATAGGCCGGGAAATACTCTGGCTTGCTATAGGTTGGTTTTTTGCTTTCGTTAGGGAAGGTGCTCATGTACCGGTACAGCAACTTGTAATCGTCGTCGGTCAAATTAAAACGCTGGTCCTTCTGGAAGCTTTCAGGGAACATCAATCGACTTAAAACCATTTGCTGGTTGCTTACGGTGTATACATTCATCTTCCCGAAATCAAAAGGCCCTTTCATCAGCTTATTTTGAGCATCCATGTAGCCGTTGCCTTGTAGCATATTACTTAGTTCCATCGGGTATTCGTTGGCATCGTACTGGGCAGGTTTTTGATAGATCAGCTTATCGCCATTATAAAAACTGATGGGGTTGGTGTTTTTGGCGGTTTCGCCTTTGTCGCCAACGGCAAGCCTGCTTACTATGCGGGTTTCGGTTAAACCGTATTTTTTTAGTTTGGTGTTAATTTCTTCGCGGCCCACAAATTCAAAAAGGCGGTTATAAGCATCGTTATCGCTTACCAGCAAAATTTTTTTAATGTATTGGGCAATGCTGGGTAAGTTGTTTTGGGCCGATGTATCTTTTAATACTTTGGTTTGGCCTTTAAAGGCGCTGTCGGTTATCATTGCGCTCTCTTTAGTTAAACCGGGTACGTGCAATTCATTCAGTTTTTCGAGCGCGAAAATTAAGGTTGGGAGCTTAACCGTACTGGCGGGATAAAAGTATCGTTGCGCGTTAAGGCGGTAACTGTATTGTTTAAAATGCGGTATGTTGTGGCTGTCGCGGTTAATCTGGGTGTATAGTATCTGTACTTCGTTTTGAGTGGGGTGCTTCAATATGCCTGCAAACAACTCGGGATGGTTTTCTAACAGGCTTTTAAGCAGCAGGGTGTCCGGTTGCTGTTGGGCAGAGCCACCTAAAGCTAACATCAATAACAACGCAGTGAAGTAAAATTTCATAAGTGTAAATATATTTATTACTCTTTTCAATTCATCAAATCTTATCTTACTTTTGCGGCGCTTTCGGTTTTTTTCCGGCTTAACGGAAAAAATTAAAAGGGAATCCGGTGTAAATCCGGAGCTGTCCCGCAGCTGTAAGTCCGGGTTCTATTTTTTTAGGGCTTAGTTGAACCACCGTCACTGTCTGTAAAAAGATGGGAAGACCTCAACGAAAGGATGAGCCAGAATACCTGCCATAAGCATTATATTATTCATAGCTTTCGGGGATAGAAGCTTGAGTGTGAATGCCCTTTTTTGCAGTGTATTTCCATTCCTAACTCTTCATTTCTGTATGCTGTGGGATAAAACTCACATCAACATGAAAAAAAATTATGTAGTTGCTGTAAGCCTGGGGCTTGCACAACTGGTACTGCACACAACAGCAGGCCTGGCGCAAAGCGCTTCAAAAAAACAAGACACCGTTAAAAATTTAAACGAGGTAGTAGTTACGGCCACGCGTTCGCCAAAAAAACAATCAGAGATTGGGCGCGTAGTTAGCGTGATTAGCCGTGAGGAGATCGCCAGGTCACAGGGTAAAACGGTGCCTGAGTTATTGAATAACGTTGCTGGTATTACCTTTTCGGGTGCGCAGAACAACATGGGCATCAGTTCATCTTTATTTGTTCGTGGTTCATCAACCGGCAATACTTTAATCCTGATAGACGGTTTTCCGGTAAACAATGCTTCGGGGATTGACGGAAGTTACGATCTGAATGCCTTTTCACTGGAACAGATAGATCATATCGAAATTTTAAAAGGAAGCGGATCTACTCTCTATGGATCTGATGCCGTAGCCGCCGTGATCAACATCATCACCAAGCATGCTAAAGGCCAGGAGTTAACCGGCGATGTGCAATTAAGTGCCGGGAGCTATCATACTTTTAAAGGTAGTGTTGGCCTTATCGGCACACTCAATAAAACAGGTATAGCGCTCAATGTTTCTAATACCGATTCAAAAGGTTTTCCGGCAGCTACCGATACAACCGGTAAACAAGGGTTTAAAAACGATGCTTTTCATCAGCAAACGGTGAGTTTGAATTTAACGCAGGCGGTATCATCTAAATTTAGTTTGAACGGCAATTTTCAAACCACTTATAACACGGGCGATTTACCGGCGGGGGCTTTTAAGGATGATAAAAATTACACTTATAGCAATACGCTTTTATTTGGAGGCTTAGGTGCCAAATTACTATTACCTAAAGGCTCATTATTATTGAACGTGTCGCAAAATACGGTATGGAATAACTATTTGGACGAACCTTCTGCAGCCAATTATAACACGGGCGATTTACCGGCGGGGGCTTTTAAGGATGATAAAAATTACACTTATAGCAATACGCTTTTATTTGGAGGCTTAGGTGCCAAATTACTATTACCTAAAGGCTCATTATTATTGAACGTGTCGCAAAATACGGTATGGAATAACTATTTGGACGAACCTTCTGCAGCCAATTATAACACACCTTACTTTTCAAACAATATAGGCCGCATCACCAACAGCGAAATTGTTTTCACCGATAATCTCGCCAGTTTTTTAGACATCACCAGCGGGGCCAATTATAAATATAGTAATACCAGCCAGAACAACAGTTACGGCTCAATCGACTCAAAATTGGCCAATAATAACATTACCAGTTTATACACTTCGCTGTTTTTAAAATCAGGCATTTTCCACATGGAGTTGGGCGGCAGGTATAACCATCACAGTCAGTATGGCAATAATTTTACCTATACCCTTAACCCTTCGGTATTATTAGCCGATCAGTTTAAGGTTTTTGCTACCTTGGCATCCGCCTACAAAACACCAACGCTGTACCAACTATATTCACAGTACGGAAATATAGGCTTAAAGCCAGAAGTAACCACCTCGTATGAAGCTGGTTTCGATTGGCAAATTATCCGTAACGCGCTATCATTTAATACCGTTTTTTTCAAACGTAAGACCAAAGACGTGATCTATTTTTATACAGACGCGTCATTTAATTCCTTTTATAAAAATGGAAATAAGCAGGATGATCAAGGATTTGAAAGTGAGTTGAAATTAAAGGTCGATAATTTTACAGCATCTACCTATGCGGCTTATGTAACGGGTACCCAAACTGACGAAAATGGCGTTGATACGCATAACCTGTTGCGCCGTCCGCGGAACACTTACGGAGCCAACGTATCTTACCAGTTTATCAAAAACTTATCGGTAGGGGTAAATTATAAATATACCGGTGAAAGAAGCGATACCCATTATTTAGATGTTTACCCATACTCACGTGTGGAAGGTTTGGCGGCGTATAACCTGTTCGATTTGCATATCCAGGCCAACGCTACAAAGAAACTCAGCTTGTATGTGGATCTGAAAAACTTGTTTGATAAAAGGTATACCGATTGGATAGGTTACAATACCCGCGGATTTAATGCTTACGGCGGGATAAAGTATTTGCTTGATTAAGCATTGTTTATCTATTTCATTTGTAATTTAGAATTGAGTATTTTTGAGGCAAGAATAAAACTTATGTCGTTACAGAAAATAAACGCCCGCACAATTATTATTACGCTGATGATACTGGCCGCGCTGGCCATACGTTTGCTCAGCTTTAAGTTTCCGGTATTGAGTAACTTTAGTCCGGTAGGGGCAATAGCCTTATTCGGTGGAGCTTATTTTACTGATAAATGGAAAGCATATCTGATTGTATTGGTTGCTTTATTTATAAGCGATATGCTGTTGACCATGATGCGTACTTCCGACTTTCAGCTTTGGTACAGCAGCTATTTATGGGTTTACCTGTCTTTTGCCGTTATGGTATACATTGGCAGCCTCATTAAAAAAGCAAGTTTTGTAAATGTAGCACTGGCATCACTGGCGGCTGTTTGTGTACATTGGCTGATCACCGATCTGCCTTGGGTATATGCTGGTACGCTTTATCCTTATACATTAGCCGGTTATGGGCAATCCTTATTAGCGGCTATCCCTTTTGAGCGTAACATGGTTCTGGGCGATATGGTTTTCTGCGCCATTCTTTTTGGCGGCTTTGAGCTGGCAAAAAGCAAATACACTGTGTTGCGTACTAATACCCAACTGGCAGCATAAATTTTACGGCTAATAGCAAACAAAATATAAAAAAGCGGTGAGAAATCATCGCTTTTTTTATGCCTTAAATTTTTAATTTTGATGATAACATCAACTTATGAAAACAAAGCTTGCAAATCAACATCAACATACAGGAGAGATAGTGGTATTGACCGGAGCGGGCATTAGCGCCGAAAGCGGTTTAAAAACCTTCAGGGATAGCGACGGCTTATGGGAAGGCTATAATATTGAGGATGTGGCCACACCCGAAGCCTGGCAGCGCAACCCGGCACTGGTACAGGATTTTTATAACCAGCGCCGTAAATCGGTATTGGAGGCCCAGCCCAATGTGGCGCATTACGCCCTGGCGCGTTTGGAGGAAAAATATAAGGTAACCATCATTACTCAGAATATAGACGATCTGCACGAGCGTGCCGGATCAACAAACGTGGTACACCTGCACGGCATTATTACGCGGTCGCAGTCCAGCCGCAACGCCAGGCTTACTTATCCTATTAAGGGTTGGGAACTGCGTATGGATGAGGTATGCGAATTAGGGTCACCATTGAGGCCTCATGTGGTATGGTTTGGCGAGATGGTTCCCATGATTGAAACCGCTGCCCAAATTTGCAGCACAGCCGATCTGTTTATCCTGGTGGGCACTTCGCTCGCGGTTTACCCGGCATCGGGGCTGATCAATTATGTTCCGGATGAGGTGCCAAAATACATCGTCGACCCTAAAATACCAACGGTTTATAATGTAGATAACTTGACCAAAATTGAGGCAAAAGCCAGTATCGGCGTGCCGGAGTTAGTGGACGAGCTAATGAAAGTAGATGCAGAATTGTAATATTGGAGTGACAAGGCTTGTTGATTGATATTTTGTAAGCCTTTTGACCAACAATTGCCAAATAGTAACGTTAAATAAACAATGAAGCTTAAGATATTTATTTTCATGTTATTAGCTACAGCCGGTTTGGCAGCATCGGCTCAAACTAAGCCTGTAAAATTATTAACTATACAACAACTGGAAAAACGGGTGGCTCATCCCGATACAGTTTACATTGTTAATTTTTGGGCAACCTGGTGCGGCCCCTGTGTGAAGGAATTGCCAAACTTTGATCAGTTGCAAAAAGCTTACAAAAACAAACCCGTAAAGGTGTTGTTGGTGAGCATGGATTTTAAATCGAAACTGGCCGATGTGAAGGCTTTTACCAAAACCCACAAGATAGTAAGTGAAGTATTTTTAGCCGATAAAACCAGCGACCAGGAGTTTATTGATGGGATAGATAAAAACTGGAGCGGTGCCTTGCCTGGTACTTTGGTAGTGAACGCAAAAAAACATATTCATCAGTTTTACGAGCGGGAATTTACTTATGCCGAGTTAAATAAATTATATCAAATTCATAAATAACTAAATTAAACACTATGAAAAAGTTTCTTGCAGTATTGGTCCTCGCGGTTACCGGCCTGGTAGCCTGGACAGGTGATGTTACCGGCTACAAAGTAGGCGACGTTGCTGCCGATTTTAAATTGAAAAATGTAGATGGCAAAATGGTATCACTGGCTAATTATAAGCAGGCCAAAGGTTACATTGTGGTATTTACCTGTAACCATTGCCCTTATGCCAAAGCTTACGAAAGCCGCATTATGGATCTGGATAAAATGTATGCATCTAAGGGTTACCCGGTGATCGCTATTAGTCCGAATGACCCGGTGAGCGAGCCTGCCGATTCGTTTGATAACATGAAAAAACTTGCCACAGAAAAAGGCTACAGCTTTCCGTACACCATTGACGAAACACAGAATGTTACCCGCACTTACGGTGCCAAAGCTACCCCACATGTTTACGTGCTACAAAAAACAGCCAAGGGCAATGTAGTACAGTACATAGGCGCTATTGATAACGATACTGAAGGTACAAACCCGGCCCGCGTTAAGTACGTTGAGAATGCTGTAAACGCTCTGCTTGAAGGCAAAACCATTGCCACTAACAGCACCAAGGCCATTGGATGTTCCATTAAATGGAAAAAGGGCGTTTGATAGGAAATTACATATTAACAGAAAGTTGGTCTGACTATTGGGCCAACTTCCTATTGAGTTTAAGCATAATTAATTGGACGTTTATATCGTCCAATCTTCTAAAGTGATATTGGCGATTCTGTTAAAATGATTTAAGTTATTAGTAACCATAATCATATCGTTAAATATGGCAGTTGTGCCTATTAATAAATCGAAATCGTCTATAGGCTTACCTTCTTTTTTCAACCGCGCTTTTTCCTTAGCATAAATATCGAGGCAATTGTATATAGGTAGGATGTTGAATTTCTTTATCAACGCGGTAACGATTTCCCTGTTTTGCTCCCGTCTATCATCGCTGCTGTTTTCAACTCCATATTTTAATTCAGCAACGGTAATCTCCGAAATAAAACAATTTTCCTCACCGGCCTCAACTATCTTGTTTTGAATATCGAACCGGCCTTTAAGAAAGAAAATGCAAATGTTGCTATCTAAAAGATACCTTTTCACAAATTTTCAATGTTGCGATTGAATAATCGTGATTGACGAATTTCGGCAATCAATTCTTCCGCCGATTGGTCAGATTGATAAGCGCCGAAAAGGTTTTTTAACGATGGCTCATCTTCGTGAGAAGTTGATTTTAGAGATTCTGACAATTTAGTTATGAGGTCGAGTTTATTATCAGAGCTTAAATTTCTCAATAGCTCCATATATCCATCAATCAGTTTAGTATTGAAATCAAGTGTCTGCATAACCAAATTTACAAAATAATTTAATATATCAGGGACTACAACTCAAACGTCAACCTCTTCCCCATAAGCTCATCGTTCAACTTTCCATTAGCCCAAACCAAATTACCCGATACAAAAGTATGTGTCACCGCTGAGCGGAAAACCTGTCCTTCAAACGGACTCCAGCCGCATTTGTATAAGATGTTTTGTTTGCTTACAGTCCATGGCGAGTTTAAATTAACCAATACCAGGTCTGCCCAGTAACCTTCGCGGATAAAGCCGCGTTTCTCAACATTAAAGCAGATGGCCGGGTTGTGCGCCATTTTTTCAACTACCTGCTCTAAACTTAGTTTGCCTTGGTGGTGCATTTCAAGCACTGCCGGTAAGGCATGTTGTACTAAGGGGCCGCCTGATGGCGCTTCCAGGTAGGGTTTTGCCTTTTCTTCTATCGTATGTGGGGCATGGTCGGTTGCTATAATGTCAATACGGCCATCCAATAGGGCTGCTAAAATACCATCCCTGTCGGCAGCAGTTTTAACGGCGGGGTTCCACTTAATCAGGTTACCTTTGGTTTCGTAATCAGCATCGCTAAACCATAGGTGATGTACGCAGGCTTCGGCTGTTATCTTTTTATCTTTTAGGGGGATGGTGTTATCAAATAAGTGAGTTTCTTTTTCGGTAGAGATATGCAGGATATGCAAGCGGGTGTTATGCTGTTTAGCCAGTGCTACAGCCATAGATGATGACAGGTAGCATGCTTCGGCACTTCTGATCTTGGGATGCAGCCTTACCGGAATGTTTTCTCCCAATAATTGCTTAAAATGATTTAGGTTGCTCTTAATGGTAGCCTCGTCCTCGCAATGGGTGGCAATCAGCATGGGCGATTGTGCGAATAGTTTTTCGAGTGTTTGTGGGTTATCAACCAGCATATTTCCTGTAGACGAACCCATAAATACCTTAATGCCGCAAACATTGGCTGCGTCGGTGCGCAAAACCTCGTCGAGGTTATCATTGGATGCCCCCATAAAAAACGAATAGTTGGCCAGTGAGGTTTGCGCGGCTATGTTATATTTATCGGTGAGTAACTCCTGGGTCAAGGTATTCGGCACAGTATTGGGCATCTCCATAAAAGAAGTAATGCCCCCCGCCACAGCTGCCCGTGATTCGGAATAAATGTTCCCTTTATAAGTTAGTCCCGGCTCACGGAAATGTACCTGGTCGTCAATACAACCCGGTAACAAGTGTAAGCCTTCGGCGTTGATCTCGGTATCCGCCTGAGCGCTGATAGACGGTGCAATTTGATCTATCAAACCGTCCTTAATCAATATATCGGCTACATATTGGCTGCCTTCGTTAACTATGGTGGCTTGTTTAATGAGGATGGTCATAAGTGTAGATGTGAGTATTGAGATATGAGATTTGAGACAAATATAGTAACCACGCTTAAATTAGGCAGGGTAAACCTGTTTTGTTCTCCATTTATTAAAATGGTTTCTGTTCTCTTTGAAAAGTTTATATTGATCATCCCTCATTACCGGGCCCCGTAACAAAAACTCACGAAAACTATCTACGGGTTTAGATTCATTATCGGTTGAAGGAGAGGAGAGTTCGGCTTGTAATAGCGACTTTTTATCAGCAGGTAATTGCCGGATAGCATCTAAAAGCTGATCAAATTCTATTTCTACCTTTAATTCCATATCGCAATATACAACACATTAAAGCTAAGCAATTGAAGCGTATTAATCAAGTACTTTTAAAACCCTCAGCCATTCACATCAAAAACCTTACCTTTGCCGCATGTCCGTAACTTTCGAAGATTTTAACTTTAACCGGCAAATATTGAATGCCATTGCCGATGCCGGTTATACCGAAGCTACGCCCGTGCAGCAAAAAGCCATTCCCCCTATCATGAACGGTCAGGATGTGATGGGCATAGCTCAAACAGGTACGGGTAAAACTGCCGCTTACATGCTGCCCATTATTATGAGGCTTAAATACGCCCAGGGTAGCGATGCCCGTGCCATTGTGATAGCGCCAACACGGGAGCTGGCCCTGCAGATTGAAGAGAATGCCAAAGAGTTTGCCAAATATACCGATCTGCGTATCGTATCGCTTTACGGTGGCCTTGGCCCCAAAACTCAAAAAGAACTGATGGATAAAGGGGTGGATATTATTGTTGCCACCCCGGGCCGCTTTATGGATGTTTACCTTACCGGGCACATGGTAACCAAAAAGCTGGAAGTACTGGTTTTGGATGAGGCTGATAAAATGATGGATATGGGCTTTATGCCCCAGATTAACCGCATACTTGAAGTTGTTCCGCGGAAACGGCAAAACCTGCTGTTCTCGGCAACTATGTCTGATAAAATTCAGGAGCTTTCGTCTAACTTCCTCGAGTTTCCAACCGTAGTTGAGGTTACGCCCCAGGCTACACCCGCGCAAACAGTAAACCAGGTGTTGTATCATGTACCTAACATGAAAACCAAGATCAACCTGCTGAAGAAGCTGCTCGATGCGCCCGATGATATCAAAAAACTCATTATATTTTGCAAAACACGTGTTGCCGCCGAGGATGTTTATAAGTTTTTGCTCCGTAAATTCGGCGAGAAGGAGGTAAGGGTACTACATGCCAACAAGGGCCAAAACACCCGCATCAACGCCATTAATGCCTTTAAAAACGACGAAGTTAAAATATTGGTGGCTACTGATGTGGCATCGCGCGGTATTGATGTGAGCGATGTGAGCCATGTAATTAACTTTGATGTGCCTGTAGTGTATGAAGACTACGTTCACCGGATAGGCCGTACCGGCCGTGCCTTTCAATCGGGCGAAGCCATTACTTTTTGCAATCCTGCCGAAGAATATTACATTAGGAAGATTGAAAAATTGATCAGGCAACAAATTCCTGTTGTACTTTTGCCGCCGGATGTTTTTGTGGATGAAACGCCTTATGAGGAGCGCCAGGATCAGAATAAAGAAATAGATTTGCAAAAGCGTAAGGATGATCCTGATTTTAAGGGAGCCTTCCACGAAAAGAAAACGGTTAACCAGCGGAAAAAGTTTGATGCCGCCAAAGGTAAAACAGCACATAACAACAGGCCCGGTAAAAAAGCGGCCGCGCAACGGTCAAACAAGCAACGGAAACACTAATTCAATCAATGAAGGTTAAAATTACGCCCCTTAATATCGCTACGGCATTCCTTTTATTTCTGGCGGTATACATTGGTATTTACGGTATCAAAATAAACAACAGCAAAACCCTCAATTTTAGCGGTACTATTTGCGCGGTATTTGTATTGTTTGCCTTTGTGGTGTTTGTGATCGATATGATGCTGCGCAACTTTTTTCCGGATACAAAAAAACTATGGATCATTGAATGCTGCTTTATTGTGCTTACCGCGGTAATCTATCTACTTGTTAAATAATACGCTAATTAAATAAATGAAAAAGGCTGAAATTAAATTTACTATCGAGCTTGACGACAACAATGTTCCCGAAAATATCTTATGGGAATCAACCGACTCCCAAAATAAGGAAGCACTGCCCGTAAAATCAATTATGCTGGCTTTATGGGATCATAACTACAAAAACACGCTGCGTATCGACTTGTGGACTAAAGACATGCCCGTGGATGAGATGAAACGTTTTTTTTACGAAACCCTGCAAACCATGGGCGACAGCTTTTTGCGCGCCACCGGCGAGAAAAATATTGTGGAAGACCTGCGCGATTATTGCGCCCACTTTGCTGATAAAATGGAGATCACTAAATAAATTAAACATATGCGCATCAGTTCGTTTGTTTCTTTTTTGGGCTTTATATTACTTATTGCAGGTACGTTTAGCCCTTTATTGCGTCCGTTCGGCTTATTCAGCTGGGATGTTTACGCTCTAAATAAACCTTACGGCATCGTTATTTTAATAGTAGCCATTATAGGTATACTGGGTACGCTTTTGCAGCAACACCCGGTTACTAAGGTTACGGCTTATGTATCGCTGGTATTGGTGGTATTGTTGTATGTTGCCGCCGTTTGTAAGGTAAATACAAGCTTTAGCTTTATCCCCTTTAAAGGTATTTCTGCAGGTTTAACACATCTCATTAAGTTTAAATGGGGATGGTTGGTTTTGTTTGCAGGTGCTATAACTGCTCTGGCAGGTGTACTAAGCAATAGGCCGCCAGTTGTGGTTACACCGCAGATTAACGTTTAGTAAGGTTTTCGCAGTCAAACCCATTGGGCTTATAAAACTATGAGGTGCATTATTTGCACCTCATAAGCAAGTATTGGTATTATACCATTGATGGTGATGAGTCTGCCTTACCTATAAATTGGATATGGCAGGTTGATGGCCGAATAATTACTTATCGCCAAAACAAAAAGCTATCGCTGCAGGCTAACCTCTTTATTTATATTTTCAATAAACTCCCCTTACTGATGGTACAAGGGCTATAATTGTTTTCTGCCCAACTGCATCCCGGTTTTTTTCGTACCTTCTTCGTAAATTGTTTTTTTAAGGCTATTTTTATCAGCATAAATTATCTTAAATGTTAAAATTTTCTTTCCGTCAGCAAGTATTAGCCGGGTTTGTTGTGTCCATTGTGCTCGTTTTTGTAGTCGCCATTTTATCGTACAACAGCATCAGGCAATTAGAAGACGATACCAAATGGGTTGACCATACACAAAAGGTTATTAAAAATTCAACCAATTTGCTTCAGTATTTGGTTGATGCCGAAACGGGTATGCGGGGTTTTGGTGCAACTGGCGATAAGCGTTTTTTAGACCCTTATAATGCTGCTATTCCTAAAATAACCGATAAGCTTGACTCACTTAAAAATTTAACAGTTGATAACCCAACCCAGGTAGGCAGGATAGATTCGTTGAATAAATTGGTTAGTACGCAGTTAAATATCCTGAAGGAAAATATACTTACCCGAGAAAGCAAAGGTTTGGACTATATGGTTCAGAACAGCATGTTTTTGCGCGGTAAAAGTAACATGGACAGCATCCGTTATTTAAAGGACCGGATCAATGGCGAGGAGGGGCGTTTACTTGTAGTGCGCAAAGCAAGCTCGGAAGCTCAGTCTACCGCGGCCATCTTCATCATTGCCTCCGGCTCGTTAATTTTCCTCATTATTATATTGGTGCTTTTCTTTTATATCCAAAAAACGTTTGCCAAGCAAAAGAAGATAGAGGCCGATATTTTAAAAACCAATGACCAACTGGAGAATGTTTTAGAAGAGAACGAAAATAAAAATTGGTTATTAACCGGTACCGGCGCATTGAGCGATATAGTGCAGGGCGAGCAAAGTGAACAGCAACTGGCCGAAAAAGTGATTAAGGCTGCCTGCGAATATACTGGGGCGCAGGCAGGTACGTTTTACTTATTTAATGAAGCTGATAATTGGCTGGAGTTTAAGGCCGCCTATGCTTTCCACGATTTTAACGCCATAAAAAAACAAATCAAGTTAAACGAAGGCTGGGTAGGGCAGGCAGTAACAGATGGTAAAACACAGCTCATTAAGGGTAGGGTAAATCTTAAGCTTGAGTTGCAATCATCATTGCTTGAACAGGAAATTACCGAAACTTTTATAGTTCCTTTCTTTTTTGATAAAAAATTAAAAGGTGTTTTCGAAATAGCCTTTCAAAATGGCTTGTCTTCGCGTAATGAGGGTTATTTAAAAGCCATAGCGGATATAGTAGGGGTATCTATCAATACAGCTCAGTCTCGTACCATTATGCACGATCTGTTTGAGGAGGTGCAACAACAGGCCGAAGAACTGGAAGCGCAGCAAGAGGAAATGCGTGTAACCAACGAGGAGCTGATGAAAAAAACAGAAATGTTGCAGGCATCAGAAGAAGAATTGCGTGTACAGCAGGAAGAGTTACGCACTACGAATGCCGAACTTGAAGAAAAAGCCAGTTTACTGGAAGAAAAAAACCAGGCTATTGAGGAAGCACGCAGATCTATCAGTCAAAAGATGCGTGAACTGGAAACTACAGGTAAATATAAATCGGAATTTTTGGCTAATATGAGCCATGAGTTGCGCACGCCATTAAACAGTATTTTGGTACTGGCACGCATACTGAAAGATAACAAGGCCCAGACCCTTACCGAAGATCAGATTAAATATTCTACCGTGATATTTAACGCCGGAAATGATTTACTTACGCTGATCAATGATATCCTTGATTTGTCTAAAATTGAATCGGGCAAATTGGAGATATTGAACGAAAAGGTTAAAGTAAGTGAAATACTGAAAGATGTAGAATCACTTTTTGCCGAAGTAGCTAAAAATAAAAATATAACGTTTACAACGCAGCAAAATAATAACGTACCCGAGTATATATTGACAGACATGGTACGCTCGCAACAGGTAATTAAAAACCTGTTATCAAATGCTTTTAAGTTTACATCCGAGAACGGAAGCGTATCTGTGATAGCGAATCTTGATGAAACCGGTAAAAATCTGGCTCTCTCCATTAAAGATTCTGGAATAGGTATTCCTTACGACAAACAGAAATTGATATTTGAGGCTTTCCAGCAGGCAGATGGCTCTACCAGCCGTAAGTATGGTGGCACCGGATTGGGCTTATCCATCAGCCGCGAGCTAACTCATTTGTTAGGTGGTGCTATTAAACTAAAAAGCAAGCCCGGCGAAGGCAGCGAGTTTACTTTGCTGTTGCCGCTGGAAGGTGTACTGGCCACCCCGATTGACGATGCCGACAATGTGCCTACCTTAAAATCATGGATAGCCGAAGACGGTAATGCCTCGCCGTTTAAACTGGAACAGCCGCTAAAGCTGGATACCTTGAGAAAGGGACGCACCGAACCGTTGGTGGTAATTGTGGAAGATGATAAAAACTTTGCCGCCATATTACAGGATTACGCCAAAGAACATGGTTATCAATCCATTTTAGTACACGATGGAGACCAAGCGGTAGAAACTGTTCAAAACAATCATCCCGATGCCGTTATATTAGATATTATGTTGCCGGGCAAGGATGGCTGGCAGATATTAAAAGAACTTAAAAATGACCCGGAAACAGCTGGTATACCGGTCCACCTGATGTCGGCCGGCGATGCCGCCGTTAACCGTGTTCGCAAAGAAGGGGCCATTAGTTTCCTAAAAAAACCTATCAATACCGAAGTGCTGGATAAATTGTTTAAGGATATGGCTGCTAAAACCGGCAATACCTTTAAGCAGATTTTGCTGATTGAAGACCATAAAATGCAGAGCCACGCCCTGCGTGAGTTGATGGAGAAACAAGGCATAACCGTTGACCAGGCTTTTGATGGTGAAAGTGCCTTCCGGATGCTGACCGAGAGCGAATACCAATGCGTGATACTGGATATCAACCTGCCGGATATATCTGGTTTGGATCTGCTTGATAAAATTAAAGAAGTGGAGCGTTTTGCCGAGTTGCCTGTTATTGTAAATACGGCTATGGAGCTCGACAAAACATCTGTAAGCAGGTTAATGCAGTACGCCAATGCTATGGTGGTTAAGAATAACAAATCCTCTGAAAGGTTGATTGACGAGGTGAATTTGTTTTTAAACAAAATTAACAGCATGGCTGGTAAAGCTTATCCTGCAAATGCGGAGCCGACGAAGGCGAAATCGTACTCGGGCGATAAAAATGCATTGAAAAATAAGAAGATATTGATTGTTGACGATGACATGCGTAATATTTTTGCCTTGAGCAGCGCCTTGCAGACTTATGATATGCAGGTTGAAATTGCCAACGATGGCGAAGAATCGTTAACCAAGCTGGAAGAGACAGCAGGTATCGATATGGTATTGATGGATATTATGATGCCTAAAATGGATGGTTACGATGCTATGCGCCATATACGTAAACAACAAAAATGGGCCAAACTACCTATTATTGCGTTAACTGCAAAAGCAATGAAAGAGGATAGGGACAAATGCATTGAAGCAGGAGCGAATGATTATATTACCAAGCCTGTTGATGTGGACAGGTTGCTGGCATTGATGCAGATTTGGCTGGAGCAATAAGGGATGAATATACAAGATGATATTTCTTTATCCGAATTGGATGAATTGATCCATTTGATAAAGCAGGTTCATGGGTTTGATTTTACGCATTATACCAAGGCCTCTTTAAAGCGCAGGGTGCTGCGTATAATCCAGCTTAAAAAAATTCCTTTTTGGGAGCTTAAAAACATGTTGGTTAATACGCCTTCGTTTTTCCAGGAGTTTTTGGACGAGATCACGGTTAACGTTACCGAGATGTTTCGCGATCCAACTTTTTACAAAGCGCTAAATAACCAGGTTTTACCTTACCTGGCCACTTTTCAGCATATTAAAGTATGGAGCGCGGGTTGCTCATCCGGCGAAGAGGCGTATTCCCTTGCCATATTAATGAAGGAGGCCGGCTTAAAAGAGAAATGTTTTATATACGGTACCGATATCAATGCCGAGATGCTAAGCCAGGCAAAAAAAGGTATTTATAGTTTACGGAGCATTAAAAGTTATGCCGAAAATTACAAGCAGGCGGCTATGCCAGGCACTTTAACAGATCATTTTACCATTATGTATGATGCCGCCACCATTCACAGCGAACTGAAAAAGAACACTTTGTTTTCGGTACATAACCTGATATCTGATCATGTATTTAACGAGTTCCAGATGATTTGCTGCCGGAATGTTTTTATTTACTTTGATTCAGCACTACAGGATAAAATTTTGGAGATATTTTACAATAGCCTTTGTAACCTGGGCTTTTTATGCCTGGGTTCAAAAGAAACTATTCGGTCGGAGTACTACAGAAAACGGTTAAAGGTTGTAAATTCGCGCGAAAATATTTACCAAAAAGTTGGATAACAATGTCTTAAAGCTTGTGGCGAATCGCCTGCATACAGCAGATATAGTTCTGTTAAGTGGTTCGGCAGGCGCGTTCGATCCAATTTTCCGTATTGTTAAATCGCTTCCCGAAACTTATGCCAAGGCGGTGATTGTAGTTATACACCGGGGGAAAAATAATTTTAGTGATATCGAAAATCTATTTGGCGATAATTGCCGTATATTGGTGAGTGAAATTTCGGATAAGGATAAAATAGCGGGTGGCCAGGTTTATATAGCTCCTGCAAACTATCATACACTGTTTGAAAAGGATGAGGCTTTTGCCTTGGATGTATCAGAACATGTGTGGTATTCAAAACCCTCAATTGATGTTACTTTTGAAAGTGCCGCTGATGTTTTTGGAAACAGATGTGCGGCAATATTATTTTCGGGGGCTAACCAGGACGGGGCCAGGGGGTTATTAAAATTACGCAAAAAAGGGGCTCTTACAATTGTACAGCGCCCTGATGACGCCGAAATGGCTATTATGCCAAAGGCGGCGATAGATATTAATGCAGGCGAGTTTGTTTTAACATTTAATCAGATACTACAATCCATGAGAGACAGTTACGCTATAACAACTCAAAATTCTTAAAATATGGCGCCAATCAATATACTTATTGTTGACGATAAAGAAGAAAATATCATTGCTCTGGAGGCTTTAATAGAGCGCAGTGATATCAGGCTGCTATCTACAACTTCGCCAAATGAGGCACTTAAAATTGCATGGGAAAATCAGATATCCATTGCTCTTGTGGATGTGCAAATGCCAGAAATGGATGGTTTTGAGTTTGCCAGTATGCTGAAGTCTAATCCGCGTACCAAGGATATCCTGATTATTTTTGTTACCGCTATATCCAAAGAATCAAAGTACGCCGTTAAGGGGTTTACAGCCGGTGCGGTTGATTACTTGTATAAACCACTTGATCCTTATATCACATCAGCCAAGGTTGATTCTTTTATCCAGTTGTCGCGTAGCCAGATGGAGATCAAAAAGAAAAACGAAGAGCTTGAAAACTACGCACTGGTGATTAGAAACTCGGCCGA
Source organism: Mucilaginibacter paludis DSM 18603 (assembly GCF_000166195.2). Classification (NCBI taxonomy): domain Bacteria; kingdom Pseudomonadati; phylum Bacteroidota; class Sphingobacteriia; order Sphingobacteriales; family Sphingobacteriaceae; genus Mucilaginibacter; species Mucilaginibacter paludis. The sequence goes on from NZ_CM001403.1 coordinate 6,287,341, forward strand.
TATTATTTGTAGTGTGGATGCGCAGAATTTAAGGATATTAACTATAAATCCGGCGGTTGAGAAAATTTTAAATCACCGGCCTGATGAATTAAAAGGCAAAAGTATCCTGAGCCTTGCCTTTGAGGATGAGCAACTCAACTTTAAAAGGAAAATTGACGAAATAATTAAGGAAAACCTGTTTTTTTCTGTTTTTGAATGTCGGTTTGAAACCTTTGATAAACGCCAAACATGGGTAGAGTGCCGGGCGTCGTACCGCAACAAAATCATATTCTTAAACATCAGCGATATTTCGCCGATTAAAAGCTATATGGAAGAGCTCATTAAATCGAAGGAATTAGCAGAATATGGCAAAAAAGTAAAGGAAACGTTTTTGGCTAATATGAGCCATGAGTTGCGCACTCCGGTTAATGGCATTTTGGGCATAACCGCTTTACTTAAAAATACGCAGCTTGATAGCCAGCAAAAGAATATGATCGATTTGCTCGGTTCATCTTCACAATCATTATTGGGTGTGATTAACGATGTACTGGATATTTCAAAAATTGAAGCCGGAAAATTTAATATTATACGCAAGCAAGGCAATATCCACCATATTGTAAGATCAGTTTACGATTTGCTGAAATTTAAAACCGACGAAAAGGATGTAGAGTTGTTGCTCGATATTGCCCCGAACGTGCCCTCAAATGTTATGGTCGATTCTCTCAGGATTAACCAGATCATGATGAACCTTTTAAGCAACGCCATTAAATTTACAGATAGGGGATATGTTAAATTAACCGTAAGTGTGGTACAGCAGGATGTCGACAGAGTAAAGCTTAAATTTAGTGTGGAGGATACCGGCATTGGTATATCATCCGAAAATTTAAATAAAATATTCGATTCGTTTGAACAGGCAGAGGATGATACCAGCAATAAATATGGAGGTACCGGTTTAGGATTAGCTATTGTAAAAAAACTGGTGGAGTTAAAAGGGGGCGAGTTAACGGTTAGCAGCCAAATTGGTAAAGGAAGTATATTTAATTTTACCAATTGGTTTGCGTTAGCCACAGAAGAAGTGGCGGAGAAAGTACCCGAGAAGCCCAAACTTAACGATTTGCCTTCGTTTGTTGATTTACGGGTATTAGTAGTTGAAGATAATGTGGTCAATCAATATCTGTTATCCAAGATGTTGAAGGACTGGAAAATTGCCATTGAAGTTGTAGATAACGGAAGGAAAGCCATAGAGATTTTTAAGGAAATGGATTTTAGCCTGATACTAATGGATACTCATATGCCAGAAATGAATGGTTACGAAACAGCCAAAACAATCCGCATGGATTTTGATGAGCCGAAACGTAGCGTGCCTATTATTTCATTGTCGGCTGCTTCATTTGATCATGAACAGCAGCAGGCAATATCCGCAGGCATGAACGATGTGTTAGCGAAGCCCTTCCAGGCGAAGGAATTGCATCAGAAAATTCAAAAATTACTAAAGGTTGAGCTGGTAGAGCGGAGTTAACAAAGAAGCCTGGTTTGTGTATGGGGTCGCCGTTTTTGCCTCGTGTTCAGGTACTATGATTTGCCTACAAGCTGTCATAGCCCTTTAAATACCATTAATGCCAATAACGTGCTGGCATCATACTGCCGCAATCCATAAGCTGTTTTTTTAGTTCGCTAAGGCAACCACATTAATAGCCAGCTGTTTTTCATCTGCTACAATAATTGCGTATAGCTAATGGTTTGCCGCAACCTATATGTTTGAGCCGAACCCAAACAGCTTGTTGAAAAGTCAGTTTCGCGTTTTTTATCTGGAAGTCGAATAGTAGTAGGAGAAAATATTTTAGCGTGTTTTATGAAGCGTTAGGCAATAGTTCGCGTAGCTGTTCTTCAATTTCGAGATCTATTTTAGACTTTAGGATAGAACCACATTTAGAGCACCTGATTTCTTCAATCAATGTTTTTTCAAGTGTTAAATAAGTTATAGCCGTAGTTTGATATCTATAAATAGAATTAGAGCAATCTCTGTTAAAGCAATAACTTGCTACATGATCAGTGGCTTTCATAGCTTAATGGTTTTATGTAGATGGTTAAACAACAATTATACCATTGTTAAATTAATGCGGCTTTGATTTTTAATATATTACAAATCGGCATCATGGGCTCAACATGGTATATCGTATATTTGCCCCCGGATGGATTTAATTAAACAAACACAAGAACTTTTAAAAAAAGAAATTTTATTGGAGTGGCGCTCAAAATACGCTTTCAATGGTGTGCTGTTGTACGTTATTTCAACCGTATTTGTGTGTTATATGGCTTTTAACCTCAATCCTGGTTTTAGTGGATCCCAAGGTTATTCATTGGTATGGAATATTTTATTCTGGATCATTATTCTGTTTGCCTCGGTAAATGCTATCGCAAAGAGTTTTTTGCAAGAGAGCAAAGGCCGTTTATTATACTATTATACTATAGCAGGGCCGCAGGCAATCATCCTGTCCAAAATAATTTACAATATATTATTGATGGCTTTATTAAGTACATTGGCTTTAATAATATACAGTGTGTTTTTTAAAAACCCTGCAACCGATAATGTATATTATTTTTTGATGGTACTGCTGGGCAGCATTAGTTTTTCAACGGTATTCACCATGATATCAGCCATAGCCTCAAAAGCCGGAAATAACGGTACCTTAATGGCCATATTAAGCTTTCCGGTAATTATACCCGTTATTTTGTTGCTCATCCGGACGAGCAAGCGAGCCATGGATGGCTTAGACCGCAGTTTAAGCTACCAGGACATGGGGGTACTGTTAGCTATCAACATTATTGTAATTGCAGCATCGTTGTTATTATTTCCTTTTTTGTGGCGCGATTGATACAATAAAATGCTATTTAATTTGTTACAGATGCAATTATCTCTAATTGATTTTTACTGTTAATTTTATAAATGCGATTTTTACTTTATTTGCTTATAGGAATGATATTCCCGGCCGCAGTTATGGGCCAGAACGGAACAATCATAGGTAAGGTTAGCAGCGCCGATATACAGATTCCGTTAGGCAATGCCAGTGTTTTTTTAAGTAACGCAACTTTTGGCACAGCCACCGCTGCCGATGGTACGTTCAAGCTTCAAAATGTTAAACCGGGCCAGTATGAGTTGGTGGTTACCTATGTTGGTTACGATACCTATTACCAAACCATTATGGTTACCGGAACCACCTTGCAGTTGAACATCGAGATGCATCTTAAAAATAATGCGATGGAGGAGGTGTCTATCGTATCGCATAAATTCTCTAAAGAAAATTTCGACAAGTTTTGTAAAGCTTTTGTAGGCGAATCGCCAAACGCCAAACTGTGTAAGGTAATTAACCCCAAAGGGATAGATTTGGTATACCATAAATTTGAAAAGGTATTGGAGGGGCACTCCGATGACTTTTTAATTATTGATAACAAGGCCCTGGGATACCGCGTGAGATACCTCATCAACGAATTTAAAAGCGACGAGGTGAATTATATGATATCGTATGAGGGTAAAGTGCTTTATGAAGAATTGAAAGGCAGTAAGGCGCAGTTAGCCCGCTGGCGCAAAAAACGTGAGGAAGTGTATTATGGCTCAAGTATGCACTTTATGCGGTCGTTAATTCATGGCGATATGGATCAGCAGGGCTTTGTGATCAGGCAACTTGTGCGTAAGCCCAACCCCGAACGGCCGCCCCAAATTGTGATTCAGCAAAAGCTGGATAAATTTTACGCTCAGCAAAATCGCGACTCGGTTGAGCATTGGCAGGCATTATCGCATTTGCGCAGATATAATGAAACACTGATACGCCAACCGATGAAGATCGAAGATATTTTGAGGCGCACCGAGCAGCCTGGTATATTTGCCATTACCTTCCCTGATTATCTGTATGTTGTGTATACCAAAAAACGCGACGAGGACCATTTTAACGATGTATACCGCCCGCTCGAAATGGAAAACTTTGCTACCAGTGTTATCACGCTGTATAAACCTTATGCATTATTTGATCTTAATGGTGTAGTGATCTCTCCACACGCCACCCTCTACGAAGGTACCTGGTCTAAAGATAGGGTGGCTGAGCAATTGCCCGTTGATTACGTTCCCGGACCGTAGGATGAATTAGATTAAGATCTGTCAGACAAGGCAACATACAGCTCTTCGTTTTTTTTCTATGTATGCATTTTGGATTAAAGGTGGCCGGCTTTATAATTCATCTTCAATATTACCCTGGGCTTATGTTCCATCAAATATCATTTTCCCCTGCTCCATTTTGTACGATTGTGCTACCTTTGCCCATTATATCAAAATCATGAAATTTATTTATCAAACGTGGTGGAAGGTGATAGCCGTTATTTTAGTGCTGTCTACATTTGTTACCGGTTTACTGTTTAATGTGCCAAGGCTGCCGATAATTCATGAAACAATAAGGAATTTATACTTCCACGTACCGATGTGGATGGGGATGCTCACGGTTTTTAGCATATCTGTTTTTTACAGCGTAAAATATTTAGCATCCGGAAAGGAAGAGTATGACCTGGCCAGTGTTGAATGTGTAAACACCGGTTTGTTATTTTACACTTTGGGCTTACTAACGGGCATGTTATGGGCCAAATATACCTGGGGCGAATTTTGGAGCGGAGACCCCAAGCAGAACAGCGCGGCTATTGCGTTTTTATTGTATTGTGCGTACCTGGTTCTGCGTAATTCTATTGATGAGGAGCAAAAGCGGGCCAAGATATCCGCAGTATATAACATTTTTGCTTTCCCGATCATGATCGTTTTGATTTTCATACTACCGAGAATGACAGATTCGTTGCATCCGGGAAGCGGCGGTAACCCCGCATTTGGGAAATACGACCTTGATAACGGCATGAAAATCGCCTTTTATCCTGCATTGTTAGGCTGGAGTTTTTTGGCTCTGTGGATAGCAACCATACGCTATCGTATCCGTTTAATTGAATATAAAAAGAACCTATAGATTGATGAAGAAGTTTTTATTTTTAATACTATCGTTATTAACTACAGCCACTGTTTTCGCCCAGGATAACAAAGGTGTGGAAATGGCTGATGCTATGCGTAGTTCCGGTAAAATATATGTCGTAATTTCTGTTATCTGCATTATATTTATAGGGCTGGCAGTTTACCTTTTTTCAATCGACAGAAGGTTGAAAAAGATCGAAAAGAACGATCTCGGGTAATTTGATTGTCTTTTTTAGCATTGCCGAAAAATAAGACACTCTTCGGGATCGGTTCAAAAAATATTCCTATGTTGTTTAAACATTGATTTGTTTGCTGTGTTAAGCGTGTAGTGGTTACACTAACTAAGTTTTCATTTGCACAATTCATATAAATTGCTGCACCTTTGTCAACTTTTTAAAGGAACCAGTTATTTATTCAACCCTCTAATTTATGTCTAATAGTAAGATAGTTGCTAATCAGGCCGATCATTTTTTTGGCGATGTATGCGAAAATTTTGATCACGCAGCGCAATTCACCAAACACGATGCCGGCTTGCTTGATCAGATTAAATCATGTAACAGCGTTTATCGTTTTCGCTTTCCAATCCGTAAAGGTAATGGCTTTGAAGTAATTGATGCATGGCGCGTAGAGCACTCACATCACCAATCACCTACCAAAGGTGGTATCCGCTACAGCGAAATGGTTAACGAAGATGAGGTAATGGCTTTGGCCGCCCTCATGACTTACAAATGCGCTATTGTTAACGTCCCTTTTGGCGGTGCTAAGGGCGGTATCAAAATCAATCCGAAAAATTACACTGTTGGCGAACTTGAAAATATCACCCGCCGCTATACAGTGGAGTTAATTAAAAAGAATTTTATTGGCCCCAGTATTGATGTGCCCGCGCCCGACTACGGTTCGGGAGAGCGCGAGATGAGTTGGATAGCCGATACCTATGCCACGATGAACCCGGGGCAGTTGGATGCGCTGGGTGCCGTTACAGGTAAGCCTATTGCGCTGCATGGCATTGCCGGCCGCCGCGAAGCTACAGGCCGCGGTGTAGCCATTGCTATCCGCGAGTGTGTTAGTGTTGCCGAGGATATGCAGAAATTGGGTTTAACCACCGGTATATCAGGTAAGCGTGTTATTGTACAGGGGCTTGGTAACGTTGGTTATCATTCGGCTAAATTTTTATCTGAGTTTGGTGCTATTATAGTTGGCCTGTGCGAATACGAAGGAGCCATTTACAACGAAGCCGGGCTGGATATTGAAGCCGTATTTTTACACCGTAAAGAAACAGGATCAATTTTAGGCTACCCGGGAGCCAAAAAGGAATTCAGAAATTCGCTGGAGGGCCTGGAGCAACCTTGCGATATCCTGGTTCCGGCAGCTTTAGAAAACCAGATCACGGGAGAGAACGTTAAAAATATCAAGGCTAAAATTATAGCCGAAGGCGCTAACGGGCCAACTACCCCTGGCGCAGAAACGATGTTTTATCAAAACGGCGGCATCATTATCCCGGATATGTACGCCAATGCAGGCGGTGTAACGGTATCATACTTCGAATGGTTAAAAAACCTATCGCATGTGGCGTTTGGCAGAATGAACCGCCGGTTTGAAGAAAATTCGAATTTAAACCTGGTTAACATGGTAGAAGGAATAACCGGTATAGCGTTGTCTCCGTTGCAACGGTCAAGCATTATTAAGGGAGCATCCGAGCTGGAATTGGTCAATTCGGGGCTGGAAGATACCATGATCCGATCATACCACGAGATCCGCGAAACATTTAAAGGTAATCCTAAAATAGAAACGCAACGGATAGCCGCTTTTGTGGGCGCTATTAATAAAATTGCGGTATCGTACCAAAATCTGGGTGTTTGGCCGTAAATTGAATTTCGGACGCCGGTATTTTATTTCAAAATTTTAATGGATATTGAAGAGCCATTGCGTGCATTGCAATGGCTCTTTTTGCTTGTATTAGGTCGTTGTGTTTTCGGTAAATTTTATTGCGCGAATAATGGACAGTGGCTATTGTAACACCATCTGCACCGCAGATGAATACCGTATGGCCTGCTCGTTTATGTCTATTTATCGTTGACTGGCCGATGGTGGTTATTTAGAATATTTCTAAATAGAATATAAACTTTGCAAAAAACGTTATTCCCTTGATGTTTTGTATTTTTGCAGTCCGAAGTTCAATAACAGGAATAATTTAACGAAACCTTGATGAGTTACTGCCTGAAGTTTAATTACGGCAGGCGCTTAACAGGTTAGTTACCAGTAAATGATAAATTAAGCTGATGAAAAAAGGTTCAATATTTGGAATGGTTGTAATAGCAGTTGCAATAGCTGTTATTATAGGTACTTATTCAAGTTCAAGTACTTATGGTACATTTAAAGAGGCTGCCGATACTAAAAGCGAGTTGCACGTGGTTGGGCATCTTGATAAGCAAAAAGCATTATTTTATGATCCGGTAAAGGATGCCAACTATTTTTCGTTTTATATGAAGGATAGTAAAGGGCAGGAGTGCAAGGTGGTATTTACCGGTACTAAGCCACAGGATTTTGAACGTTCGGAGCAAATCGTACTAACCGGACAAATGAACGGTGATGAGTTTCATGCATCAAAAATTTTAATGAAATGCCCATCCAAATACACGCAGGATAAGGTTGAGGTTACGGAATTTAAGGCTAAACAAGCCGCTATTTAATATTAATGGATATAGCTTTTAAAGGTGAACACCTTGCACCCGGCCATCTGGGTCAGTTTTTTATCATACTTGCGTTCGGCTCTGCGCTGTTTTCAACCATCAGCTATTATTTTGCTACCGTAAACCAAAACCAGCTCGACAGGCGCTGGCATAACATGGGGCGTATTGGTTTTATAGCCAATTCCGTTTCGGTAGTGGGCATTGGGGCTTGCTTGTTTTACATTATCTACAATAATTTTTTTGAGTACCATTATGCCTGGGCGCATTCCTCACGCACGTTACCCGTATATTATATCATATCGAGTTATTGGGAAGGGCAGGAGGGAAGTTTCTGGTTATGGGGTTTTTGGCAGGCTGTGTTAGGTAATGTGCTTTTATGGAAAGCTAAATCCTGGGAAAACCCAGTGATGACGGTGGTTGGCTTATCGCAAACCCTACTGTCGTCTATGCTAATCGGCGTGGAGCTGTTTGGTACCCGTGTAGGCAGCTCTCCTTTTATATTGCTTCGCGAAGCCATTCAAGCACCCATTTTTAGCCGGCCAGATTATTTAGGGTACATTAAAGATGGTAACGGCCTAAACCCCTTGCTCCAAAACTATTGGATGGTAATTCACCCACCTACTTTGTTTTTGGGCTTTGCATCTATGATCATTCCTTTTGCTTATGCTATTGCAGGATTATGGACCAAACGCTATAAAGAGTGGGTACAACCAGCTATAACCTATTCACTTTTCTCGGTAATGGTATTAGGTACCGGGATCATCATGGGTTCTTTCTGGGCTTACGAATCGCTTAATTTTAACGGTTTCTGGGCCTGGGATCCTGTAGAAAATGCCTCCGTTATCCCATGGCTTACCTTGATAGGGGCAGTACACGTGCTGATTGTTTATAAAAACACGGGCCAGGCCTATTTTACGTCGCTCTTTTTAGTACTCATTAGTTTTGTTTTGGTGCTCTATGCTTCTTTTTTAACGCGCAGCGGTATTTTAGGCGAAACATCTGTACACGCTTTTACCGATTTGGGGATGTTTTGGCATTTAGTGGTAGACGTGCTGATATTTTTAGCATTGGCCGCTACGTTGGTTGCTATGCGTTGGAAAGAACTGCCTATCAGTAAAAAGGATGAAGAAACCTACTCCCGCGAATTCTGGATGTTTGTTGGATCGGTATTTTTGGGCCTTTCGTGCTTCCACTTGGTAGTAGTAACGTCTATACCGGTATGGAACGCCATGTTTGGTACCAAGCTTGCCCCACCCATAGAGCCTATCAGGTTTTATAACGTTTTCCAGGCCGGTTTTGCATTTGTAATTACTTTGCTGGCAGGTTTCAGCCAGTTTTTAAAATATAAAAAAACCGATACTACTCGCTTTTTTATCACCAGCATTACCTATTTTGTTTTTGCAATACTGATTACGGCGCTTATTGTGTATGTAACCGGTATTTACCATACTAACTGGATATTTATGCTGGTTACCCTGGGTGCCGTTTACTCGGTAATGGCTAATGCTAAAATACTGGCAGAGGTATTTAAGGGAAAAATTAAACTGGCCGGTTCGGCAGTGGCGCATATCGGTTTCGGCTTGTTAATCATCGGGGCAGTTATTGCCGCCGGTACAAGTAAGGTGGTGTCCATCAATAAAAGTGGCATGGTTGAGGTGGCTGGGTTTGATAAGGTTGCAGATGTTAGGGAAAATATCATGCTCTATAAAAATGAGCCGGTTACCATGGGTAAATATACAGTAACCTATGTAGGCGATTCTATAGCTATGCCAAACCACTATTTCAAGGTAAATTATAAACAATTTGATGCCAGCGGTAAGGTAACTGAGGATTTTATTTTAAAACCTAACGCCCAGGCCAACGAAAAAATGGGCCTCGTGGCTACACCCGATACCAAGCATTACTTATTTCATGATTTATATACGCACGTAACAGCCGCGCCTATTAAAGATGATTTGCACCAATCGGCAGGAGGCGCCGCGCACGACGAAACCAACGACGATAAAAATTATGACCCGCCTATAATTAACGAAGTTGCCATAGGCGACACTATTCGGTACCGTGATGGTATCATTGTTTTGAAGCAACTTAATGCAGGCGCGCAAGTACAAAATATTCCTTTAGGTAAAAATGATGTATCGGTAGGAGCAAGCCTTGAAGTAACAACCCACGGCAAAACTTACAAGAGCGAACCTGTATATATGATTAAAGGTGGCAGCGGTTTTGACTTTGCCCGAAAGGTGGATGATGCGGGGTTGAAACTCCGCCTAAGTAAAATATTGCCTAAAATTAACAAGGTTGAGATTACCGTTTACCAGCAGCCCGAAAGCAAAAAGGCGTATATTGTAATGAAAGCTATTGAATTTCCATATATCAACTTCTTTTGGAGCGGTACTATCATCATGGTTATTGGTTTTCTGCTATCCATATTCAGAAGGAACAAGGAATTAAAAACAGTATAGCGCAACAGGTACCACACTGGCAAATATAACCGGTGGTAGATCCAACAAAACGAGGCCACAATTATGATTATTGTGGCCTCGTTTTGTATCCGCAAACTTTTTAAATTGCACCTGGTTAAACCAGGGCAGAAGAGAGGCCCTCCAGGTGATAAGGTCAGGTTTAATACAGTGTGGAATAATACTTGAGCTCTGTTATTATTGCCAATGGCAGCCGTTGTTCAACAAAAAACCGGCTTGATTATTCTTCATTGAGTTTTTATTAAAACCGATTTTGGCCAAAGTGTTTTTTATATAGTCAGGCTATTGTTTAATACTGCGTTAAATTAAAATGAGCCTTTCATTTTAGGGCTCATATACCAGCGGGAAGTATCAATAGATAAAATGCTGTTAACCCCTAATTGCCAGGAGCCGGTTTAACCTCTACCTTTTTTGTTGTTTTGGTTTTGGTGGACTTGCTGTCTGTTTCTGAAACGAGGCTTTGCTGTAGCATGGTATAATCCCACGATCCCTTTTTAAATTTATTAATTTTTTTCTCTATCCTGTTAGCCTCATTTTGCTGATCGGCCACCTCAGTCTTGTAATCTTTTATTCTTAAGCCTTCAGGGTTTGATTCCTTCACTATGGTGCTGTAAAAACGGCGCTGTAAAAAAACATCATCCATGGTATCACCTATTTTTTTAGTCGGGTCGATATCAATAGTAACCAACAGGTTGCGTAAATCCTTAAATTTAAGCCAGCAAAGTGGCTGCACGCTCAGCACTTCGCCACTACTTAAGGTAAGTTTTACTAAAGGCGCTACGCCGATGATGCGGGTGATTGTTCTGGATCTGGTTTTGTCATAATATACATCTTCTTTGATGCGGTATCCACAAATTTTTTCGGGCGTAAAGGGGTTGGCCACCTGCTTACTGCCTATTTTATTACCATCTTTATCAAATTCATCTACTAAGGCCGTGTCGGATAAGCCTACCATCATCTCATCATAAGAAAGCGGAATTGTAAACGCGTCACCAGTTGGATTGACTGTGGTTACAACAGCGGGACTGTAAGCCTTAATTTCCCTTTTTTTAATTGCCGCCAATAATGCGTTAATTAATTCGGTATGATGTGATGCGAAAGACTTGTTTTTAGGATCCTGTAAATCGATGTCGCGCCAGTAACGATGGAAAAATTTGATACTCAGGTGAGCGGGGTCAACCAAAGGGAATGGTTTTGCTTTAGCGTAAGAAATTGCCCTGTGTTTTGATACAGCCATAGAATCTTTTATCGTAGTATCGATATGTATTTTATTGCTGATAAATCTGGCTAAGTCCTTTTCCGACATTTTAAATATATCGTTTTTTTTAGCTTCTTTCTTCTTCAATTTTTCAAGCTTTGCCGCTTCTTTTTGAGCTTCCTTTTCTCTTTTTAGTTTTGCTTTTGGGGATAATACGGTTGTATCATTTTTTAAAGCCGTTTTAGATGTATCAGCGCCTGCTTGATTTCCAGATGCTAAGTCAGCGCCCGTTCGGGCTTTTGGACGAGATTTTGATGACGCTTTTACAGCCGCAATACTATCTGCTTTATGTTTCTTTGCCGCAAGCTTCAGTGCTTTTGCGACAGATTTTTTATCTTCTGGCTTTTCGGAAGTTTTAGGAGTAATAGTGGTATCAATTTTAGCATCATAGACAACATTTTTTGAAGGTGCTGCGTACAAGGTATTGGATTTTGTTGTGAGGCAATGTGCTAATAAATAAAAGGTGTTTGTTAATAACAGAAATAAAATTAGTACAAGTTTTTTTTTCATTGTTGTTTTATCGGTTACCAGTCACATTAAATTACATGTCATTTAACAAACTTGATAAGAGTTACTAATTAATAGGGCTTTGCTAAATATTAATTATTATAATTGATTAAAAAGTCAAAAGATTTTTAATTTGTTACAATAACTGATACTCGAGTTTAAATATATAAAAAAATACTCAATTGTTATCAGCGAAATAAATTTCAGTTTTATTAAGTGTAGGATGATGCATGCAGAACAAAAAAATCAATTTGTAAAGATACAGGATACCTTAATCCGGATATCTAAAATAGATTCGGTAAAAACCAGGCACATAGTTAAGGCCAATAACTTCGGCAATATTTCTGATGAGTCGTTGCCGGAGTTGATTATCAGTGCAGGTACTGATAAGTATGTATTTATGTTTGAAGATAAAGCCAGCCAGCAACAAGCATTTACGGAACTGGAAATGATAATAATGGGGTAATGTGCTGTTCTTATCTAAAGATAGTTTCAGGTTATAATTAAATAATGTTGCTATAGTTAATTTATTTAATTGGGTTAGCGCCTGTTTTTATAGTTTTATTTTTATTGAAAAATCAGCAGGTTTTAGGCAAACAAAGTCTTGATAATCTGGTTGTTCGTTGGGCGTTCGTCTATAAATTTAGTGGACTTAAATTTTTGCGTAATGTGTAAAAAAAATTAAGTTCTCGTATATTTATAGCACCCTAATTTAATTTAAAAGAATGAAAAATGCCTTACCTTTTTTACTATTGTCTCTATCGGCATGCACCGCAACTAAAAGTACTCTTGATAGCAGCAATCAGGCCATTAAATCACATGCTCAGCCGGTTAAAATATTTGGAATTGGAAGCTATAGTTCTAAATCTATAGTGTTGACACTTGTTGATGCTGAAAACAAATACTTTACCGTTGAGGTGCCTAAGATTCCATCTTTAAAGGTAGGCGATGTATATCCTGGATTTTGATAAGGTACAGATGATGCTTATCTGATTTTTAAAAGATGTACCTTCGCTTAGTTTGGCTTAAAATACCCGGTTGATATGTTGGGGTACAGCAGGCTTCTATATATTAAGATATGCGTGTTTCTATAATCGGGTCGGGCAATGTAGCTACCCACCTTTCCGCGGCATTGAAAAACGCCGGTCATCACATTATTCAGGTTTATAGTCTTAATCAGCAAAATGCGGGTTTGCTGGCTTACCATGTAAAAGCCGAAGCCATAAGCCACATAGCCCAAATTAATGCCGATACCGATATGTTTATCATAGCCGCAAAAGACGATGCTATTGAAAGTATAGCCAAACAATTGGCCTCTTATCAAAAATTGATTGTACATACATCCGGAGCAACGGCTATGGACGTTATTTTAAAGTATAATCTACAGGCTGGCATTTTATACCCTTTGCAAACTTTCAGCAAAACCAGGGAGCTTGATTTTAAGCAAGTGCCGCTTTGTATAGAGGGCAGTACCGAGGATATAACCATCCGGTTGGAGCAATTGGCGCATACCATCAGCAAACATGTTTCGAGGGTAAACTCATCCGAGCGAAAAATATTACATCTTGCAGCCGTTTTCGCCTGTAACTTCTCCAATCATCTGTATGCCATAGCACAGGTGCTATTGGTGGAAAATGGCCTCGATTTTAACCTGCTAAAACCCCTGATTTTAGAAACCGCGCAAAAAGTGATGGAGAGTAGCCCGGTTAAAGTACAAACAGGGCCGGCTATTCGTAACGATAAAAAAACAATGAAGGCACACCTCGGATTGTTAGATCGGCACCCACCTTTACAACAACTTTACGAGGTATTAAGTCAAAGTATTATCAAAATGGGGAATGGTGGTTAGTCCGATAAGTTATTTTATTACTTTTGCACTTAATGAACGTTTTTAATATAAAAATAAACTTCGAGGAAAAGGATCACGAAACCCTTGAACTACCTATTGCCGAAGGAGAATCGGTATTAGATGTTTGCCTTGAAAACGGAATAGAATTGCAGCATAACTGCGGTGGGGTATGTGGTTGCAGTACATGCCATATCTATATAAACCGCGGAATGGATAACATCCAGGAAATATCAGATAAAGAAGAGGATTTTATTGATCGTGCGGTAAACCCACGCATTACTTCAAGGCTTGGCTGTCAATGTATCATGATTGATGGTGATATTGAAGTTACCATACCCGATCAATCCCAGTTTATGGGTCACTAAACCAAACCATTTAAAAATACATGAACGATAATAAATTTGAGCTGCCTATACATTGGAGTGACCACGAAGATATTGCCATGGGGCTTTACGAGAAATTCGGCGATGATTTTGACGAATCAAAAATATACAGGATCCGTTTTACCGACCTGTTAGAATGGATACTTACCTTACCCAACTTTGTTGGCACCCGCGAGGAAAGTACCGAAGGACACCTGGAGCAAATACAGTCGGCCTGGGTTTACGAGTGGAGAGATAATCAATAAGTAATTTCGGTTTTAGGTTTGTGGTCTGACTATGGCGTATTGGCTGTGAAATTTATCCTTCAGGCCTGCGCTAATCAGCGGTGTAATCAAAAAAAATCGGTGTAATCAGCAAAAGTATGCTTGATAAACTCAAAGACATTACCACATTTATTTTCGACGTTGACGGCGTATTAACCGACGGATCGGTTTTTGTTACTGAGGCTGGTGAGCAATGCCGTACTTTTAATACCAAAGATGGTTATGCTTTGCAACTGGCAGTTAAATGTATGTACCGTGTTTGCGTGATTAGCGGGGGCAAATCCGAAGGGGTGAGGCACCGCTTAAACGGTTTGGGTATCTATGATGTTTTTTTAGGGGCACATATCAAACTTGATCTCTACAAAGATTACATCGCCCAAAATTATATCGACCCGACTAATGTTTTATACATGGGTGACGATATTCCGGATATTGACATCATGAAGGCCATCGGTTTGCCTACCTGCCCGGCAGATGCGGCCGAAGAGGTAAAAGCAGTTGCAAAATATATATCGCCCGCGTTGGGTGGTCGCGGCTGCGTACGTGATGTGATTGAAAAGGTTTTAAAGATACAAGGCAAGTGGATGAGCGAGAACGCTACATCTTTGTGACTGGTTATTAAGTTATACTTCTTATAAACCCAATGCCTGTAAATCAATAGCTCAATACGAGTGACAGACATAACTCTGTAAGGCCTGTAGCCCAATAATCAATAACCCAGTAACCTAATAACCACTAACCCAATAACCAGTGACTCAATAACCAGTAACTCAATAACCCAATAACAAATAACCATCATGAACAGCACTATTCCTTCCGTTATACTGGCATCTAAATCTCCGCGCAGGCAGGAGCTTTTAACTTTGATGAATATCAACTTCAGGGTAGTGCTTAAGGATGTGGATGAATCATATCCCGAAGGGCTTACGCCTCAGGAAATTGCCTTATACATCGCCGAAAAAAAGTGCAGGGCCTTTGATGAGTTGATTGAAGATGAGGTTGTAGTTACTGCCGACACCATTGTGAGTATTGATAACCAGATATTAGGGAAACCTGAAACCCCCGAACATGCGGTAGCCATGTTGCAAACCTTGTCTGGCCGCAAACACCAGGTAATTACCGGCGTGTGTATACTGTACAAGCAGCAGTATAACTTGTTTTATGATGTATCTGATGTGCTTTTCCGGGTGATGAGCGACGAGGAAATCAATTTTTATGTAGACCGATATCAGCCCATGGATAAAGCAGGTGCCTATGGCATACAGGAATGGATTGGCTTAACCGGCATCGTTAAAATTGATGGCTCTTATACCAACGTGGTTGGCTTGCCTACCGAAAAGTTATACCAGGCTTTGGTAAAGTTGAAATAATCAAGGGAAAAATTTATAAACATCCTTCGGGATGATAAGGGAAGGATTTGCCTTTAGCATCTGGTTGCCTGTTTTTGATGTTACTTTGATTGGCCCGGTTATTTATTTAGTTTACAATAAAATAAAACCCAGCTTTGCACTTCCCCATCAATATCCACATCGGCTCGTTCAGTATCCCGGTACACCTGGTTTGCGAAACTATGGCTTACTTTTTAGGCTACCGCTATTACGCTTATCTGCGTAAGCACACTACCGATTTGATCAATACCGAAAATCGTTTGATCATTTTTATCGGCGCGGCGGTAGGCGCATTTTTGGGCTCGCATTTGGTTGGAGTCTTAGAGAATCCCAGCCAATTACCGCATTTTAGTTTAGTTTATTTTATGGGGAATAAAACTATCGTTGGCGGCTTTTTGGGTGGCTTAATAGGAGTGGAGCTTACCAAAAAGAAAATAGGCGTCACAGTGTCTTCTGGCGATATGATGGTTTATCCATTAATATTAGCCATGATCATCGGCCGTATTGGCTGTTTTTGGGCCGGATTGGAAGATGGTACTTTCGGAATCGCTTCCAACCTGCCCTGGGCTATTGATTTTGGCGATGGTATCCGCAGGCATCCCACTAATTTATACGAAATTCTATTTTGGATAGCGCTTTGGATAGGTCTATACATTACCGAGAAACGTTTTACGCTGGCCAACGGTGCCCGGTTTAAAATATTAATGGTGGCTTACCTATTGTTCAGGTTCATGATCGAGTTTATTAAACCCGATTACTTTTTTAGCTTTGGCTTGGGCGTAATACAGTTAGTTTGTTTGGGCGGGATTTTGTATTATTATAAACTATTTCTACATCCTGAAAAACTGATTGAAAATTATGCCTGAGCGCCCGTATATTTATTATGATTTTACCATCAGCATTTGCGCTACTTGCTTAAAGCGTGTTGATGCTAAAATAATTTTCGAGGATGACAAAGTGTTCATGCTCAAAAGCTGTCCGCAGCATGGCCGCGAAAAGGTATTGATAGCTACCGATATCGAGTACTATAAAAACTGCCGCAATTATGCCAAGCGCAGCGAGATGCCGCTCAAATTTAATACGCCCACACATTACGGTTGCCCTTATGATTGCGGTTTATGCCAGGATCACGAACAACACTCCTGCCTCACGGTGATCGAGGTAACCGACCGCTGCAATCTGAGCTGCCCAACCTGCTACGCCATGTCTTCGCCAAGTTATGGCAGGCATCGTACCCTGCACGAAATTGAGCAGATGTTGGATACCATTGTAGCCAACGAGGGTAAGCCGGATGTGGTGCAGATAAGCGGTGGGGAGCCAACGGTTCACCCACAGTTTTTCGAGATTATGGATATTGCTAAACGTAAACCCATTAAGCATTTGATGCTCAATACCAATGGCATCCGTATAGCAAAAGATGAAGGCTTTGTGGAACGCCTGGCTACTTACGCCCCCGACTTTGAAGTTTACCTGCAATTTGATTCGTTTAAAAAGGAGGCTTTGGAACAATTGCGCGGCGAGGATTTGCGCGAGGTGAGGAGGAAAGCCATTGAGAACCTGAACAAATATAACCTCTCAACAACGCTGGTTGTTACCCTGCAAAAGGGCCTGAATACTGATGAGATTGGCGATATTATCCGTTATGCCTTAAAGCAGCCCTGTGTACGCGGTGTAACTTTCCAACCAACACAAGAAGCGGGCCGCCTACAGAACTATAATTCACAAACCGACCGTTATACGCTTACGGAAGTACGAACGGCCATATTGGAGCAAACCGACATTTTCAATAAGCATGATTTGCTGCCGGTACCCTGCAATCCGGATGCCCTGGTTATGGGCTACGCTTTGAAATTGGGCGGGGAAGTTTTCCCGCTTACGCGGATGATTAACCCCGACG
Organism: Mucilaginibacter paludis DSM 18603; assembly: GCF_000166195.2. NCBI lineage: Bacteria > Pseudomonadati > Bacteroidota > Sphingobacteriia > Sphingobacteriales > Sphingobacteriaceae > Mucilaginibacter > Mucilaginibacter paludis. The sequence goes on from NZ_CM001403.1 coordinate 6,305,034, forward strand.
ACTTGCTGGATAATTCAAAAAATACGATTGTTTACGAACAGGACGACAGGATCAAAGCCCACCTGCTCAATATGTTCAGTACCGGTAATTCGGTTGATAGTGTAAGGGAAGACCTCAAATCCATCATGTGCTGCCTGCCCGAAATTGACGCACCACAGTTGAGTTACGATAACCTTTTCCGGATCATTATTATGCAGTTTATTGACGCCCATAATTTTGATGTACGGGCTATCAAAAAATCCTGTGTACATATTGTAAACAAGGACATGAAGATTATCCCCTTCGAAACCATGAACTTATTTTACCGCGACGATAAAATTGATTACCTGCAACAGTTAAGAAAGGAGATGGCTTTATGAACGAAGTGAAAGAAAAGTCCACCAAGCCCAACATGTGGATTGTTGGCATTAACCTGTTGGGCATGCTGTTTTATGCAGCGCTTTGCAATATCCCGGGATCCAATGGCATCATTGTGATGTGGTTGGTCATGATTGGACACGTGGCCGTCTGCTTTCTGGTAGGTATCATAAGCGCTATTATGCCCGAATATCGTAAAAATGCAATGCCCTGGGTTTTAAGTGCTGTATTGATCTTAATTATCGGGCTTTCTACCTGTTATCTGGCAGTGGGCAATATGGGGCAAATTTAAGGGGGAGTCTGTAGTCTTGAGTAACCCACCGGGCCTCACCCCGGAAAAAACAGGGATGACATTTGAAAGCAGATGAATTTGTCTGATGCAGATACAAACGTGCGCAAAGGCCCCGACTGCACGCCGGGCCGGGAGCTGGCCTCGCGGGTGGAAGGATCGGGCAGTCTTGACTTTTTGGTTACTTTTGTGTCAAGACAAAAGTAACAGCCCTTCACGCGGCGACTGAGCGTGTCGATGTTGTAAATTAAGAACTCTGATTATCGTAGCAAAAACAGACGCACTGATAATCAAAAACTTAAGTAGACGTCTTTATAATATACAGGGAGAACCTGCAGAGCCGCTCTGCCTATGTAGAGATTGCTTCGTTCCTCGCAATGACGATTCGGTATTGATAATCAATAACTTAGCAATACGTTATTATAAGCCCGGAGTTCTGAGTCTTAAGAGTACTTCGAAAAGAAACCGTTATCGACGCGATGCAAGATAAAGATTTGCTACAAGTAACGCAGCTCATACGGTATATTTAAGCGTGCGCAAAATCCCTCACTGACTATTACACTCAAAGACTCAGTACTCAGTACTCACGACTCCAGGCTTAGGGCTTGCACTACCATCACGCCTTCTTTTAACGAATAGGTAGACATGCTCACCCGTTTTATATTCAGCTTATCCATTACATAACGGGTAATAATGGAGGCTACCACAATCATATCTACCCTGAGGGATATGATCCCCTTCATGGCTTTGCGCTGCTGACTGGAGGAGGCAATCAAGATATCGGTTATCCTGATAAAGCTATCTAAATCGAAGTCATAAGTTTTAATATGCTTCACATCAAAATCGTCTTGTTTTTCCAGCTCAAGCACTTCGGCAAAGGTTTCAAATGCGCCAGCCGAGCCAATTAATTTATCAACCCCAATATCCTTTGCGGCTGTAAACAAATCTTTCAGTATCTCATCCAAATAAGCATGTAATTGCTGTATGGCTTCAGCTGGGATAGGGTCAACCTGGTGAAAACGTTCAATTAAGCGGGCTGCTCCAATTTCAAAGCTTTGTTTCCACAACATCTCATCCTGGGTACAAATAATAAACTCCACACTGCCACCACCTATATCCATAATGAGCGAAGTACTGGCAGATAACGCTCCTGCTGCCTTTACGCCATGATAAATATAAGTGGCTTCCTTAATTCCGTCGATAATTTCAATCTCAATCCCGGTGTGCTCTTTTACGGTATTGATAAAATCCGTTCCGTTTGATGCGCTGCGTAAAGCCGAGGTAGCAATTGCCTTTACCCGCTTAACATTATATTGGCCTATCTGGCTACTAAAACGTTCCATGGCAGCTATTCCACGGTCGAAAGCGTTTTGCTGGATATGGCCTTTATTAATGCCTCCCTCACCAAGTTTTACCGCTTCGTGGTCGCGGGCAAGTTCATTGAAAGTGCCGTCAGTAACATCGGCTATCAGTAAATGGAAAGTGTTGGTGCCGAGGTCCATAACGGCAATGCAATTGCTCATTTATAATTTTATAATTTGGTGTACCACAATCGGGGAAGTAATTTTAACAATACTGCAATCAACCTCCAGCGTTTGGTAACGTATATAACTTGTTTTTGTTTTTTAATCGCATCAACAATATCCGCAGCCGCTTTTTGGGGCGAAGATACCCAGAATTTTTGTTCGGCTTTGGCCATAGCTGTATCTACAAAACCTGGCCTTACATCAGTTATTTTAATGTTATCTTTTCCTTTATTTGCCTTTTGTTGCAAAGCTTCCAGGTAATTAATCTGGTAAGCTTTGGTGGCGCTGTATGATGGTGCTCCGCCACTACCCCGCAGGCCTGCTATAGACGATATATTAACAATATGCCCTTTACTCTGTTGCTTAAAATATTGGTAGGCCCAATCGGCCACAGCCGTAAAACCGGTTATGTTGGTATTAATGGTTGCCTGTTCAATACGATGGTCCAGATCTGGATTATTATCCCCGTATCCAGCGCAGATCACAATCAGATCCAGGCCGTTTAATTGTTGCGTGAGTTGCCCGAGCCGTTCTGTGGTTGCAACCGTATCGCTCACATCAAAGCAACTGACTGTAAAGTTACCCGGATACTTTTGTTGCAAATCGTTTAGCAACTCCTGGCGTCGGCCAGTAATGCCAACGGTGTAACCTTGAGCGGCCAGTAAAATAGCTAACTCTTTCCCTATGCCAGAACTGGCTCCAACAACGATAGCTTTCCTTTGCTCCATAGTTGATACATTTGCACCCATAATGATTAGACGCTTTTTGGCAGTAATTGTTACCACCGGAGTAACTGCCCTATATTCATAGTAGGGGAGTTATCAAAAAAAAGGCTCAAAACCATCACAGTTTTGAGCCCTTTAAATTTCTATCACTATCCTAACTATTCAAAATATTCCTTCATCCGTTCAAAAAAGTTCTTTTCGTTTTTACCCGGATTAGGTTTAAAGTTAGGTGAGTTTTGCAGTTTTTCTAACAGGTCGCGTTCTTCGCGGCTCAATGCTTTTGGTGTCCAAACGTTGATGTGCACCAACTGATCACCACGCTGGTAAGAGTTTACTTCTGGTACACCTTTGTTTTTAAGGCGTAAAATACGTCCGCCCTGGGTGCCTGGGTCAATCTTGATTTTCGCTTTGCCATCAATTGTAGGTATTTCTACACTGGTGCCTAAGGCAGCATCAATAAAGCTGATGTGCAAGTCGTAAATTACATTATTGCCATCGCGCTTTAAAGTCTCGTGTTCAATCTCTTCTACCAGGATAATTAAATCGCCAGGTATACCGCCGCGTGGGGCTGCATTACCTTTGCCGCTCATGCTCAGTTGCATGCCTTCGCTTACACCGGCAGGTATGTTAATGGTAATGGTTTCTTCGCCGCGTACCACACCGTCGCCATGGCAAACACTACATTTAGATGTAATTATGCTGCCTTCCCCGTTGCAGGTAGGGCAGGTGCTGGTAGTTTGCATCTGGCCCAATATGGTATTGGTTACCCGGCGAACAGCCCCGGCACCGCCGCAGGTTTTACAGGTTTGGAAAGATGATTTATCCTTGGCACCCGTACCATCGCATGTATTGCAAAGTACTTGTTTGTTAACTTTAATTTTCTTTTCGGCACCGTTAGCAATTTCTTCCAGCGTTAAACGTACCTTAATGCGCAAGTTGGTTCCTTTGGTAACGCGCCTTCCGCCATTACGGCTCTGGCCTCCACCGCCAAAAAAACCTTCAAACGGACTGCCGCCGCCAAAGATATCGCCAAACTGGCTGAATATGTCTTCCATATTCATGTTGCCACCGCCATAACCGCCACCACTGGCAGAGTGCGCATTGGCCGCATGGCCAAACTGATCATAACGCTGGCGCTTCTCTGGGCTGCTCAATACTTCGTAAGCTTCTGCCGCTTCCTTAAAATGCTCCTCAGACTCCTTATCCCCCGGGTTTTTGTCCGGATGATATTTAATAGCCATTTTGCGGTAGCCTTTCTTAATCTCTTCAGCACTTGCCCCTTTAGCTACGCCCAGTATATCGTAATAATCTCTTTTTGCCATTTATTGTAATGATTGAATTATTGAGTGATTGAAGGATTGATTTTAGTGACTGAGAGAATTAATTAAAAAATCAATCACTCAATCATTCAGTCCATCAATCATTAGTTGCCTACTACCACCTTTGCAAAGCGTACAACCTTGTCGTTAAGATAATAACCTTTTTCCAGCTCGTCAACTACCTTACCTTTAAGGTCGTCGCCGGCGGGTATGCTGGTAATACCCTCGTGAAGATCGGCATCAAAAACCTGTCCTTTAGCTTCCATTGGCTTTAAACCTTTGCTGCTTAAAATGTGGTTTAGTTTATTTTGCACCAATGCCACACCCTCTTTAACTGGTACTACGTCGGTGGCTGTTTCCATGGCTTTTAAGGCACGTTCAAAATCATCCAGAACAGGTAATAAAGAGGTTATCACTTCTTTACCGGCAGTTTGCAGTAATTCAATACGCTCTTTACTGGTACGCCTGCGGAAGTTGTCAAACTCGGCATAAAGGCGCAGATATTTGTCGTTAGCCTGTGCTAATTCAGCCTTCAATCTTTCTTCAGCTGATATCTCTTCCTGTATCTGTTGTTCTTTTTCTTCCAAAATCGCATCACTCACCGTTTGTGAATCATCCGATAATTGCTCATTTGTATCCACAGAAGTTTGCTCGTCTTCTTTCTTTTTCTTCTTTAACATGTCGTTAAAATTCATAATAAATAGTGCTAATCAAGTATCTTGCCATTGAGATATATAAGACAGGCTGTCAGAATATTTTTACAGTTTATGAAAGTATGGCAATACGCATTGTTAATTATGGCAGAAATGATTTAAATCACTTTCTCGCCTTCCATCAGTGCGCTGTTATAATCATCCTTAAGCACCAGCGCAAAATAAGTTCTGCTCAGCTGTCGCCAATAAAAATGGGCCTGAAGTGTCAGCTGGACTACCCTATGTGTACATCCTCCAGAACTTTGCCATTCTCGCATTTAATAATACGTGAAGGGAACTGGCGGATAATGTGGTAATCGTGAGTAGCAACCAACACTGCTGTACCGCTCTGGCTAATCTGTTTAAGCAGCATAATCAAATCTTCTGATGTTTCGGGGTCAAGGTTACCGGTGGGTTCATCAGCCAAAATAATCTCCGGGTCGTTTAACAAGGCACGGGCTATAACTACCCGCTGTTGTTCACCACCCGAAAGCTCGTGCGGCATTTTGTTTATTTTTGATCGAAGGCCCACTTTTTCCAAAACATCCCGGGTGCGTTCGTCAATCAATTTCTTATCCACCCACCCTGTTGCCTTCATTACAAATTGCAGGTTCTGAGCAACGGTACGGTCGGTTAATAGCTGAAAATCCTGGAAAACAATACCCAGCTTGCGGCGCAGAAACGGAATTTCGCGATCTGGCAGCTTTGTCAAGTCGTATCCGCAGGCATGCCCTTCGCCGGTTTTAACCGGTAAGTCGCCATAAATAACCTTCAATAAGCTGCTCTTGCCCGATCCGGTTTGCCCAATCAGCCATACAAAGTCGCCTTTATCTATATGCAAATTTACATCAGACAGCACCAGGTGCTTCTGCTGAAAAATATCAATGCCATCCAGTTTTATAACAGAATTACCTATCATTTTATTCAGATCTCCAATTTTAATATCTGCCCAAACGGCAAATCCTTTACAATATTCATAATGTACTCCGCTTTATCGGCCAGGCCTATCTTATCTAACGATTTATCGGGCCTGTCCACCCTGAAATAAGCCAGCAAGGTAAATTTTTCGTCGCGAAGCTGTACATAATCGGGTATTTTGGCAACGCCTTTAACTTTGATGATATACATAGCCGTAAAGGTAACAATAGCTTGATAATTTTGGCAGCGGATTTTTATTTAGTATAGCGATAGGCGTATTGCGTAATGCGAAAAAAAACGCAATTGTAAACGGTCTACGGTAGTGACAGCTCAAAAAATCAGCGGAATCACATTAATCATCTACAAAATCAGCATTCAAAAATCAGTGTAATCAAATCAATCATCTATAAAATTAGCGTTCAAAAATCAGTGTAATCACATTAATCATTCTATAAATCAGTGGTCAAAAATCAGTGGTCAAAAACGCCATCGTATCAACACCATCAGCATAGTCCCATAATTGAGGTTGCTGGCTCTTGCCAAAATCAACCACCTGGTTACTTACAGCTACGGCCTCATGGGTAACAATGCACTGTATAGATTCTGACAAATCCGCCAGCCGATTTACAGCAGCTGGCAGATTATCATAATACTCAAAATAAAGTACCGCCAGGGGCGAGGCTAAGCGCTCGTCTTCTTTCACCAACAAAAAGCCGTTATCCAGATGTTTATCACCGTTTACCAGGTAGATCGATTTGTTATAATCGTAATTGTTATTGTATTTATGATGGTTGATTATGGGCTGGTGCGGTTCAATAGCCTCAAAAAACGGAACAAAATCATATCCGGCAGGTACTAACAATTTAGAAACATTGCGGCAACCCAGGCCAAAAAAGTCAAAGATATCATGCCCCAGCATAAATAACTGCTCCTTAGTTTCGTTGCCGGTTAACAGGGCCACACTATTGCGGTTTTTGCGGATAATGTTAGGCACCTTGCCAAAATAATATTCAAAATAGCGCGATGTATTGTTGCTGCCAGTAGCTATTACGGCATCAAAATTAGCCAGGCGTTCCACAAAGCTAAACCGGGTTTCAAACTCGGGGGCTATCTCAACCAGTAAATTTAAAATATACTTAATAAGCCGCGCGTCGTTTGATGATGCCTTAATAAGCGCCCTGTTGCCCGAAGCCAATACGCATAAAACATCATGAAAGCCAACCAAAGGGATATTGCCCGCCAGGATTAAACCGACTTTAGCGGAGTAGTCGATAGTTGTGGAAGGGTCGATAGTCGATGGTCCATGGTCCATGGTTTGGGAAGCGTCTATGGCCGGTGGTCGATGGTCCACGGTTGTGGAAGGGTCGATAGTCGATAGTCCATGGTCCATGGTTGGGGAAGAGTTGATGGTCGGTGGTCGATGTTCCGTAGCTTTTTCAGTTGTATCCAACAAATTAGTTTCCCTGTCTTTACCACGATCTGCGGTCAATGAACTATCAACTTCTACATCTTTACCATGGTCTATGGTCCATGGACTATGGACTTTTACATCTTTACCATGGTCTATGGTCCATCGACTATGGACTTTTACGCCTCCCTCCAGCCACTTCTCTAAATCTTCCCTGTTGAGCATCCTGCCGATGGCTTTTACGGCGTTCAACGTATTGGGCGGGGTAAACCAGGCATTATAATGATGCTCGTTGGTTATCACTTGTTGCAGGCTTTCGTCGGGGTTTGCAAGCTGGCGGCCTAACTCCGAAAAAGTATCTATTAAATATAAAGTATTTGCTTGTGACATATTAATGGCATTGGGTAAAACTCCAAAACGGATTTTTTGTTATATTTGCAGACTAAAGCCGCGAGGCAAAGTTAATTTTTTAGCATATATATTTTTTTATAAAACAATGGCGATTAAAATCACTGACGAATGCATCAATTGCGGAGCTTGTGAGCCGGAATGCCCAAACAATGCTATTTATGATGCGGGTGCCGCATGGCGCTTTTCGGATGGTACTGGTTTAAAGGGAATTATTGATTTTGGTGACGGTAATACTTTGAATGCCGAAGAAACACAGGCTGCATTAAACGACGAAGTTTATTATATAGTGCCCGATAAGTGTACTGAATGTGTTGGTTTTCATGATGAGCCGCAGTGTGCCGCCGTTTGCCCGGTTGATTGCTGCGTGGACGATGAAGATGTACGCGAAACCAAAGAAGAACTGTTAGCCAAGAAAGAATGGCTGCACATGGGCGAATAATTAAAAATATTTAAACAAAATTAAAAGGGAATACATTTTGATGTGTTCCCTTTTAATTTGTTAGAGGTATAGCTCCATTTTGATGTTGGCCCGCGCATAAGGTGTTGAGCCGATGGGGATTTCTTTAAAGCCTGTTTTTTTGTACAGGTTAATAGCCGCCGTTAGTTTAGTGTTTGAACCCAGCCAAACTCTTTTTGCTTTTAGTTCAACCGCTTTTTTGATGGCTGCGTCCATCAGTTTTTTGCCCAATTGCCGCCCCTGGAAGCGTGGGCTTACAGCCATTTTGGCCAATTCGTATTCGGCTTCGCCTGTTTTAATCAGGGCGCATGTGCCAACAATTTCATCTGCAAGGCTTATAAAAAGTATTTTACCGCCATCATTAATAATATGTTCTTCAGGGTGGTTTAATTGTTCCAGGTCGTGTTCCTCAACGGTAAAATGGGTGTTGATCCATTCGATGTTTAAGCCCTTGAAATATTTTGCCAACGATGGTTCGTAATCCAATATCCTGATCTGGTCGTCTGCTACCGGCGAAAACATAGCTTGGAAACGCTGATAGTAAGTTTTTTCCTCAAGCATGGCTTCGGTTTCTTTTACAGCCGATAATAAATTATACTGCTGGCTGTTAAACAACGATTGGTTTAGGCCCGCTATTTTATTCCATACGTCTGTAAATTTAGGTAACGACTGGCGGCCTTGGGCTGATAACCGGAGCATTCTTTTTCTGCTATCGCCCGAAAGTTTAAATGATTCAATAAATCCAAGCTGCTCTAACTCGCCAGCTAAATGAATAACACCGGGATGTGTGAGATTTAACTCCTCGGCAATTTCTGTAACCGATACTTCCTGGCGTTCGCTGATTAAATAGTAAAGCGTAAAATACTTGGGCTCAAAATCAAGCTGTTGATCTTTGTAAATCAAAGCTACATCCTTGGCGAAAATATCATATAAGCGGCGCATACGGGCACCTATCGCCAACTCTTCAAGTTTATCGATGATGTTTCTTTTCATTTTAAAAGTATTTACGTAAGTACTTACCAAAAATATATAATTATTTAATGAAAACAATGCCTGCCGAATAATAAATTTGCCCTATGGAATACGGTATCTGTAACTTAGCGATTGCCCCGCTCAGGGCTGAGGCCACTCACCGGAGCGAAATGACATCGCAGTTGTTGTTTGGCGAAACGTTTGAAATTGTAGAACGCACGGATGATTGGTCACGTATAGTAACTACATTTGATGGCTATGAGGGATGGATAACTAATTTGCAGTATCAACCCGTTACTGCCGGTGAAATATTGAGCCTGTCATTGGAAAACATCGTTACAACCCGTTCTGTGGTAACTCCTGTGCTTAAAGAGAGTGATAATTCGGTATTATCATTACCTTTTGGATGCTCACTCCCTTTTTATGATGGCGCCGACTGCCGACTTGCAGGTATTAATTACAATGTGCGCTCCGCCGACGATTTAACCGCGTTTTTAGAAACAGCTTATTCTTTTTTAAACACTCCATACCTTTGGGGAGGGCGTACCCACTTCGGTATCGATTGCTCTGGCTATACACAAGCCGTATTGCGTACCCGGGGTACCACCTTACAACGCGATGCCTACCTGCAGGCAGGGCAGGGAACAGCGGTAGACTTTTTACTGGAAGCCCGCCTGGGCGACCTTGCTTTTTTTGATAACGCCGAGGGCAGGATAACCCACGTAGGTATTATGCTGGATAACCACAGCATCATACACGCCTCAGGCAGGGTAAAAATTGACCAGATTGATGATCAGGGAATTTATTCGGCTGAACAGAAAAAGTATACGCATAAGCTCAGGATAGTTAAACGTTATTTGACCGCTGATTTTGACCACTGATTTTAAATGATTTATTTGATTACACTGATTTTTGATTTTGTTTTTTGATTTCGCCGGGGGATTATGATTTGACTCATTGAAAGTAAGGCATTCATTTGTCGCCTCCCGATAAAACACTATTATCAACAGCAATCAAACAAGAAATCAGTGCAATCAATTCAATCAATCATCCTTCAAATCAGGGGGCAAAGAATCAGCGTAATCAAATAAATCATTTAAAATCAGTGGTCAAAAAAAACACCAGCCTGCAAATAGCAAACCGGTGTTCATTCAAATTATAGTAAAACAATTAAACTTTATTGTATTGATTTCACAGATGTTTGATGATTTTACCGATACCAATCAGTGAAATCCAAAAAAATTACAGTGCTTCCGATACAACTTCGGTAACTTCAGGAACCATACGTTTCAAAAGGTTTTCGATACCCGATTTTAGCGTAATTGTTGATGATGGGCAACCACTGCACGAACCTCGAAGCTCAACCGTAACCACACCTTCGTTAAACGATTTGTAGGTTATAGCGCCGCCATCCTGCTCAACGGCCGGGCGAACGTAGTCTTGTAATATTTGTTGAATTTTTATCTCCGCATCAGTACCTTCAAAAGCAACTTCTTCCTGCTCTTTTATCTGCACCAGCAGTTCCGATTCAACCGCGCCTTTAACAAACTCTTTTAATATCGGTTCAAGGTCGTTCCAGTCGCTGCCTTCAGTTTTGGTAACCGTTACAAAATTGCTGGCAAAGAAAACGCCATTCACAAATGAAAACTTAAAAAGCTCCTTAGCAAAAGGCGATTTTTCGGCACTTTCGCGCGTAGCATAATCCACACTGCCATTAATCAGCAACTTGTTCACAATGAACTTCATGGTAGCCGGGTTGGGTGTCGATTCGGTATATACGTTAATATTCATGACCTTCTTTTCTTATTTATAATGATTACAAAATTAATGAGCTTTTTGCCTTTTCAAGTACCCGCCCGATAGTATGACCTGTAAATGACTTATGCCAATTTAGTATCGAGTATCACTTATCATCAGTGTCTTTATACGATAACACGGCCATTAATAAAATGTTTATGTCCCGGTATACGTTGAAGGGCTTATCAGTCTGATTTCCTGCTTGATATCATCGCCGATTTGTAAGGTTTCAACAAATTGTGCAATGGTGGCGGCATTAATTTCGGCATTAGTACGCGTAAGGTCCTTCAAAGCTTCGTACGGATTAGGATAACCCTCGCGGCGTAAAATAGTTTGTATAGCTTCGGCAACAACAGCCCAGTTAGCCTCCAGGTGCGCGCTTAATGCAGGCTGATTCAGCAATAATTTACCTAAGCCTTTCATGGTCGATTTTAGCGCTATTAAAGTATGTGCTACAGGTACGCCAATATTGCGTAATACAGTTGAATCCGTCAGATCGCGCTGCAGGCGTGATATAGGCAGTTTACCGGCTAAGTGCTCAAATAAAGCGTTGGCAATGCCCAGGTTACCCTCCGAGTTTTCAAAATCAATGGGGTTAACTTTATGCGGCATGGCCGATGAGCCTATCTCGCCCGCCTTGATTTTTTGTTTAAAATAATTCATAGATATGTAGGTCCACATATCCCTGTCCAAATCAATCAGTATATTGTTGATCCGTTTTAAATTATCACAATGCGCGGCAAAATTATCGTAATGCTCAATCTGCGTAGTGTATTGCGAGCGTTTTAGCCCCAGCACATTATTTACAAAGTTGTTGCCAAAGGCTTTCCAATCGGTAGCCGGGTAACCCACAAAATGGGCGTTAAAGTTACCTGTTGCGCCACCAAATTTGGCCGAGTAAGGTATAGTGGCAAATAGTTCTAACTGGGCTTCCAGCCGTTCTACGTATACCATCAGCTCTTTGCCCAAACGGGTGGGCGAAGCAGGCTGCCCGTGCGTATGGGCCAGCATCGGTATGGTTTTCCATTCTTCGGCATAAGCTTTTAGCTGATCAATTACCTCATTAACTGCGGGTAGGTAAACCTCGTTCATGGCCAGCTTAAACGAGTAGGGGATGGCGGTATTATTAATATCCTGGGATGTTAGGCCAAAATGGATAAATTCTTTTTGCTCCTGCAGGCCGAGAGCATCAAACTTTTGTTTGATAAAGTACTCAACCGCCTTAACATCGTGGTTGGTTATCTTCTCAATGGATTTGATAGCCTCGGCATCGTTTTCGTTAAATAAACGATAAATATCGCGTAACTTTTCAAACAAGGTAGCGTCAAAATGTTGCAGTTGCGGCAACGGCATTTCGCATAAGGCTATAAAATATTCTATCTCAACAAAAACGCGGTATTTGATTAGCGCTGCTTCTGAGAAATAGGCCGATAGTTGTTGCGTAGTGTTATGGTACCGGCCATCTACCGGTGATACTGCTGAAAGAGGCGAAAGCATGATAATTATGATTTTGCGCAAAGATAGGAAAATCAGTTTATGGTGGTTGTTATTGGTTATTGAGTTACCGGGTTATTTAGTTATTGGGTTGGCTAATGAGGACTGATTTGATGGTTGAGGCCGTAAATCAGAAATGGAACCTGGCATCAAAAATCAAAATAAATCTTCGCTTAAAAAAAGCCTATGGAAACTTTGAAATCAAAAAATGTTTCCATAGTTTTGACTGATTATGTCAAATGTTCAAAAAGATAGAATATTAGAGGGAGCGGAAGAGCTTTTTTTTAAAGCCGGTATCCGTAGTGTAACCATGGACGAGATAGCGCGGCACCTGGGCATGTCGAAAAAAACCATTTACCAGTATTATCGCGATAAAGATGATATTGTAAGTGCGCTGGTGCAGAAAAAGCTTGAAGAAGACAAGGAGGAGATGTGCGGGATAGGTATTAAATCGTCGAATGTGATGGAAGAGATGATTACGATGATGAAACACTCCGAGGATTTTTTTTCGCGCGTTAACCCGATCGTGATCCACGATCTGCAAAAATACTATCCCGAAGCCTGGCAGTTTTTTCAACGGTTTAAGGCAGATGTGGTAATTGACAGTATGCAGGATATTTTAGACCGTGGTATTGTACAGGGTTATGTACGCGAGGATATAGATACCAAAGCGATGGCACGTATGCGGGTATGGCAAATTGAGCTGGGTTTTGATAACAGCGTGTTCCCGCATAACGAGTTTAACAGTTGGAAGGTACAGTTGCAGTTTTTAGAACATTTTATTTATGGGATATGCACCGCTAAAGGACACGAAATTTTAAATCAGTATAAAAACATATTGGAACACAACTAAAACAAACCTTAGAATTTAATAGATATGAAAAATTTGTTTTTAATAGCCGTAGGCCTCACCTTTTTTGCCGCAACTGGCAGGGCGCAGCAGGCACCGGCACAGCCTTATAACTTTAGTTTGGCTGATTGTATCAAGTATGCTTATGAGCATCAGGATTCGGTACAAAATGCCATATTGGATGCCAAGAGCGCGGAGTATAAAGTAAAAGAAACTATTGGGATTGGATTGCCGCAGATTAGCGGTACAGTTTCTTTTCAAGATTATTTGAAAACGCCTCAGATATTATTTCCTGATTTTATATCGCCAGCAGTTTATGGAGTTTTAGCTAATGAGGGGGTAAAGAATGGGAGTAACCAAACGATTGTTGTACCAAAGGCAAGTGGTGCTACACAATCCGTTAGTTTCACCCAAAAATATTCTAACACGTTAGGATTAGATGTGAATCAGATCATATTTGATGGCAGCTACCTTGTAGGTTTGAAAGCATCCAAAACTTATAAGGAACTTTCGCAAAAAGCTGTCGTACGTAGTAAAATTCAAACTAATGTTTCCGTTACTAAGGCTTATTACCAGGTGTTGGTAAGTAATGAGCAAATCAAATTGTTAGCTGCCAACATCAATCAGCTAAAACAACAGCTTGACGAGACCACAGCGCAAAACAAACAAGGTTTTGTTGAGAAAATTGACGTTCAACGTTTAGAGGTTCAATACAATAACTTGGTAACTAACCGCGAAAATATAGTTCGTTCGTTGGTTTTGAATTACGAGATGTTGAAATTTCAGATGGGTATGCCAATACAAAATCAGCTTACTTTGACAGATCAACTGGAAAATGTACAACTTGACCAGAGTGTTGCTGAAAGTGTTGTTGATACCGCTTTTTACCATAAACGAATTGAATTTAGTTTACTTGAAACTTCAAAACAATTAAACGAATTAGACCTGAAACGAAAAAAATCGCAGTATTTACCATCACTGGTTGCTTTCGGCAATACAGGTTTACAATTTCAGGATAATTCTTTTGGTAATCTTTATAATATAAATTACCCATCAACTTATGTAGGCCTTAAGCTAAGCGTGCCAATATTCAATGGCTTTCAACGTAAATATCAGGTTAAACAATCTGAGATCAGCGTGCTTAAATCTCAGAATGATTTAGCCAATTTAAAAAACGGCTTGAGCTTACAGGCCGAGGCTTCGCGTATCAATTACATGAACGGTATCCAATCGTTAAACAACCAAAAACGCAGCCGCGAGCTGGCCCAGGAAGTTTTACGCGTATCAAAAATTAAATATCAGCAGGGTGTAGGTTCGAGCATTGAGGTTACACAAGCCCAAACTGCTTTAGAAACCGCCGACAACCAATATATACAGGCCTTGTATGATGCTCTGGTAAACAAGGTTAACCTTGATCAGGCTTACGGACGCATTAACTAATTATAAATCAAACTATCAACAACATAACAAATGAAAAGAATATACTTATTAAGCGTTATAGTGATACTTGCCGCTTGCAACAATAAACCTAAGGATCCGAAGGCTGAGTTAGCCGACCTTAAAAAGCAACAAGCTGATATCAGCTCAAAAATTGCGGCTCTTGAAGCCAAGCCAGGCATGCAGGATTCAACCAAATCAACTGATGTTAGTGTCGTTACCGTTAAAGCCGGTAGCTTTACCAATTATGTACAAATACAGGGTCACATTGATGCGCAGGATAACGTAACAGCTTATCCTCAAACGGCAGGTACTATAATTGCCATCAACGTTAAAGTTGGCGATCATGTACACAAAGGCGAAGTGCTTGTGCAATTGGATAACAGCGTATTAAAACAAAATATTTTACAAGCCCAGGCACAGGCCGAGTTGGCCAGCACCGTTTATCAGCGCCAAAAAAACCTTTGGGACCAAAAAATTGGAACAGAGGTTCAATTTTTACAGGCCAAAACCAATATGGAGGCTACTCAAAAACAAGTGGCTTCATTGCGCCAGCAGGCCGATCTGGCCCGTATCATATCACCTATTAATGGCACGGTTGACCAAATGGATCTGAAACTTGGTCAGGTTGCGTCCCCGGGCACTACAGGTATTCGCATAGTTAACGCCGATATATTAAAAGTGAAGGCCGATGTTCCTGAATCATACGCTACAAGGGTAAGCCAGGGGCAAACTGTAAAAGTGCTATTCCCTGATGCTAAGGACTCGTTAATAGCCAAGGTTACGTTTGCTTCTAAAGTTATCGACCCAGGATCACGCAGTTTCGGTATCGAAATTAAATTGCCTACCAACCGTAATCTTCGCCCTAACATGACAGCGACTTTAAAGATTGCCGACTATAACAAAGCAAGTGTAATTACTGTGCCTTTAAAAGCTATCCAGAAGTCGGAAGATGGTGACTATGTTTTTGTGAACGAAAATGGCGTAGCTAAACGCAGTGTTGTAAAACAAGGTATTTTATATAATAACCAGGTTGAAATATTATCGGGCTTAAAACAAGGCGATCAACTCATCGTAATGGGCGCATCCGATGTTGAAGATGGCGATAAAGTGAAAGTTTTAGCTGGTAATTAATTGCATAAACTAATTTGAAATGAAAGACCAGGAAAAAGAATTCGGCCCCTCAAGTTGGGCCATAGATAATAAGCAGGCTGTTTATGTATTGATATTTTTGATTACGCTGATAGGGTACATGAGTTACTCTAAACTGCCGAAAGAAAACTTCCCTGATATTACCATATCCAAAATTTTTATAACAACTCAATACCTGGGCCAATCGCCACAAAATATTGAAACATTGGTGACCAGGCAGCTCGAAAAGCAACTTAAATCGTTGAAAGGTTTAAAGAAGGTAACATCAAATACATTGCAAAATGTATCGGTAATAACGGCGGAGTTTCAGGCGAATGTCGATATTAAACAGGCTAAGCAGGATGTTAAGGATGCTGTTGATAAGGCCCGGCCTGATTTGCCTCAGGGCGATGTCAACTTAAAGCAATCTGATGTATCCGATATCAACGTGGCAGATCAGCCCATATTGAATGTGAATTTATCGGGGAACTACGATCTTAAAAAGCTTAAGGAATATGCCGATAACCTGAAAGATGATATCGAGGGAATGAAGCAGATATCGCAGGTTAAAGAGGTTGGTGCTTTGAAGCCTAATATCCAGATCAATGTGGATATAAACAAAATGGCCGCCGCACAAATTGGATATGATGATATTACCAATGCCATTGGCTACGAGAATATCATCTCATCTGCGGGTAATTTAGTAGTTGATGGTGTACAACGTGCTATTGATATTAAACAGGATTTTAAGAGTGCAGACGAGGTGGGTGCCATGCTTATCCGTAACCCACAAGGTAAAGGTGTTTATCTGCGCGATATTGCTGCGATAAAAGATGGCTTCCAGGATCAGGAAAGCTACGCGCGTTTAAAAACTCCTGAAAATCCTAACTTTAAAAATGTAATTACGCTTAACGTTAGTAAACGTTCAGGCGAAAACCTGATCGAAGCATCCGATGAAATTTACGCCCTGATTAAACAAAAAAACGCAACTATTTTCCCTAAGGGTTTAGATATAACCGTTACCGGCGATCAATCGGATAAAACCCGTTCAACCTTGAACGATCTGATCAATACCATCATCATCGGATTTATATTGGTTACCGTTATCCTGATGTTTTTTATGGGTACCACTAACGCCATATTTGTGGCGCTTTCGGTTCCGTTATCGTGCCTTATCGCGTTTATATTGATGCCGGCCATCGGCTTTACGCTCAACATGATCGTGTTGTTCTCGTTTTTGCTGGCCTTAGGTATTGTTGTGGATGATGCTATTGTGGTTATAGAGAATACGCACCGTATTTTTGAAAACGGTAAAGTGCCGATAGTCAAAGCGGCTAAAATAGCGGCGGGCGAAGTATTTATGCCAGTATTTTCGGGCACCATGACAACCCTTGCTCCATTTGTACCTTTGGCTTTCTGGAATAGCTTGATCGGCCACTTTATGTTCTTTTTGCCTATCACTTTAATTATCACTTTGTTGGCATCTTTAGTGGTTGCCTATATCATGAACCCTGTATTTGCAGTTGATTTCATGAAACCGCATATTGAGGGCGAACATGATCATCCTAAATTTGATAAAAAAGTGCAGCGCGCAACTATAATTTTAGGTGTATTGGCCTTGCTGGGCTATTTGATGAACTTTGGCGTAGGTAATTTCGTCGTATTAATTATTATCCTGTACCTGTTTAACCACTTCCTTTTAATCAATATTATTGATAGGTTCCAAAAAAATGTGTGGCCGCGTTTTCAGTCGTGGTACGCAAGGGTGCTTGAAAAGGCTGTTCGTAGCCCATGGTGGGTATTGGGCGGTACAGTTGTACTGTTTTTCTTTACCATTGGTTTTTCAGTGGTGAGTAATTTGCCGGTTGAGCAATTCCCGTCCGGCGACCCTAACTTTGTTTACGTATATGTTACCATGCCTACCGGTACCGATCAGGGTTATACCAATGGTATTGTGCAACAGTTAGAAAAACGCGTAGCTAAAGTTGTTGAGCCCGATAAAGATATTGTATCTTCTATTATATCTAACGTATCTGTTAGTGTTACCGACCCATCCGACGAAGATCAGGGTACGTACTATAATAAGGGAAAAATAACAGTTGCCTTTGTTGAATATGGTAAGCGTAAGGGTAAAGATACTAAAGCCATCTTAGCCAACATTCGTAAGCAGGTTCAGGGTGTACCCGGCGCAACTATAGCAGTTGCTCAGGAGGCCAGCGGCCCGCCAACTCAAAAAGAGATCAGTCTTGAAATGGCTGGCGATAATATCGATACACTGGTTAAAACCGCCGACAGGCTTAAAAAGTTTATTGGCACCCAAGGTATTAATGGTATTGAAGGCCTGGTGCCCGATGTAAAGGCTGACAAGCCGGAGATTGTGTTCGATGTCAATCGTGAAAGGGCAAACCGCGAGGGTATAAATACAGCTACTGTTACCAAAGCTCTGTTTACATCGGTTTACGGCTCGAAAGCAGCAGATTTCAGGAACACTACCGAAGATAACTATGAGATTAATGTGCGTGCCAACGAAGATCAGCGTTATGATATTGACGTATTGCGCAATTACAGGATCACTTATCGCGACCTGGCCATGGGTGGTGCGATACGCCAGGTGCCAATTTCGGCCTTTACAGATATCCGTTATACCAATACTTACGCCAATATCAAACACAAGCAACAACGCCGTGTATTAACATTGGGTTCAAACGTTATTAAACCTTATAATGGCACGGAAATTAACGCACGTATTTTGCAAGCGCTAAAAACATTCAAGCTTCCGCCCAATGTAACCGTACGTATGGGTGGAGCGCAAGACGATCAGATAGAAACGGCAACCTTCCTGGGTAACGCCCTGATGATATCGTTCGGGTTGATATTGATCATCCTGGTAGCGCTGTTTAACTCGATAGGTAAAACGCTTATTATTTTGAGCGAGATCTTCTTCAGCATCATCGGAGTTTTCTTAGGGTTAAGCATCTTCCACATGACGTTCTCTATCGTTATGTCGGGTGTGGGTATTATTGCTCTTGCCGGTGTGGTTGTACGTAACGGTATCCTGCTTGTTGAGTTTACCGATATGTTAATAGAGCAGGGTGCTAACCTGCACGATGCCGTAGTTGAGGCTGCCCGCACGCGGATGACGCCTGTATTGTTAACTGCATTTGCCGCTATCTGCGGTTTAATACCGCTGGCTATCGGTTTCAACATCGACTTTGCCGGGCTATTTACCCACTTTAAACCACATATTTATTTAGGTGGCGATAACGTGGCTTTCTGGGGCCCATTAGCATGGACAATGATTTTCGGTTTAGGCTTTGCTACCATCATTACCTTAATACTGGTGCCATGTATGTACATCATCCGTGTACACATGAAAAACTGGTTGGCCCGTAAAATAGGCGGTAAGGATGTTAAAACAATTGATGAAGGTTTTGACGTGGAACCGGCTCATTAAATTTTAATCGCCGTAGCCGGATTAGACTGGCAACGGAAATTAAATAGCAAAAAAACGACCTTTCCGGGAAACCGGAAAGGTCGTTTTTTATGGTCGGTGCGGAGGAGAAGAGGCTTAAAAATTCACTCACTCCCCAAAGCGGCGGCCTTTGCGATTCCTTCCCCACGGGAAGGTGCAGGTAGGGGTTTCTGCGCCGTGTAGTATTTTGCCGCACACTCAAAAACAGGCGTACACCAGGCGCGAGCAGAAGGTTCCTCCCATCCATCCATCAATCAATCAATCAATCATTCATTCAAGCCATCCCCCTTAACACCAAATACCAAATTCCGGTTGTTAATAAGGACAGGATAATACCGATGCCGATAATTAAGTAGGATAGCTTAGGGTTAAGCCCATACTCATCGGCCACAACGCTGGATGTAAGCAGGGTAGGCATAGCGGCCTCGAAGATGCTGATCTGGGATACGATACCTTTAAACGACAGCGCAAAAAATACCAGCATGACCAGCACAGGCGCTACAATTAATTTATAAAGCAGGGCGAGGGAAATCGGCTTAACCTCATTGCGCCAGCCGTTAAACCTTAATTGCAGCCCGATGGAAAACAGGGCCAGCGGTGCAACAGTGCCCGCCAGCTTATCAAAAAAAGAATCGAGCGGCGCCAGGCTCACAAAATGCGGAATGCTTAGCGCCGCCACGCAGCCCAGAAATGGCGGAAAGCGTAAAACCTTTTTAAGGATAAGGCCGGCTGATAGGGCTTGTTTTTTCGATGCGTTGATGGCTGTTATAACCCCGATGGTTGAGAGCAGTAAGAAGGTAACCTGGTCGCAAATGATGGCCGTACTTAAATACTGCTCGCCAAAGTAGGCTGCTATGAGCGGGAAACCCACAAACGATGTATTGCCCAATCCGCTGCTCAGCCTTAAACCACCTTCGGTATAACCATCAATGGGCCTGTTTTTTTTGTATAGCTTAACAAAACACCAGCCGCCAAGCCAAACTATTACCGGCGCTAAAACCGGTGCCAGCAAATTGGTGCTCCAAACAATGTGAGGTAAATACTTAAATGATACCGCCGGTAGCGCTATGTAAATTATCCAGGCATTAATACCGCGGTGCGTATCGGCAGGTAAGGTTTTGGAATGCCTGAACAGCATTCCGGCTATGATACAAACTGCTATCAATATAAAATTTGCCATCCCAGCCAAATATCCAATCTTTTAATAAAAAATTCATTGTCTTTTTTTTATTTTCATAGCCGTATGCAAAAACATCTACTTCTGTTAATCAGCATTTTTATTTGGAGTCACACAGCCGTCTGTGCTGCGGTGCCCGCTGTGCATGTCTCGGCAAAGCCGACATGGATAGGTGGTTATAAGCCTTATAATCAGAAACCATCTGCTCGGAATATTGAAAACGGTGCTTATAATGAGCTGGTTGAAGAGCAGATCAATGTTGAGCAGCACTCCATTTACAATCATTTTATTACACAGATTATTTCAGAATCTGGCGTGCAGAGCAATTCCGAAATTTCGGTAAGTTTTAACCCGGCATACGAGCGGCTCGATTTTCATGAGATTGTAGTTTGGCGCGATAATAAACCCCAAAATAGGTTAAACATCAGCGCTTTTAAAGTTTTGGCTGACGAGAGCGAGTTCGATCGTTTTATTTATAACGGTACTTATGCGGCTAAATATATTTTGGCAGATATCCGCAAAGGCGACAGGATAGAATATTCGTACACCATTACGGGCAGCAATCCCATTTTTAGCGGCAAGTTTTGCCGGAGCATTTATTTTCAGGGATATAGCGTCATAGCGCATCAATACTCGTCGATTTTATTTTCGGCTAATCGCAAACTTAATATCAAGGCGTTTAACGGAATCCCCAAAATGACGCAAACAAATGTAAGCGGGGGCTTAAAACGATACGAATGGGAAAGTTTCCAAGTACCACCCGTCAGATCTTCAAACAATAATCAACCCGATTGGTACAACGCATTCCAGCGGGTTCAGGTGAGCGACTATGCCAGTTGGGCCGAGGTTGTTAACTGGGCTATGCAGATCAATCCGCTTGTTAGCATTTTTAAAGGCGACCTGGCTGTAGCGGTAGCCAAGTTAAAGGCACAGGCTGGCCCTGATAAAGAAAAATATTTTAGGGAAGCCGTTAAACTGGTGCAAAACGAAGTAAGGTATATGGGGATTGAAACGGGCGAATATTCGCACCGCGCCAATGATCCGGCAAAGGTATTTAAGCAACGCTACGGCGATTGTAAGGATAAGGCGCTACTACTGGCATCTATACTTAAGGCGGGTGGTATTGATGCCGCCATGGCACTGGTTAACACCGGTTTGGCTGATAAAATCGATAATTTTTTACCATCATCGGCGCTATTTAACCATGCCGTAGTGGTAGCCACGGTAAACCATCAACAGGTTTGGGTTGATGCTACTATGGCACGCCAGGGAGGTACGGGTACGCAAATTTATTTCCCGGCGTACAGCAGGGCGCTCGTTCTCAAAGCGGGCAATAATGCGCTGTCGGCTATACCATTATGCCCCACCGGGAAAATTACTTGTACCGAAAGCTATACCGTAAATAACGAAAAGGATTCGGTGAGTTTACTTGTTAAAACAAAATATACGTTAAACCAGGCGGATGTAATTCGCGGCAGGCTGGCGTCATCAAGTACCAGCGAAACCGAAAAATCTTACCTGGATTACTATTCTAAAATTTATCCTTCTGTAGAAGCAAAGGATACCTTAACCGTAATTGATGATGAGCAGAAGAACGAGCTAATCACCATTGAAAGATATAGCATAGGCAAATACATGAAGCTGGATAGCGCCGATGGCAAATACCACGGTAGTTTTTATGCTAACGCTATTGATGAGCAGTTGCCTAAAATTAACGGCCAAACCAAAACGCCGGTATCGGTTAATTATCCGTTTGATATGGATTACCGGGTTAACCTCATCTTCCCCTCGCCATGGGATATGGAAACTAAGGAATGGTCTGTGCAGCGGGATAGTTACCGTTTTAATTTTAACCGATTTGTTAACGGTGATACCCTGGTATTGCATTACCGCTTTGCTTATGTTAAAGATTTTGTGCCGGCCGATAAGATATCCCAGTTCAGGCAAGATGTTAAGGATATTTCGGATAGCCATCTTTCGTTCGGCTTCAATTATACTTCCCCCACGCAAAGCCGTGAAGTAGCGGGTATTAACTACTGGATGGTAATTTTCGCCATCGTTGTTCTTTTTGTATGCGTGTTTTTGGGTGTTAAACTCTATCAAAGGCAAACAACATCTATTCGTGTTTCCGGCTACAGTTATGGCAGGCCAATAGGGGGATGGCTATATTTAATTGTATTGGGTTTAAGTGTGGCAGCCATCAAGATATCTGTGAGCCTGGTTAGCGGCTATTATTTAAAACTTAGCTTATGGAACACCTATCAAACTGGCACTAAAAGTATCTTGTTTAAAGCTTTGCTTTTTTTTGAAACCGGCGGCAATGTTTTAACTATTTGCTATGCCATTTTTTGCCTTATTTTAATTTTAAAAAAGCGTGATATTTTGCCGCGCTACATTACTGGCTTGTATATTTTTAACCTGGCGTTCATTGTTATTGATGCTGTTTTTGCTTACAGTTTTTATGGTGAGGACAATTTGGTAATGAGTGATATTTTGAAAGCGGTATTGGCTGCTGCCATTTGGGTTCCGTATTTCAGGATGTCAACACGGGTTAAGGAAACGTTTATAGTGCCCTATCCGGATTACAATATTACTTATGAAGAGAACGCAGATGCGCTTGCAGAAGATTTGTCGCCTGCTGAATGAAAATAACGTAAGCAGCTAAAACATTTTGGCCCCTGATGCTATTAAGTATACAAACTAAATAACAGCATCATGAAATACGCATTTATCATGGGATCGAATGCCTTTTTTACTTCCCACAATGTGATAAGCTACGCCGCTAACGGAGATACCAGGGAGTTTTTAAGGATCAACCACACTGTAAAGCACAAGCCAGGTGCTACTGCAACTCCACTGGGTGTGAATGTTGATGTTTGCGATGCCCGCGGAACCGCGGTAAAGCTGAGCGATAACGTGATAGGAACGCCGGGCTTTCATGTAGAGCAAACTAACGACAGGGTACGCATTTTGAAGTCTGACGATTCACTGATCATCGATATTCACGAACTCAGCGACGAAGCCGCTGCTGGCCTCTCTCATCATATTACTGCCGAACTGGAAAAAGAAGACTATGTTGTGGTGATCCGTTTGAACGGGCACTTTAGGATAGGTGATTTACACATCAGCATTGATAACGAAAAGTTATTTATTGACGATAACAGCTATGCTGAATCGGTACAGGTGGAACATGCCGGTGGAATTGTGTTTACCCAGGCCGGCTTGTTGTTGTAATATATAAAAGGCTGGGCTTAGCGGTCAACCTCGCCGAGCATAAAATCGATAGAACCAACGATGGCCACAAGGTCGGCTATCAATACGCCTTTTGAAATTTCTGATAGAACGGATAAGTTACAGAAGCTGGGCGCACGCGATTTTACCCTGAAGGGGATTTCGGTTTTGCCATCGGCTATGAAATAAAACCCTAATTCTCCTCTCGGATTTTCAGCACGCATATAAAAATCCTGTGGCTTAGGCGTTATTTTGCGCGGTAACTTGGCGCGTGGGTCAAAATCGGGCGTGCGTTTAAGTTCTTTTTGCAGGCGGGCCACACATTGCTCCATTATTTTGAGCGACTCTTCAATCTCATCAACCCTAACCTTGTACCTGTCCCAGCAATCGCCAACGGCACCCATCAACCCGGTTCCAACGGGCACATCAAAGTCCAGTTCGGGATAAGCAGAATAACCATCAATACGCCGCAGATCATACTTCAGGCCCGAGCCTCTCAGCATTGGGCCTGAGCAGCCGTAATTAATGGCAACATCAAGCGGTAAAATACCTACATTGGCCGTACGCTTAATAAAAATCTGGTTATCGGTAAGCAGTTGGTTCAGCTCAACCATTTTGGGTTTAAAGTACCTGATAAACTCCAGGCAGCGCTCTTCAAAGCCAACCGGTAAATCGTAAAATAAGCCGCCCACCCAAATGTAATTATATAACATGCGCGAGCCCGATGCCCATTCCAGCATGCCCATGATATGCTCCCTGTCGCGGAAACACCACAGGAACGGCGTAAAGGCGCCTATATCTATGCCATAGGTGCCGATGGCGATGAGGTGCGATGCGATGCGGTTCATCTCGCAAACCAGTACGCGGATGTATTCAACCCTTTTCGGAATCTCGGTATCAATGCCCATCATCCGCTCAACGCCCATTACAAAGGCGTGGCTGTTATTCATGGATGCCAGATAATCCATCCTGTCGGTAAAGGGGATGGTTTGCTGGTAGGTTAACCTTTCGGCATGTTTCTCAAAGCAACGATGCAGGTAACCCATGTGTGGTATTACCTCGCGAACAATTTCGCCGTCGGTAATTAATTCCAGCCGTAAAACCCCATGTGTCGACGGATGCTGAGGCCCCATATTGAGCACCATTTCATCCGCGTTAACACTGGCTATTTTTTTGCGGTAGTTTTCTAATCCTTCTGCGTAATTCATTTTTGTTAATGTTACTGTTTTGTTGTTCGATATCAAAGTATCATTGCGAAGGTTGAAGCAATCGCAAGCCATGCACAAGCAATCGCAAACTATGCAGGGCTCGTCTTATCCCACGCCATTCTCCCCCTTCGTCATTGCGAGGAACGAAGCAATCTCTAAATTAGCAGAGCCACTTTGCAAGGTAGCCCTGTATAGCATGGAGATTGGTTAGTTTCTTATAATGACGTTTATGTAAGTTATTGATTATTAATGCGTTTTTTTTGTGCATTAATAACCAGTATTCTTAACTGACGGCATCGTCCCGCTCAATCGCCGCGGGAAGGGGCTTGTTACTTTTTGTCTTGATACAAAAAGTAACCAAAAAAATCAAGACTGCCCGAACCTTCCGCCCGCGAGGCCAACTCCCGGCCCGGCGTGCAGTCAGGCCTTTGCGCGCTTTTACCCCTTGCACCGAATAGATTCACGAGGTTCAAACGTCATCCCTATTTTTTCCCGGTTGGCCGGGTCCGTTTCTTATAATGACAGCGGTGGGCTACAAAGTGTCATTGTGGTACAAGGCAATCGCAAACTATACAGGGCTCATCTTATCCCTACGCCATTCTCACCCCATCGTCATTGCGAGGAACGAAGCAATCTCTACATTAGCAGAGCCACTTTGCAAGGCCGATAGGGATTGCTTCACTCCTTATAATGATGTCTACTTAAGTTGCTGATTATCAGTGCATCTGTTTTTGCTTCGATAATCAGCATTCTTAATTTATAACGTCGGCACGCTCAATAGCCGCGTGAAGAAGCCCCACCCAACCCTCCCCGGTAGGGAGCGCTTAAAAAGTCTCCCCTACCGGGGGAGATTTAGAGGGGGCTTGTCCGCCTTGCTTCTGCACCGAATATATCTACCAGGTTCAAACTTCATCCCTATTTTTTTCGGCCGACTATATCCCTACTCAGGATGCCCTTCGACAGGCGTAGGATGACAGCTTTCGTGCACAAAAAAGGGTGTCATGCTGAGCCTGTCGAAGCACGGTGTGCTGGCCTCTGCAAGCGGCATTCCCTTGCCATTTTACCGTTCACCAACCGCCGCTGGTATAGCGATGGCAGAAGTGCCTTTGCCTCATTGTACTCCCCCAACACCGTGGTGTGAGTTCGAAAATCCTCACCAAAAACTACTTTATCTTAATCCCCTTATACTCTTCCGCTTCCACATAATCTTTCCTCAGTGGGAAACCTTCCCAATCATCGGGCAGTAATATGCGCCTTAGGTCTGGGTGATTTTCAAAAAAAATACCTGTCATGTCATAAGCTTCGCGCTCGTGCCAATCGGCAGCTTTATAAACCGATGATATACTCGGGAAAGACGGCAACTCATTAAGCAACCTGCTGCTAAGCTTACTGATTTTCAGCGTAAGCCGGAAGTTGTAAGGGATGGATGATAAGTGATACACCACACCAAATCGATTTTCGGCAGTGCCGTAGTCCACACCCGACAGGCACGACAGAAAATCGAAATAAGTTTCCGGGTTATCCCTCAGCTCAAGGCAAACCTGGGCAATCATCTCGGGTGCAATCAGCAAGGCTGGCTGCAACCCGGTAGTTTCTTCGCCCACAATTACCCCATCGCCAAACTTAGCCGTTAGTATATTTTTTATATCATCAAAAATCATGGCGCCAAACGGACAATCTTCCAGCTGTTTTTGTCGGCTCTTTTAAACACAATACGGTCGTGTAAGCGGCTTGGGCCGCCCTGCCAAAATTCCACTACATTGGGTTTTAAAATATAACCACCCCAATGCGCTGGTTTGGGTACTGTTTTATCGGCATATGCAGCCTCAAGTTCTATCCATTTTTTTTCGAGCACATCGCGGCTGGCAATTTCCTGGCTTTGTGGCGATACAATGGCCCCAACCTGGCTGCCTTTCGGCCTGCTATGAAAATATTTTTCCGATTCTTCGCGGCTCACTTTTTCAACCGTACCTTCAATATTTACCTGGCGCTGTAGTTCGGGCCAAAAAAATAATAAACTGGCAAAAGGGTTTTTAGCCAGCTCCTTACCCTTGCGGCTTAAATAATTGGTATAAAAAACAAAGCCATCCGAATTAAAATCTTTCAGCAAAACAATGCGCGCCGATGGCCTGCCTGCCGTCGTCGCCGTAGCAAGCGTCATGGCGTTAGGCTCGGTTACTTTAGCGTCAAGCGCTTCTTTAAACCAACGTTCAAATTGGTTTATCGGGTTTTTAACTACATCATGCTCAGACAGCGAGGCTGCTGTGTAGTCTTCCCTAAGGTTTTGTATTATTTCGCGTTTCATTTGCTGCAAACTTACAAATAGCTGGCGTCTTATTTTATATTTACAAAAAAGTAAAAACCGTATATTGTAATTTTACTTATATACATTAAACCCATTAATTTGTACACGGTCTGTTAATTAAAAATATAATCATATGCTAAGTTCAATTTCACCGGCGACTGGGCGATTGTTGATATCGGAACCCTTTATGATGGATCCAAATTTTAAAAGGTCTGTTATACTGATTACTGAATATTCCGACGCCGGCGCCATGGGTTTTGTGTTAAACCATGCGAGCGATATGCTGTTGGGCGATATTATTCCTGAAATAGCTTATTCTGAACTACCCTTATTTAAAGGCGGACCTGTTGGCGCCAATACCCTGCACTTTATACACCGGTGCCCGGAAAAAATTGAAGGCGGTATTGAAATTTGGGACGGCGTATATTGGGGAGGTGATTTTGAAATGGTGAAGGAACTGGCTAATACCTACCAGTTAAATGATACCGAAATTCGTTTTTTTATTGGTTACTCCGGCTGGAGCGAAGGCCAACTGGATGCCGAATTAATGGATGATACCTGGATAGTAGCCAACAAGTTTAACCCGGATATCTTTTTCAACCATAATGAGGAATCGTTATGGAAGGAAGTTGTAATTAGCCTGGGCCACCGTTATGCCCATATTGCTAATTTTCCGGAAAATCCGGCTTTGAATTGATTGTTCATTAGTTCATCGGGCATTAGTTCATTGGCCTTGTCAGTTTGATAGCGCTGTCAATGATGTTGACCCGCGAAAGTTTTAAATAAGCTAAAGCACTAAGCTTTGCATAACCAAATAACTAAATAACCCAGTAGCCCAATAACCAATAACTCAATAACAAATAACCCAATAACCAATAACTACTAACCAACAATGAAAAATATCTGCATATTTTGCGGTGCTAATTTTAATGGCGACCCTAACCTGAAACAAGCCATTGATTTATTGGCCGAGGTAATGGTAAGCCAGAATATAGGCCTTATTTTTGGCGGTGGTAAGGTAGGAGTGATGGGCTTAATGGCCGATGCTATACTACAGCGCGGCGGAAGTGCGATTGGCGTAATCCCAGGTTTTTTAATGGATAAGGAAGTTGGGCACCCGGGATTAACTCAAATGCATGTGGTTGAAAATATGCACCAGCGCAAGCAGTTAATGAATGATCTTTGCGATGGCATAATTACCCTTCCAGGCGGTTTTGGCACACTGGAAGAGTTTTTTGAAGTATTAACCTGGCTGCAGCTCGGTCTGCATACAAAGCCAATCGGCGTGTTAAATGTAAACGGCTTTTACGATTTTTTGCTCAAGCAAATGGATGTAATGGTTGAACAGCGCTTTTTAAAACCAGCCAACCGCCAACTGGTGCTTACATCTGCCAACCCGGTTGAATTGGTTGACCTGATGAGCCGCTTTACAGCCACGCCCGATGAGGTATGGTTTAAAGAACGTGATTTATATTAACCGCTTACTATTAAACCTCTTTATTGTTGGGGATAGTATGGATAATGGTGGTGCCGATAAATATCCAAACCCATAGTATGATCAGTAAAAATAACGACAGACAGGTTAGCAATGTGTTTTTCATAGATGTTGTTGTTGATGTTTTTGATGAAACTAACTATAGGCTTTGACGATCACTTTCTCCTGATAGATTCAGCCTGTACTTAATTTATTGTGATTTAGTGTCATATCAATGATAAGGTGTAGGTTAGGCCAGGCTTGGAATCCATTAATAATCGGTCGGGAATACCGAATTTGACTCCAGTCTCCGAGCCAAGTACTCTTGACTTAGTATCAGGATGCCTTATTTGACAGGCCTAACAACGGACATCCGATTCTGATAATGAGGTAGTTTAGTCTGGATAATTTTTTCATGATTTCTGCTTTTTTGTTGATACGAAACTACCCGCATTAAATGAAATTAGGATGAAGATTAATTGTCTTAACATTCTTTAACATATTATAAATGAGTTGATTTGAAATGCTTATTAAGCTGTTGGCTATAAAAAAGATCTGAGAAATACATAAATAACTAAATTTGCATCAGCGGTTTAAGCAAACAAAAACACCTGCTAAATTATTCTACCAGCATGCGCACTATCAAAAAACTACACATCCCAGAATACGCACCCATAGCCGACTTAATTACCTACAGGGTGTTGCCGACACGATCTATCGAATACCTCGATCCCTTTTTATTTCTTAATCACCATGGCCCGCAGGTGTATCCTCCTCATAATGGCGGTTTGCCATTTGGCCCGCACCCGCACCGGGGGATGGAGACCGTAACATTTGTTTTAAGCGGGGATATTGCCCATAAGGATAGCGGCGGACACAATAGCGTTATGGTTGCCGGAGGCGTGCAATGGATGACAGCAGGTCGCGGACTGATTCATGCTGAAGTATCATCAGACGAATTTATGAGGACTGGCGGCCCGCTCGAAATATTGCAGTTATGGATCAATTTACCGGCCCGGGCCAAAATGACCGAACCTTTTTATAAAGGATTGCAAAAAGAAGAAATTCCCAGTTTGAAATTTGATGAGGGAAAGGTAACTGTAAACCTGATATCAGGCGATTGGGATGGTCATCAGGCAGCGTTCCAATCAGGTATTGGCGTGCAACTAAATACTATTGAATTTACGCAAGGCGGTAAACTTGAGATCCCTGTTCCGCAGAGCCATCACATCTTTTTTTACGTGATCAGCGGCAGGCTGAATGTTAACGGCACGGATGTACCTAAGCTGACTTTAGCTGAGTTTAACCAGGATGGGGAAGGGCTTGAAATTTTTGCCGATGAAGACAGCGTTTTGTTATTTGGCCATGCTCAGCCCTTAAATGAGCCGGTGGTTTCGCAAGGGCCCTTTGTGATGAATACCGAAGAAGAGATACATCAGGCTTATGCTGATTACCGCGCAGGTAAGTTTGGAAGCTGGAAGAATTAGGATTGATTGATTGATTGATTGATTGATTGATTGATTGATTGATTGATTGATTGATTGATTGATTGGATTGATTGGATTTTTAGAATTACAGTACTAATAAAAAAGGGACGATACAACAGCATCATCCCTTTTTTATTTAGCGTTTTTTACAACCTACCGCTTAGTTGTATACCTTAACCATGAAAATATAATTCTGGATCTTTTTAATTTGCTGTACGCGAGTCATGCTGGCTATACTATTGCGGGTGTTTAAATTGATCTTGCTTTTCAAAGAGTCGGAAGGTATTGCATTAATTGCTTTTTGCAAATATTTGGATTTGATTGCAAACGCCGCTCCTTCAGCTTGTGATGCCCTTGCGCTGATGATGCCAATCACATTTCCTTTACTATCTAATACCGGCCCCCCACTATTTCCAGGATTAACGGGTATAGAGATACGGTAGTTAATTGTGTCTCCATTAAAACCGGTGGCCGCACTTAAATTCCCAGGTACATAGGTAAAGTCGTCACCGGGATAGCCCACAGTATAAACGTCTTCTCCCAAATCCGATTTAGTTCTTTTAAAACCGTAAGGTAATGAGGATAGTCTGGTAAATGATCGATCTACTATTTTTAAAATAGCAATATCATATTTTGGATCAGTATAAACTGTTTTTACCCGATATTCGTCCCCGGCTGAGTTTTGAATATAAACTGAGTCAGCACCACTAATTACGTGATTATTGGTTACAATATATCCATCTGCTGATACGGCAAAACCACTACCTGCATATTTATTATGATCAATGCTTTTTTTAGCATCCCGGATATCTTTTATCATAGCCGTAGTTGTTCTACGGAAATTCTCGTTCGAGCGTACTTCTCTATCTACTCTGCGACGCATGGCAACCAGTTCTGATTGCTGATCCTGTGTTTTTAAATACCCTGTAAAAAACAACGTACCCAATACCGCGAAAATAGCGATGGATGCGGCCATCGAAATTTTGGAGTGATGGTTGCGCCACAGGCGTACGATAATTGATGGGTGATGAACAAATTCGTCTTTTAAAGTTTGTACATCAATTTCATCATGGATAGCATTAAGCAGGCTTTCAAACTCTAAACGCTCACCGTATTGTTTCAGGCGGTTGGTAAATTCCTGGTGTTCTTTAACCGTACTATCAACTTCAGTATTCTCGCGGCGCAGTACCTCAAAGCGTAAGCGCTCATCTGCACTCATCTCGCCGTTGAGGTATCGTTCCACTATCGCTATCAATTCAATATCACTCATCGCTTATCTCCTCTATTTTTGTTCGAAAAATAATTTTTTTAACCGTTGCAGGCACTTGTATTTTTGTGTTTTGGCGTTATCAGCGTTGGTATAGCCAAACTTCTCGCAAATCTCCTGCATCGACCTGTTTTTTATGTAAAAGTCTTCAATAATGGTTTTGCAAGGTTCGCCCAGTAAACCGAGGGCGCCTGCCATTTTATCAAACTGTATATCCTTTTCCTGGTGAGTAACCAGTTCTTCTTCAACGGGCAAATACTCTTGAAAATCCTGAATATCCCCTCCGTATCTGCTCAGTTGGGTTAATCTTTTAAGCCACAACCTGCGCGATACCGAGTAAATAAACGTTTTAAGCTTACTGCTTAATTCAAAATTACCGGCCCTTACCTTATTATAAAGAACGATAATGGCTTCCTGGTAAATATCTTTTGCATCATCCTCGTTGCCACTATTATTTATAACCAATTGTAGCACCATCGGAAAATAGGCTATGTAAATTTTTTTTAACATCACTTCCGAATTATTCAGAATGCCTAATATAGCTTCATTATCTGTGGGTACCGTACTGTTTAAATTCTTATTCACTATTTAATACGTTTATTTCCAAATTGTAACCCACCAAACAGGCAAATTATTTTTATCGAATAATTCATCCTGTTTAAAAAGCCAAAAGTATGCGAAAATAAATAAAACAGCTTGCTCAAATGATTATCCGGGTGAATTGATCAAGCACAACAAGATGTTGTGAGTCGATTTTTTTAATCATTAGTAAAATTAACGTCGGGCTGTTTTTTATTTATTAAAAAAATTAATTAAAATTTAAGGGTTACCTTTTTAACTATCGGGTATTAATCAATACAAATTCACCATTAAAAAAAATCTATAATGAAAAATTCATTCAAATTAGGCGCTTTAGCATTAGTATTATCTTTGTCAGTTGCAGCTTGCGGTAGCAAAAAAACTTCAACAGGTTCTGATACAACTTCAACTGGTACTACTACTACTGTAGTTGATACAACTAAGAAAGATACTTCAGTTACTGAGCCGGTTAAGAAAGATACAGTAGTTACTACTAAAACTGAAAAAACCGAAACTAAAAAAATGTAATTCATTGAAAGGTAACCCTATTTAATTTTTTTAGAATTAACAGGGTTACCTTTTTTATTTCGCTGTATTAACTTTAAAATTATTATATAAATCAATATGAAAAATTCATTCAAATTAGGCGCTTTAGCATTAGTATTATCTTTGTCAGTTGTTGCTTGCGGTGGAAACAAATCAACCAGCACTTCTGATTCTTCATCTACTACTACTAAAGTTGATACAACTGTAAAGGTTGATACAACAAAGAAAGATACTACTGCTGCTTCAACTACTACAACTACAGTTAAAACAGATACTACTAAAAAAATGTAATTTTTGTTTAGAAAATTATATCTAAAAAAGGTAATCCAATTATTTTAAATAATTGGGTTACCTTTTTTTATTTTAAGTATTAAGGCTAAACTATTAATCACTTAAAAAAATTAAACGATGAAAAATGCATTCAAATTAGGCGTATTAGCCTTAGCGGTATCTGTATCATTTGCAGCTTGTTCAGGTAAAAAAACTACCACAACTACTGATTCAACAAAAACTGATTCAACCAAAATGACTGCCGACACTACTAAGAAAGACACTACAGTAAAAACTGCTGTTGACACTACTAAAAAAGACACTACCAAGAAAATGTAATTTTCATTTCTTAAACACAAAAAAAGCTATTGCACTTCGCAATGGCTTTTTTTGTGTTCTTATATTAAGGATAAATCCTCAACTTGCGGCCGGTATGAAAATGGATAAGCGGGAATATGATGCAATAGTGGTTGGCTCAGGGCCCAATGGCCTCTCGGCAGCAATAGCTATGCAGCAGTCGGGTTTATCGGTTTTACTGTTGGAGGGTAAACATAGCATTGGCGGTGGCTTGCGCTCTGCCGAGTTAACTTTGCCTGGATTTATCCATGATATTTGCTCTGCCGTTCATCCCCTGGCTGCTGGCTCTCCATTTTTTAAAACCTTACCACTCGACCGGTATGGGCTTCAATACATTGTGCCCGCCCATCCTGCAGCGCATCCGCTTGATGATGGCCGAGCCGCAGTGTTATATCATTCGGTTACTCAAACGGCTGCTTCATTGGGTGCTGATCAGCATGCTTACCTGGATATGATGGAGCCCGTAGTAAAGGCCTGGCCCCTGATAGCTGCCGATGTTTTAGGGCCGCTGCACTATCCCCGGCACCCGCTTGCCTTAGCTCGGTTTGGTTTGCCCGCCCTAACTTCGGCTTTAAGTTTAACAAAAAGGTTTAATACGGTTCAGGCTAAAAGCTTATTTGCAGGTATGGCTGCTCATTCCATACAGCCATTATCTAACCTGGCTACATCGGCAATTGGCCTGGTTTTAATGGCAACGGGGCACTTGCAGGGCTGGCCCATCCCCAAAGGAGGCTCGCAAACTAT
This sequence comes from Mucilaginibacter paludis DSM 18603, assembly GCF_000166195.2. Lineage (NCBI taxonomy): Bacteria > Pseudomonadati > Bacteroidota > Sphingobacteriia > Sphingobacteriales > Sphingobacteriaceae > Mucilaginibacter > Mucilaginibacter paludis. The sequence goes on from NZ_CM001403.1 coordinate 6,338,934, forward strand.
CGCCGACGCGTTAGCTGACTACTTTTTAGCCATAGGTGGAAAAATCGAGACAGGTTTTTACGTCAAGTCGTTAACTCAACTGCCATCATCGCATGCGGTGTTATTTGATGTTACACCACAACAGCTATTGCAAATAGCCGGGCATAAATTTTCGGCCATTTATAAATGGCAGTTGGAGCGCTATCGTTACGGTATGGGTGTTTTTAAAATAGATTGGGCTTTAGATGGTGCTATACCATTTACCGCACCGGAGTGTTTGCAGGCCGGAACAATCCATATTGGTGGTACGATAGATGAAATAGCATCTGCAGAACAACAAACCAATAGAGGATTTCAGCCCGATAAACCATTTGTGTTGCTGGCCCAGCAAAGTAAATTTGATCCATCACGTGCTCCAAACGGAAAGCACACCGGCTGGGCTTATTGCCATGTACCCAACGGCTCGAAAGTAGATATGACAAACGCCATCGAAAAGCAAGTTCAACGTTTTGCTCCGGGTTTTAGGGATACCATACTGGCGCGGCATACTATGAATACGCAAGAGATGGAAGAGTATAACCCCAATTATATAGGCGGGGATATTAACGGCGGGGTTATTGATCTAAGCCAGCTGTTTACCCGGCCCGCGTTACGCTGGTCGCCCTATAAAACTTCGGCCAAGGGTATCTACATTTGCTCATCATCAACGCCACCCGGCGGTGGGGTGCATGGCATGTGTGGTTATTATTCCGCCAAAAGGGTGTTGAAGGATGTTTTTGGAATGAAGATGAAGCCGCTCGGTATGTAAGGGTTTAATATCTTCTTGAGATTCACATTTGCATATCCGTACATTTCCACATCCCCACATTTGCACATTCTCAAATTTGCATATCCGCACATTCTCACATCCCCACATTTGCACATCCGCAAATTTGCACATCCGCAAATTCTCACATCGGCACATTTCCCACGTCACATCCGCACATTCTCACATCGGCACATTCTCACATTTCCCACATCAATATAAACTTGTATATTTGGATAGCCTATGCTATTTGTATATCCTGCATTTTTATTGGGGCTGCTGTCACTGGCTATTCCCATCATCATACACCTGTTTCATTTCAGGCAGTACAAAAAGGTATATTTTTCTAATGTACAGTTTCTTAAAAATATCCAGCAGCAGCAATCATCGCGTCGTAATTTAAAAAAACGTATCATCCTCGTTGTGCGGATGCTTGCCCTGGCCTTTTTAGTATTGGCATTTGCAAAACCATTTATACCGGCAAGGCGTGCTGCATCTGTAACAGGTAAGCTGCATGTACTGAGTATATTTATCGATAACTCTTACTCCATGCAAACGGTTAACCGCGAAGGTTCATTACTGGATGAGGCCCGCCGCCGAGCCAAAGAGATCGCTTCCGGATACGGTATCAACGATAGGTTTCAGTTGCTTACGCAGGATTTTGAGGGTCAACATCAGCGTTTGCTTAACCGCGATGAATTTGATGATGAGGTAGACAAAATCAAGATCAGCCCACAAAGCCGCATGCTGCAGCAAATTATCAGCCGGCAGCAAAGTTTGCTCAATACTTCTGTTAGCAGCGATAAATCGATCTATATTTTGTCCGATTTTCAAAAGAATCTATTTTCGAGCAGGGTAATCAAAACCGATAGTTCGGTTCAAATTAGTTTAATCAGGCTAAAAGCTATGGCGTTGCCAAATATAACGGTTGACTCCGTTTGGCTGCTCAGCGCGGTGCACCGGGTGGGCGAGGGTGAAAAGCTTGTTGTGCAATTACATAACTATGCCGATGAAAAAGCTGAAAAAGTTCCGCTTAAATTATTGATTAATGGCGCGCAGAAAGCATTAGGCAGTTTTACGCTGAAGGCCCGTGAAATACAAAATGATACCCTCGCCTTTTCGGGTTTGCAGGCCGGATGGCAGCAAGCCGAAATACAATTGCAGGATAACCCGGTAAATTTTGATAACCAGTTTTATTTCACTTTTAAGGTGCAGCGGCAAATGCCGGTTTTACTGGTAGACGGCGGTACACCTAATCGATATTTGCAGGCTGTTTTTAATACCGATGCTTTTTTTAATGTAAAACAGGTACATGATGGCAATGTGGATTACGCCGCTTTGGGCACTTATCCTTTAGTGGTATTAAGCGATGTTAAAACTTTATCGACCGGATTGGCGCAGCAGCTTAAAACATATATCGGCAAGGGCGGAAACTTAGTGGTTTTTCCGGCTGATGGAGCCGACCTGGAAAGTTACAGATTGTTACTTCAGCCCTTGCAAGCCGATTATCCTGAAAAATTACTGACCGGGAAGAACAAAGTTTCCGGGATTAATTTACAAAGCACCGTATTCAAAAATATTTTTGAACAGGCACCGCAAAATCCGGATCTGCCGCTTGTCAATAAATATTATCAGTTAAGTAACTTATCTCGCTCCGGACGAGAAAGCCTGCTGGAGTTACCAGGCAAACAAACTTTTTTTGGTGCTTATCCTTATCAAAAAGGGAAAGTATATGTATCTGCCGTAGCGCTTGATGATAGTTACAGTAATTTAACCCGCCATGCGCTGTTTGTACCTCTGATGATCAGAATTACCTTATTAAGCGGGCATGACCCGGCTTTGTTCTATACCATAGGTGAGGATGAGTTGGTAGAAACTTTGCCGGTTCAATCATCGGATAAGCAAGTTTTGAAACTGACCAATGGCCAACGAACCATTATTCCGGATGTAAGGCAGCAGGAGGGAAGTACGATGCTCTATCTTTCGGACCAGGTGAGTGAGCCCGGCAATTACAGCTTAACCAGGCAGGATAGTGTGATGGCTATACTGGCTTTCAATAACAGCCGGAGTGAGTCGGACATGAGTTACCTTGACGATGAGGGTTTAAAGGCGCAATTTTCTCAAAAACAAACCGCTATTATACAAGCTGGGGGCGCCTCATTAAAAGATACCGTGGCTAAAGCAAATATTGGCTTAGAATTATGGAAACTTTGTATAATTTTATCGCTGATCTGTCTGGCTGGCGAAATACTGCTAATTAGGTTTTATAAACCTGAAAAGCAAGTAGTTAAAGCGCAGGCTTAATCTAATTTACTCAAGCATAAAGCACCGCTCAATGAATTTGCTTATCAAATCTGGAACTATTACCGATCCAAATTCACCTTTTAACCAACAAACTGCCGATATTTTAATTGAAGATGGCATTATTGTAAAAATTGCCAAGGATATCCAGTCGGACGCCGAAGTATTTGATGCCTTGGGCAAAAGTGTTTCACCCGGTTTTTTTGATTTAAATTGTAATATAGGCGAGCTCGGTTTAGAAACCAAAGAGGATTTGCAAAGCGGTAGTAAGGCCGCTGCCGCAGGTGGGTTTACTGGCTTGGCGCTGATGCCCAATACACTGCCGCCCGTACATTCAAAGTCGGAAGTGGAGTTTATCGTTAATAAAGCAAAGGGTAATCTGGTTGATATTTTTCCCTTAGGCACCATATCGCACAAATGCGAAGGTAAGGATATGGCCGAGATGTATGATATGTACCAAAGCGGCGCCAAAGCTTTTACCGATGGCAAATACCCCGTACAGGATGCCGGTTTAATGGAACGCGCTTTATTGTATGCGCAAGGTTTCAACGGGCTTGTTTTTTCGTATCCGGAGGATAAGGCTATCGCCGGAAAAGCCAAAGTGCACGAAGGGGAGATCAGTACTTTATTGGGGATGAAAGGGATTCCTTCCCTGGCCGAAGAGCTGATGATAGCCCGGGACCTGTACCTGGCCGAATACACCGGGTCAAATATTCATTTTACCACGGTATCAACGGCGCGGTCTGTCGATTTGATCAGGCAGGCTAAGTCGAAGGGATTAAAAGTTACCTGCGATGTTGCCGTACACCATTTGGTTTTAACGCATCGCGATCTGCTGGGCTTTGACTCTTTGTATAAGGTTAAACCCCCGCTGCGTACTTCGGAAGATGTTGATGCCTTAATTGAAGGGTTAAAAGACGGAACTATTGACGCCATTGTTTCGCAACATACCCCACACGAGATTGAGTTTAAGGATGTTGAATTTGAAGTGGCCGAATTTGGGATTATTGGCTTACAAACCACTTTATCATTGGCTTTGCAAGCGGGACTGCCGGTAGAATTACTGGTGGAAAAATTAGCGATTAACCCGCGTAAAATTCTTAATTTAGAAGTGCCAGCCATAGGCGAGGGCCAGCAAGCCAATCTTGTTGTTTTTGACAGCCAGCAGGAGTGGGCATATACTAAGCAGAATAACCAATCCAAATCCTATAATTCCCCTTTTATTGGCAAGCAATTGACTGGGAAAGTTTTATTAACTTGTAACAATAATCAGGCATTTAAATCCTAATATTATGATTGACCCAAAAATTCAGGAAGCTATAAAAAGCTCAATAGAAATTTTCGCAGAAAAGAATGAGCTTAACACTAAAGCTATTCAGGATGATCTGATCAAAGTATTCTCGAGCGATGAGGATTTTTTATCAAAAGTAGATCTTTTAGATGCCGTGTTTGATGACTATCCGCAAATGGAAGCCCTGCGCGAAGTGTTTTTTGATTTGTTGCTGATGAATTTTTTCAGCGCGGATGTGATCAAGTTGGAAGACGATTACCTGGATTCGCCCGAATGGGAGCAGATTGAAGAGGATACCCTTGATCGTGGTACAGAGCTTTTAAATGTGTTGCTGTATTTAAACGAGTGTAAAGACGAAGATATCGAACCTGAACTGGAAGATTTTTTAAAGGAATTTTTGCTGGTTGATGAAGATGAGTTTCAGGATGAACACCGCATCTACGAGGATATTATTGCTAACCAGATCCTGATGGAAACTTCCATTGGCGAAATAGCAAGTGCCGCTGCAAATGTGGACGATGAATCAGAATTGAAAGATCTATTTTATCCCATCATGTGCTTTTTTTATGATGTAGAGCCATCCGAAGAGATCAGAGCCGAAGTGGAAAGAAATTCGGTAGCAAAAGATTTTGATATGGCTGTGTTTAGCATTCTTGAAAACTTCAATCAAAATTAAATTACCAATGGAATCACAATCATTAAATCCAACTAAAATTGCTACCAAGTGGGCTTTTATTAATTTGGTTGCCCAAATTATTATAACTTATGCTTTCCAGCTTTTAAACATGGATATTAATAGCCCGCTAAAATACATATCTTATGTTCCGATGATTGGATGTTTGTTTTTGGCGCAAAAGGAATTTCGTGATGAGCAACTCGGTGGTTTTATGACCTTTAGCCAAGCTTTTTCAGCCGGTTTTAGATATGCTATATTTTCAGGACTGCTTTTGGCAGTTTTTATTTACCTGTATTATTCCATTCTAAGCCCGGAAATTTTGAGTAAGACCTTGGCCGTTTCGGAAAGTGCCCTGGAAGCAAAAGGGATGACAAGTGCAGAAATTGATAAAGCCATGGGAATGACGAGGAAATATGGCCCTTTGTTTTTTGGATTTGGAATAGCGATATGGTACGGTATTGGTGGTGCAGTAATTAGCCTTGTAGGAGCCGCAATTTTTAAGAAAGAAAAATCTATCAACGATATTGAGAAAGAGGCTAACTTTCCTGATAGTTTTGATCAAACCGTATAGAAGAAAACAAATAATATAAAACAAAAGAGCGGCCAAGGCCGCTCTTTTGTTTTATATGGATCAGAGCCTTTTGATATCAGCTCCGAGCGCTATCAAGCGTTGATCAATATGCTGGTAGCCGCGCTCTATTTGTTCAATGTTGTAAATGGTAGATGTGCCTTGTGCCGATAAAGCAGCGATGAGTAAGGATACCCCGGCACGAATGTCAGGAGAAGTCATCTGGATGCCCCTTAACGACATCTGTTTGTCCAGGCCTATCACCGTGGCGCGGTGAGGGTCGCACAGGATGATCTGCGCGCCCATATCAATCAGTTTATCCACAAAAAATAAGCGGCTCTCAAACATTTTTTGATGGATCAGTACCGAGCCTTTGGCTTGTGTGGCAACTACCAGTACAATGCTCAGTAAATCGGGTGTAAAACCTGGCCATGGTGCATCTGCAATGGTCATGATAGAGCCATCAATAAAAGTCTCAATCTCGTAATGCTTTTGCGCAGGTACAAAAATATCGTCGCCGCGGCGCTCCAGTTTAATTCCCAGGCGTTTAAAAACGTCGGGTATCATGCCAAGCTCGTCATAATGCACATCTTTGATTGTAATCTCAGATGCTGTCATGGCAGCCAGGCCGATAAACGAGCCGATCTCGATCATGTCGGGCAACAAACGGTGAGTAGTGCCACCCAGTTCGGTTACGCCTTCTATGGTAAGCAGGTTGCTGCCAACGCCGGTAATTTTGGCGCCCATGCGGATCAGCATTTTGCAAAGCTGCTGTAAATAAGGTTCGCAGGCGGCATTGTAAATCGTGGTAGTGCCTTTAGCCAGTACCGCCGCCATTACAACGTTGGCTGTCCCGGTAACGGATGCTTCATCCAGTAAAATGTAAGTACCTTGCAGGTTTGATGCATCTACATTAAAAAAGCCGTTCTCGGGGTTATAATCAAAGCGGGCGCCTAATTTTTCGAAACCTAAAAAGTGTGTATCTAACCTGCGGCGGCCAATTTTATCCCCCCCGGGTTTAGGTATGGCGGCCTTGCCGAAGCGGGCAAGCAAAGGCCCCACAATCATGATCGATCCGCGTAAGCTACCGCCTTTGGATTTGAAAGCCGCCGAATGGAAAAATTCCAGGTCGATATTTTTAGCTTCAAAAGTATAAGTATCAGCCGCTATCTTGTCAATGGTAACCCCCATATCGCGTAATAGCTCTATTAGTTTATTTACATCAACAATGTCTGGAATATTGCTGATGGTTATTTTTTCGGCAGTAAGCAAAACGGCAGATATCACCTGTAATGCCTCGTTTTTTGCGCCTTGCGGAATGATTTCGCCCTTTAATGGCTTACCACCCCGTATTTCAAATGCACCCATGTTTTTTATTTTGGTTAGTATGTTTTGGTTTTTAGTCCATGGTCAATGGCCGATAGTTCATGGAATATCGATTATGGTTTGTGGTTTTTGGATGATGGTTCAGAGCCATGTTTTCAGTATGATGCACTAATGCTCCAACCATTGACTATTGACCATCGACCCAAAACTTCTTCTAATATTTCCTGCTGCTACTGCTGCCGCCGTTATTGCTGCGGCCACGGTTATTTTGGTTATTTCTGTTTTGTGTGTTGTTGGTACGGGCACCTCCACCGCCGCTACCACGGTTTTGGCCATTGTTGGTACGGCCGCCTGTGCCGCGGTTCTCTTTAACCTGCGGCACTGCGCGGTACTCAACTTTAGCAAGATTAATATTTTCGTCAAGCTTCAATTCTCCGCCGGATAGTTCGTATAAATGCGCCAGGATAGTTTCATCAGCAACCGAATCTTTGTTCCATTGCACATAGGCCATTTTCATAAAGTTAGCAATGGCCTGTACCATATGGTTACGGCGATCAGGCTCTTCAATGCTTTTGGCTTTGCTGATCATGAGCTCAATGGTTTTGCCATAGTGCTTGTATTTGATGCGCTGGTGCGGGTATTTTAAAGGTTCGGGTTTCAGATGGATCTTTTCCGGATCGGGAAGCGGATAAGGAGAATCCACATCGATCTTGAAGTTCGAAATAATGTGCAGGTGATCCCAGAGCTTATGCTTAAAATCGGCAACGTCGCGCAGGTGTGGGTTTAAAAAACCCATCAGGTCTATTACCACTGCGGCATACCTGTTCCGCTCTTCCTTGGTAGGGAGCTCCACAATATATTTGACCATGTTTTGCACATTACGGCCATATTCACTCAAAAGCAGTTTGCTTCTTGTTGAATTATAATCAAAAGTTTGTTGTATCATGTAAATATTTAAAGATTGTTTGGGTTTACTTAGTATTTAATTCCCTGAATGGGAAGGCTGAGATACTTCGGCGTAAACCTGATATGATTTTATTGCGATTGCAATATTACAAAGGTATGTAACATAAGTCTATTGTCAAAATTATTGCTCATTAAATTATTGGTTTTAATATCTTTAACAGATGTTTAACCTCAAACGTTTTTTAATCTGCCTTATTTTGGGGGCCGCTATTTATCGCCCTGAGGCCAAAGGCCAGCTGCCCGGCGCCCCAATAGATGTAGAACACTATCGCTTTGATATTCAGCTGAATGATTTAAATGATGTTATGAAGGGCGAAGCGGCTATCAGCTTAAAATACCTTCAAAATACTTCATCAACTCAGCTGGACCTTATAAAGCAGGACAAAACCGGCAAGGGGATGCTGGTAGAGTGGATTAAAGAAAATGGAAAAAAACTTCATTTTTTTCAAGATGGCGATAAGGTTACCATCTATCGCGCCGCAAAAGCAAATCAGAGGCATTGCTATGTTATTAAATATTCTGGCATACCAGCGGATGGCTTGGTTATAAGCACCAATATTTTTGGGCACCGTACCTTTTTTGGTGATAACTGGCCCAATCGCGCGCATAATTGGTTGCCTTGTGTGGATCTTCCCGCGGATAAGGCTTCTGTTGATTTTTATGTTACTGCTCCCAGCCATTACCAGGTGATTGCCAATGGACTGAAAGTCAGTGATATAATCTTACCAGGTGCTTTAAAACTAACGCATTGGAAGGAAGTAAATAGCCTGCCCACTAAAGTAATGGTGATTGGCGTTGCCGATTTTGCTATCGATCATGTTGGCCTTGTGGCCGGAATACCTGTTGAGAGCTATGTATATCCAGAAAATAAAACTCCTGGTTTTAGGGATTATGCCGCAGCAAAAGCAATATTGCCATTCTATATCAAAAAGATTGGCCCTTATGCCTATCAAAAATTGGCCAACGTACAATCAAAAACAAGGTTTGGCGGCATGGAGAATGCCAGCGCCATTTTTTATTTTGAAAAATCGGTTGGCAGTCCGGATATTGAAGCCCTAATGGCACACGAGATTGCCCACCAATGGTTTGGCGATGCCGTAACCGAAAAAAAATGGCAACACATTTGGCTAAGTGAGGGCTTTGCTACTTACATGACAGATTTATACCTGGAAAATAAGTACGGTGCGGATACGTTGAAAAAACGGCTGGATGATGCCCGGCGAAAAGTGATAGCTTTTGAGGCAAAACGTTTTACACCCGTTGTGGATACGGCAGTAAATGATAATTATATGCAACTGCTTAACGCCAATAGTTACGAAAAGGGTAGCTGGATATTACATATGCTGCGCCACCAATTGGGTGATGCTGTTTTTATGAAAGCGATTAGCAATTATTATAAACACTACAAGGGTGCTAACGCCAATACCGACGATTTGCGCCGGGAGTTTGAAGATGCATCAGGTATAAGCCTGAAAGCTTATTTTAAACAGTGGCTTTATACGGCCGGGCATCCGCATTTAAAAATTACCAGCAGATATGATGTTGATCGCAAAAGTACAGTGTTGCATATCGAGCAAACTCAAGAGCGACTGTTTGAATTTTCGCTCGAAATAGCTACCCGGGCTAAGCCCGCTGTACATACTTATGCCATTAAACAAAGAATAACGGATATAGAATTACCGTTTGCATTAGCGCAAGATGTACTTACATTTGATCCGGGTGTTAACCTGTTATTTGATTACCAGCTGATGCTTAATTGATTATTATTATGCTTGATAAAGAGAGTATTGCCAAACGTATTGCCCGCGAAATTAAAGATGGTTTTTATGTAAACCTGGGTATCGGTATCCCCACTTTGGTTGCCAATTATATTCCGCGGGATATTGATGTGGTATTACAGTCGGAAAACGGTTTGTTGGGCATGGGGCCTTTCCCGATAGCGGGGGAGGAGGATGCCGATACCATTAATGCAGGCAAGCAAACCATTACTATGCTGCCGGGATCTGTTATTTTTGATTCGGCCATGAGCTTCGGCATGATCAGGGCTAAAAAAGTGAACCTCACTATCCTGGGTGCGATGGAAGTATCCGAGAACGGCGATATTGCTAATTGGAAGATACCCGGAAAAATGGTGAAAGGAATGGGCGGCGCCATGGATTTGGTGGCTTCTGCCGAAAATATCATTGTGGCTATGCAACACGTAAACAAAGCGGGCGAATCTAAATTGTTACCCCAATGTACCTTGCCCTTAACAGGTGTGGGTTGCGTCAAAAAAATTGTAACCGAATTAGCCGTGCTTGATATTTTGCCCGGAGGTGGTTTTAAACTCATAGAACGAGCCCCGGGGGTAAGCATTCAGCAAATTAAAGATGCCACCGCAGGTAAGTTGATTATTGAGGGCGATGTGCCGGAGATGGTGATTTGATGTTTGGTTATTGAGTTATTGAGTGTGTTAAAGTTACGAATTATTGATCGCAAGACAATTGATTGAAGCGATATCTTTACATGTTAAAATAGCTTAGTATGCTAATAACAATGGCCGGTAGCCAATTAGTAAAATAGTGACCGAACAACCAGCAATCAATAACTATCCGCTAACCTAATAACCCATTAACAAGTAACTAACAACTAATTCCCCTTCAGCAAATCCTTTAATTCTTTACTTATTTCTTCGGTTATAGCAACTATGTCGTCAATAACGTGGGTGTTGTTGGTAATCACTTTTTGGCACTCGTCTTTAAAAGGCAATAAGTACTCTTTATAAGCAGGCACCACGTGGTGCAGCCACTTATACATTACATCATCGTTAGAGTATCCGCGTTCAACCAAGTCGCGGTTAAGGCGGCGTTTCAGCGCTATTTCTTCATCAGCGTTAATAAATATTTTAAGGTTCAGCAATTCGGCAATGTCCCTGAAATGCAGAATAAACAAACCTTCAACGATGATAATGGGTGCGGGTTTAATTTCCAATATCTTGGGTACCGCATTAGGGTTATTAAAAGTATATTCCTTTTTATAAATCGTTTTGCCGTTCAGCAAATCACTAATATCTTTTTGAAAGTGTTCGTGATCAATTGTACGGGGTAAATCAAAATTGTAGTGCTTGTTTTCTTCGGGCGTCATGTTGTGGGCCACAGGTATGTAGTAATCGTCCTGCGATACCAGGCACACTTCTTCCTCTTTAAAATGTTGTAAAAAGCATTTTAAAAAAAAGGTTTTGCCAGATCCGCTACCCCCGGCAATACCAATAATAAAAGGTTTATTCATTTGGCGTTCCGTAGCTAATAATCACGTGAAAACGTTTATCTATCGCACCAAGAGATTCAGCTACGCTCTTGGTCATTACCATCAGGGCATCTTTAGTACCTTCGGTTTCGGTAAACCGGCCAACCACTTTGGCAAAGGTGGTACGGTTTGTCATGGGGTTGGTTATTTTAATAACTGTACCCACTGGCGCTGTACGGTGCAGTACCAGTTTTTTATTAGGATCCAGGCTATCGTTATCCATCCAGATAGCAACACCTTTTTCGTTTTTTTCATACAAACCATACCGGCTTGATGCTGCATGGTGATTGGCATCCATACTATCCTGCGATACAACCAGGGTAGTATCGCGTTTGGCGACAGGCACAGGGGGCTGTTGTTGTGATGGTGGTGGCGAAGTTGGCGGCGGCGTTGTAGTTGATTGCTTAACTACTTGTTGTTGAGGTGCCTGAGGTGCCGACTTAACAAGCAAAACTTGTCCCGGAACCAGATTGTTTGATTTTAAATTATTCAGGCTGATGATATCGGCAACCGATGTATCAAAACGTTTTGCTATAGCATATAGCGTTTCGCCTGCAGATACCTTATACTGCGTTGCGGATGTCTGCGGTTCTGAAGCCGGCGAACTTCTTACACTGAAATTGTTATTGGCAGCAACCGATTTTTGAGTTGCGGGTTTGCTTACGGCAACTGTTTCTGCAAATGCCTGCTCGGTTGGCACTTTAATAATTTGGCCTATGCTTAATACAGTACTGTTATTATTGTAAGCTATAATTATTTTGGGTGAAATGTTGTATCGCCTGCCAATGGAGTAAAAGGTTTCTTTTGGTTCTACCTTATGGAGAATTACTTTTTTCCCATTTTGATTTTCTACCCCTGTAGAGTCAATTAAATTGGTAGCAAAAAGTGATATGGAAAGCGATGATAATAAAACGGTTAGTAATAAAAATTTAAATTTCATCATTGTTTTTAAACAGCAGTTATAAATTTAAAACCTTTAGTTCAACTTTATTTTTGATATAGATCAACCGGTTTTGATGCATAATAAACGCTTCAGGTTGCAGTTTTTGTATCTTATCAATTAATAAATCCTCATAAACCAAATTGTTGCCTTGTATAATCAGCAATACCTGGCTTAACTGAGCTTCAATTAAAGTGTGCAAAGATACAATTCTAAAATCATTGTACTCCAAATAATGAATATTACCGGTAAGCGGCCCTTTGATATAAGGTTTAAAACCGGAATCTATAGTTTCGCTAACGTGCGGCACCCTGATCTGCGGATCCAGATCCAGATCAATTGACGGGTTATAGGCCCAGAGCGTTGCACCCGTTAAGGCGTCGGTTAAAAATAATTTTTGCGGTTGTATCTGTGTGTGATAGGTTACCGGGCCAGTGATGCTGACGTGGTGCAAGGCATCTACGTAATTGCTCCAGAGCGTAATACCGGTTACGCCATCAATAGCGATTAAACCTTTATGAGCCGGGCTCAATGCCGATTCGTATCCATGCAAAAACAGCACACCATTATAACAAGCCTCTATCCCGGTAAGCCAGCGTTCATCGCAGAGCAAATTGATGAAGTTGGTGTGGCCGTTACTCAGATAAAAGGCCGAGAAAAGGGTTTGCCGTTTTTCCGTATCCCTGGTTTCTATAAATAACAGGCCTTGCAGCGGATCAATAAGCATTTTCCAAATCTGGGCCGCAAAATCAATATGTATATGGGGTTTCAAAAATGTCATGTTTTAAATTTGCACCGCAAATATGCCGCTAAATTCAGAGATTTGGGAGAACATTATAATTAGTCAACTGTTAAAACACAATATATAAAAACCAACCCATGGACGCAAAAGAAATCAGTCTTGAAGAAAAAAGTGTAAAGCCTGTAGTAGATCACCTGAACGATCTGTTAGCCAATTATCACCTGCATTACCAAAAAACCAGGGGATGCCACTGGAATGTAAAAGGCAGCAGTTTTTTTACTTTGCACGTTAAATTCGAAGAGTTATATACCGAAGCATTAACCACTATTGATGAGCTTGCTGAGCGTATATTAACCTTAGGCAAGGCACCTTACAGTACTTTTGCCGATTATATAGCAACATCAAAAATTAAAGAGGTAAATACCATCGGCATGAAAGATACCGATATGGTGAAAGCTTTAATTGAAGATATGGCTACCCTGATTGAAATGGAACGCGAAATTTTAGAGATCACCAGCAATGCAGGCGATGACGGAACCAACGATATGATTAACAGGTTTATGCAGTATAAGGAAAAAAATACCTGGATGCTGCGCTCGTTTGTTAACGAAGATTAAATTTTAGCTTAAACAAAAAAGCTTACTCCGAAAAGAGTAAGCTTTTTTGTTTAATACTTTTTAAATTAAAATCTCATTCCCAGCGTTAAAAATACGTTGTTATAGGTTTTGTCAACATGGGCATAAGGACTATCTGTTGCACTAACCACATAAGGATAAATATTTTGTGAACCGGTTACATTGGCGTAGGTGGCATCTACATAATAACTTCCGGTACGGAAGCCAATACCGCCGCTAACGGTTGTTATATTGCTTTGTAGGGCTGTATTTACATAAGGGCTACCTTGAATGCTATAACCGGCTCTCAGTGCGAATGCGCTGCTAAGCCGTGCTTCGCCACCAAGATGTGCATTAACGGTTGAGCGGTACAGCTTTTTAATGTCGCTATTGTCCTGGCTCGGATTATAACCCGAATTGCTATTGTCGTAACCGTCAGATGTGGTACTGCTGTTGCTTACATGAATAGACGAGTAATCCAGGTATTCAATATCGGCACTTAAAAAACCAAATTTTTGAAAAAACACTGCCGCACCGCCGCTTACTTTTAGTGGCGTGCGTAAACTGTATGATAATGGATAATCTGCAGGGCCGTCAGAATATTTGTTACTGCCTTTGTATTGGGTTGTCAGGCTTTCGCTGTAATCGTCATCAATGGTATACCAGGTTGGGGTGGTAAAGCTAAAACCGAGCCTTAAAGCGTCCACTGGTTTATAAATGGCGCCTAATGTAATACTGGCACCATTTCCTTTAGTAATTTGATCTACCTGGTACTGGGTAGTGTAGTTTAAACCATCTGCAAACTGGTAACCGGTTTCGGTAAATGTATTGCTGGTGTTATAGCGTAAATTAGTTACAGCTATACCAATACCGAGGTACAATTGATTACTATAATTGGCACCCATGGAAAAGTTGAACGACGTTTGGCCGCCAACTGTAGTTGTATTGGTAAGTTGGTTGGTTGGAGAGCTGGCCGAAGCGGCTACGTTTGACCTGTAAACCGGGCGTTTATTATAACCTACACTATCAATAAGGTATTGGTTATAACCCCAGTTTTGGATACTGTTGTCATACGTGGTTGAAGGGTCAGCATCTGCCAGTTCTTTAAAATAATCGGCTATCGAGTTGTTGGTGTTATTACCGCCAAAAGCAGTATTCGCGTAAAAATTATTGGTGCGGTTGTACGATATGCCAAAGTTTAAACTTAACCAGCCCTCGGTTTTACTGGCGCCACGCGGCTTGTTCAGCCTGTTATAAAATACAACGGAGGCATTATTAAAGTTTACATTGTTAGATGTTGCCTGGTTGGCGGTGGTTGTACCTGCAAAATAGTTTGATTTTGCCTGCAAATTATTAAACTCTGGTGTGATGCTCAGTTCAGATTTTGTAAAAAAACCTAAGCCTGCGGGATTACCGCTAATATTGCTTAAATCTCCTCCTATAGCTGTTCCTGCATTTCCAATTGCTTTTATCCGTGAAGTTGAACCTGTTTGAAACTGCGAAAATTTGAGTGCATCGGCAGAATATTGGGCAAAACCGCTTTTTGTGACAGCTACTATAGCTGCCACCGTTAGTATATATTTAGTTCTCATAGGTGTTATGTATTATTACGGTCTTACTGGTCTTGAACTACCATTGCTTCTTTCTCCACCACCGCCGCTGCTACCACCCGACGAACCCGAATTTGAAGGCGGCGGACTGTATGTTGGTTGTGATTGTGGCTGCGGCCTTGATTGTTGAACCTGCTGTTGCTGAGGCTGCGCGTTGTTATAGCCTGGCCTTGCTGGCCTGCCTGAATAAGATGTATTGCCTCTGCCGTTATTACCTGTTGAAAGATTGACAGGACGACCGGCCGGGTTGTAACTTTGCGTTCTGCCATTATTATTTGCATAACCTACGTTGGTAGTCCTGGTACTGTTGCCCGGAAAACCCGTACCACGATAAGGGCGCGCATTATAGGTGCGCCCTACATTATAATAGGATACCGCGCCCCAGTAAGGTGAATAGCCGTAGCCTATGGTTGAACCGTAATATCCGTAGTTGCTGTAGCCCCAATAAGGATCATAGCCATAGTAGCTAAAAGGGTTGTATCCAAAATAGCCGCCGCCATAATAGCCGTAGCCTAAACCAATACCCAGCCCAAAGCCTGAGTAATAAGGGCTATATGAACCGTAATACAAGTCGTTATAATAAGATGATAAAAACGGCGAGTAGTTGTAAAAACGATTTAAGCGCGCCGAGTAACTATCGTAGTAGTAATAATCGTTATCGTTGTAATAATCATTATTCCCGTTATCTTGCTGATAGGTATTCTGTCTAACAGCGTATACCGGCTGCTCGCCTGCCACAGCTTTGGTGCCGTAAACATCGTCGTTTGCATCGGCTTGGGTGGACGCTATTTTATTTTGAGTAGAACAGGAACCCAGCGCTATCGCGCCAATTAATATCATTCCTTTTAGTATGTTCCTTTTCATTTTTATAATTGGTTAAAAGTAAAAGTTTAAATAAAGTATAAATTTATAAATTTGGCGCTAATAATAACATAATTCAATAGTCAAATTTTATACCAAAATATGAGCAAGGGAATCATTAGTAAAGACGAAGATTATTCGCAATGGTTTAATGATTTAGTTGTAAAGGCTGATCTGGCCGAGCATTCGGCAGTTAAAGGTTGTATGGTCATTAAACCGTATGGATACTCCATCTGGGAAAAAATGCAGTCCGTACTCGATCAAATGTTTAAAGATACAGGGCACAGTAACGCGTATTTTCCGCTATTCATCCCCAAATCATTCTTTTCAAAGGAGGCGAGCCACGTTGAAGGCTTTGCCAAGGAGTGCGCGGTAGTAACACATTACCGTTTAAAGAACGATGGTGAGGGCAATATTATTGTAGATGAAACCGCCAAGTTAGAAGAAGAATTAATTGTAAGGCCAACTTCCGAAACCATTATCTGGAACACCTACAGGGGATGGATCCAATCCTATCGCGATTTGCCGCTGTTAATTAATCAATGGGCTAACGTTGTACGCTGGGAAATGCGTACCCGTTTATTTTTACGTACCACCGAATTTTTATGGCAGGAAGGTCACACTGCCCACGCTACCGCAGAGGAAGCTATTGCCGAAACCGAGCAGATGCTGCACGTATATGCCGATTTTGCCGAAAATTGGTTGGCGCTGCCCGTGGTACGTGGCCGTAAAACTGCCAACGAACGTTTTGCCGGCGCTTTAGATACCTATTGTATCGAAGCTTTAATGCAGGACGGTAAGGCACTACAGGCAGGTACATCGCACTTTTTAGGTCAGAATTTTGCTAAGGCTTTTGATGTGAAGTTTACCAGTAAAGAGGGTAAGCAAGAGTTTGTTTGGGCAACATCATGGGGCGTATCCACCCGTTTGATGGGGGCGCTCGTAATGGCGCATTCTGACGATTCGGGTTTGGTTTTGCCGCCTAAGCTGGCACCTATACAGGTAGTTATCGTACCTATCTTCAGGAGTGAGGAGGAGCTTGCGCAGATAAGCGAAGTAGCGGATGCTTTATCCAAAGCGTTGAAAGCCAAAAACATCCGTGTTAAATATGATAATCGTGATACCCAGCGCCCCGGCTTTAAATTTGCCGAGTACGAGCTGAAAGGCATCCCTTTGCGTGTGGCTATCGGCGGACGCGACCTGGCTAATGGCACCGTTGAACTGGCCCGCCGTGATACCAAAACCAAAGAAACCGTACAGCAGCAAGGTTTAGCCGAGCAGATAGAGCAATTGCTGGTTGAAATACAAGACAATATTTTCCAAAAGGCACTAAAGTTTCGCGCTGAAAATACCCGCGAGGCCAACACCTACGACGAGTTTAAACAGATGCTTGATGAAACCCCCGGCTTTATATCCGCCCATTGGGACGGTACGCCCGAAACAGAGCAACGCATCAAAGAAGAAACAAAGGCTACCATCCGCTGTATACCTTTAGACAATAAACTGGAAGATGGTACGTGTATATTAACAGGCAAGCCATCCATACAAAGGGTGTTGTTTGCAAGGGCGTATTAGGTTTAGTCCATGGTCGATGGTCCATAGTCCATAGTTGATAGGTCATGGTCATTGATGAGTCGATAGCCCATGGAATGTTAACCTGTCTTGTCAATAGTCTATCACTATTGACAAGTTTTGATATTGTTAATTACGTATTGTACCATGGTCTATGGACTATCGACCATGGACTTCATTTTAATGAAATGCTATGAAATTCGGAACAAAAGCTATACATGCAGGGCAGGAGCCCGATCCAACAACCGGTGCCGTTATGACGCCGATATATCAAACATCAACCTACTGGCAAAAATCGCCGGGCGATAATAAGGGTTATGAGTATTCGCGTGGTACAAACCCCACCCGTAAAGCTTTGGAAGATTGCCTGGCAGCATTGGAAAACGCCAAGCACGGGCTGGCATTTTCGAGTGGTTTAGGCGCTACCGATGCGGTGATGAAATTGCTTTTACCGGGCGACGAAGTGATAACTGGCGATGATTTGTACGGCGGATCATACCGCATGTTCACCAAAATATTTGCCAACTTCGGTATCAAGTTCCATTTTCTGGATCTGTCCAAACCAGAAAATATTCTGCCTTATCTAAACGATAAAACCAAACTGATCTGGATCGAGACGCCTACCAACCCCACGATGAAGATCATTGATATTGCCGAGGTAGCCAAAATCGCGAAAGCAAAAAATGTATTGCTTTGTGTTGATAATACTTTTGCTTCGCCCTACCTGCAAAATCCGATTGACCTGGGCGCGGATATTGTGATGCACTCGGCAACCAAATATTTGGGCGGGCACTCGGATGTGGTGATGGGCGCTTTGATGATGAACGACGATGAGCTTTATAAAAGGCTCTGGTTTATCTATAACGCTACCGGCGCAACTCCCGGCCCGCAGGATAGTTTTTTGGTATTGCGCGGTATTAAAACCCTGCATTTGCGCATGAAAGCGCATTGCGAAAATGGCAGGCAGATAGCGGCTTACCTTAAATCGCACCCCAAAGTGGATAAAATTTACTGGCCCGGTTTTGAAGATCACCCCAATCATGATATCGCCAAAAAACAAATGCGCGATTTTGGCGGGATGATCTCTTTCACCATTAAAGGAGCCACGCTGGAAGATACCTATAAACTGGCCGGATCGTTCAAGGTATTCACACTGGCCGAATCATTGGGCGGTGTAGAATCGCTGATCAACCACCCTGTAAGCATGACGCACGGCTCAATCCCAAAGGAATTGCGCGAAAAAGCGGGTGTGGTAGATAGCTTGTTGCGCTTAAGTGTAGGTGTGGAGGATGTTGAAGACCTTTTGGATGATTTGAAACAAGCATTGGGATAGGGTGGAAGCCTGGATTCAGAATGCGGTTGTACAATGGAAAGAGGAACACCTTGATTTGAATCCAGGTGCCTCTATAATTGATATTGAAAAAGCAGAGAATCATATTAAGTATAAATTCCCCGATGATTTTAAACAGTTATATTTAACTATAAATGGATTTGTTGACTATGAGTGGCGTAGCAACCTTTTTTCTATATGGTCTTTAGATAGGATCGTTAAAGAGTTTGATGGTTTAAATGGCGATGGATTTATAAGTTTTTGCGATTATAGCATTTGTGTATTCTGTCTGGGTTTTAAAAAAGACAAGTCAGGAGTTTATAGAAGCTATTTATCATTTCAGAATGGGGAAAACGATTTTGTGACAACCACGTTTAAGGAAGCCATAGGCCTGATCAATTCTGATTCAGAACTGCTTTATTAACTGTAAGGCCATAATTATGATTGAAGGTATTAAAGTTTTTCTTGACAGTAAAGTTGCCCAATATAACCGCCCGGAGTTTATCGCTAACGATCCGGTGTCCATCCCGCATTTGTTTACCAAAAAGCAGGATATCGAAATCATGGGTTTTTGGGCGGCTACACTGGCTTGGGGGCAGCGGGTAACCATCATCAATAAATGTAAAGAACTCATCAGCCTGATGGACGGCGCTCCTTATGATTTCATCATGAACCACCGGGAGCCCGACCTTAAAAAGCTCCTTCATTTTAAGCATCGCACCTTTAATGATATCGATACATTATATTTTATTAGTTTCTTCCGGTATCATTATGAGCGGTCTGCTTCATTGGAAACGGCATTTATGCCCCCCAGCCCCCTGAAGGGAGAGCAAATAAGGAAGGGGACGAAGGACGTATTGCCTGGTATACTTACTCCCCCTTTAGGGGGCCGGGGGGCCTCTTCGCTCAATCATTTTCGCCGTTACTTTTTTTCGCTTCCAGATTATCCGCATCGTACAAAAAAACACGTTTCCTCGCCCGAGCAAAAGTCAACCTGCAAGCGCTTGAACATGTTTTTGCGTTGGATGGTTCGTAAAGACGATTGCGGCGTTGATTTCGGCATCTGGAACCACATCAAACCTGCCGACCTGATTATGCCCTGCGATTTACATGTGGATAGGGTAGCCCGAAAACTCCAATTAATTACCCGCAAGCAAACCGACTGGCAAACCGCTGTTGAATTGACTCAGAAACTTCGTGAATTTGACCCTGTTGACCCGGTAAAGTACGATTTCGCGCTGTTTGGCTTGGGCATAGAAGAAAAGTTTTAGATACCGCGTTGCCGGAAAATAACAAAAATCGAATAATTGGGCTCTACGACGTTTTGTATGGGTACTAAAAATTCGCTTTGTAAGCGATATGCTAAACCAAGATTTTGCTAATGATATTTTTCGTGAAATTTCACTACTGTTAAGATTTTATTAAAAAGATCCTATTGATTGTCATTGTTTTATGTCTTTATGAGTAACAGGTTCGGCCAGCCGAAAAAAATAACAACGACGTTTTGAACCACCGTGATCTTTCCGGAGTACGGGCAAAGTGCGCAAAAGCCCGACTGTACGCCGGGCCGGGAGCTGGCCTTGCGGGTGGAAGGATCGGGCAGTCTTGACGTTATTCACCTTTTGTTTGTTTTTTTAAGGTGTTCATGAGCTCCCTCCGGTCGGTTTTTGGTTCTTTTTGTGTCAAGACAAAAAGAACGGAGCCCTTCACGCGGCGATTGAGCGTGCCGATGCTATAAATTAAGAATACTGATTATTAATGCAATAATAGACGCCTTGATAATTGCCAATTTACCAAGACGACATTATAACCTGTAGTTTGCTGGTTTGTTTTTAATCAGAAAAGCAACAAAGCAAATGGGCTTTTATTACAAATTACGGCTCGGAATTCCAGCGGACAAACCAAAACTATTTTTACCCGCACTATTCGTCATGGTGCCATTTTTTATTTACCCATACAAAACGTTATAGAGCCAAAAAAAGAGGCTGAACCGTGCCCGATCCAACCTCAATCCAACATAAACCAATATATTAATTACTCCTTCACAAATGCGTGGCGTAGCTCTTCCACCTGTTCGTTATTGATTGGAACCAGGGTACCTATAGAAGCGCACAGCACTAATGATTTTGCGCTAAACTCTGCAACTTCGAGGTAATCAAATGTTTGTAGCAGCTTATCACCGGCAACCAACACACACGAGTTTTTAATAATAACTGCGGGATTATGTTTATGAATGATGCCAGCGATCTTATCCTGGTCTTTAAAGTGCAAACCAAAGTCGAGTGTGCTAACATCTTGTAAAAAAATCCAGCTTTCGGGTATGGTACGTACATTAAAAGTTTCGCCGGTAACTGCATAAGCCATCAGATAAGGCGATTGGGTAAGGATGATGGAATTGATTTCGGGGTGTTTGTTATAAATCTGCTGGTGCAGGTAAGTAGTACGGCTGGGGAATTTACCCGGCTCGCGTTGGTTATCTTTAATCTGTACGATATCATCAACGGTTAAATCCCAGCGCGGTACATCAGTAGGGGTAATTAAAAAATCATTGCCTCTCCAGCGGGTAGATACTGTACCGTACGAACTGATCATTAAACCTTGTGTACAAGCACGCTGAACAATGTCGCAAATTTCCAATCGTTTCTCCCTTTCGTCGGATGGATGGCTAACTGTTTTCATTTCTGGCAGCGGCGCAGGTATTTGTGCTTCAAAAGCGTTAATTTGTTTATCGGTTAGGTATTGCGGTGTACCTATGGTTTTGCCGTAAAGCAGGGTGCGCGCACAAAATTCCAGTGTTTCAAAACGTTCAAAAGTATCAGCCAGGTTACAGCCGCCAACCACTGTGCCATGGTTTTCCATAATTACGGCTTTATAGCCTTTGGTAAACTCCTGCGCTATTTTAGCGCCCAAAGCCTCGCTGCCCGGCAACTCATATTCGGCATAGCCTACAGGTCCGCAAACCCGGCTGGCCTGGGTAATAATTTTGGTGTTAGGCGTGGCCCTTACAATGCTGAACGATACCAATGCAGGGGGATGGGCGTGTATGATGGCGCGTATATCCGGGCGGATCTCGTAAATGGCTTTATGGAACGGGAATTCGGATGATGGTTTGTGGCATCCTATAATGGTACCGTCTTTTTTAATGCAAACGATATCTGATGGTTGCAGCTTTCCCTTATCAACTGCCGAAGGGGAGATCCAGATATCTCCATTATCATCCATTATGGAAATATTACCACCAGAAGTAGTGGTTAAACCCCTGCGGTAAATGCGCCCCATTACCAAGGCTATCTGGTTGCGTGGATGCATCAGTTGAGGTAGTAAAATATCGTTTTTCATTATCATCAAATCAAATTTGAAACAAGCACCATGCTTGCTTTTAATAAAGCAAATAATGCAACTATTCATAAGCCTGCAAATGACAACTGTCATATTTTTAAATAATACAAGTAATATTCTTTTTTTGGGGGAGAGGCATTAGCAGGATAGCCAGGCGCAATGGGATATTGGCCAGGGTAACGGTGGACAGCTGGACCTTTTTAAAAACGAGTGACTGCTTTTTTACTCAGTTAAACTACACTGTATCATGCATATTTGGCAATTGCTTATACCTCCAAAATGCGTTTAATGAATTTTGAATACTTTATTATAGCTTTTTAATAAAACCTACTAAGTTTATCAACAACCGGGCGCTTTGGCATACGTCTTGCAAAGTATAAGTAGCGTAAGTAAAAGTAGTTATTGTGTTAGTAATGTGTGTTTTACAGATGTGCTGAAATTTAATAGTAAAAATATGGATCATTTTAGAGAGATAAAAAATAACCTGAGCTGGCATGGCGAAGGGAAGTTTGAGGTTGAGCTTGTTAACGGGGTAATTACCAAACTGAATTTTAGTGAGCCCGACAAAGGTCCGGCCGATGTGGGTAAATGCCTTACCTCTACCAATTACAAGTTTCTACAGTCTGTCTATTCATCACTGGGCGATCTGTTTGCCTTTATAGAGGAAGAAAACAAAAGATTGGGTTACAGTTTTGCCCAAACGGGTGATATGCCCAAAGCGCGGGCCGCCGCACCAACAGAATATGCGTACCCACTTACTGGCGAAGCCAAACTAAGGCCGCTGATCAATTACGATCACCAGTCTGAATTAACTGATTCTCCGGTAAATGTCGATAAATTAATGATGGATATGGGGTAAACTCTACTACGTATTGTAATTGCAGCTACACCTCAAACCTTGCGGGACTATCGAACAAAGCTTCGTACATGAGTGTAATTCTACAGACTGCTGACCGAAGGCCCCGCGCTTACTATAGGAACATCCCTTCAAAATTGCGAGATTTGTGCCAATGTCACAAATTCCAGATCTTAATAAACCTGCCTCAACAAAAGAAGAAACCATTGTAGCCCTTGCTACTCCAAACGGAACGGGGGCAATCGGCATTATTCGCCTGTCGGGGCCCGACGCTATCGCGATAGCCAACAGTGTTTTTAAAGGTAAGGATTTAACCCAACAGGCATCACACACCATACACTTTGGTAACATAGTGGATGGCGAAGTGGTGTTGGACGAAGTGCTGGCGTCTGTTTTTATCGCCCCAAAATCGTACACCCGCGAAAACGTGGTCGAGATCTCGTGCCACGGTTCGGCATATATCATCGAGTCTATTATCAAGTTGTTTATAAGGCAAGGCGCGCGCGGTGCTAAACCCGGCGAATTTACACTGAGGGCTTTTATAAACGGACAGCTTGACCTGAGCCAGGCCGAAGCCGTAGCCGACCTGATCGCTTCCAACTCCAAAGCATCGCAGCAGGTGGCTATGCAGCAATTACGTGGCGGTTACAGCAATCAGTTGAAGCAGCTGCGTGATCAATTGGTTACCTTCGCATCGCTGATAGAACTCGAACTCGATTTTTCGGAAGAAGATGTTGAGTTTGCCAATCGCGGTCAGTTAAAACAACTGGTAGTTGATATCAGTAAAATGATAAACCAGCTTATCCAGTCGTTCGAGCTGGGTAATGCCATTAAACACGGCGTAAACACGGTTATAGCGGGCAGGCCAAATGCCGGTAAATCAACCCTGCTCAATGCCTTGCTTAATGAAGACCGAGCCATTGTAAGCCATATTGCCGGTACCACGCGCGATACCATAGAAGAAATACTCAACATTAATGGCATTAATTTCCGGCTGGTTGATACGGCAGGCCTGCGCGAAGCCACCGATACCATTGAAGCCATAGGCGTACAAAAAACACTTGAAAAGATAAGCCAGTCGGCCCTGTTGCTGTACGTTTTTGATGCCGAAGCCATGACCGGCGCCGATGTAGCGCTGGATTTGGAAAACCTGCTTCATCCCGGTGTCCCGGTAGTAGCCGTAGCCAACAAAATAGATCTGCTAAGCGATGGCAAACTTGCTGCCGGTTTTAATTTACCTGCCGAAGTGGAACTCATTACGGTATCGGCCCGCGAAAAACAACACATCGACCAACTGAAGCAAGTGATCTATAACAGTGCCGTACAAGGTAAACTGACCGGCAACGAAACCCTGGTAACCAACATACGCCACCTGGAGGCCCTGCAAAAAACCGAACAAGCTTTGGTAAGAGTGCTCAACGGAATAGATAACCCCATCACCTCCGATTTTTTGGCGATGGATATTAAGCAGGCCCTGCATTACCTGGGTGAGATTACCGGCAGCGTGACGACGGACGATTTGTTGGATAATATATTTTCGAAGTTCTGTATCGGTAAATAATTAGCCAAATTTTCACAAACTTTTTTCACTTAAAATGCTAAAAATCAACAAATTAAGCAAATTTATATTTGCTAATATATTTGGTTTTTTTGTGCCATTTTGCCTATTTTTGTACCTGAATTGTACCTCAAAGAGGGGTTTGTACCTTATGCTAAAAAGTGGGGCGAAATTATTGCGCTTATTTACACTTAAATGCACTTAGGTAAACTTATATCGAATATAATGGAGAGATTATGAGTTCCAATATCAAGGATAAACGGGATTTGCCAGCATTGCGTGTGCGAGTTTGAATAATAAGGGCGGCAGCAGCGGCCTGGTGCATTTTCTGGACAACGAGAACCGTACTGACCTCAATAAACAACCGGAATACTGGTTTACCACGAACGTACTAATATATTCTTTCCGATGAAGTAAGACCCGCCATTGACAATAACGTCGCCAAACTAAGTAAGGTGGACGCCAAGTTTTTCCTGGTCAATATCAGCCAAAGCCAGAAAGATATTACCTACCTCAAAGAGTGTTATTGCGAAAACGGTGCCAAAGAATAGCGGAAACAAAAGGCAGATAAGCACTCTTATGATTTCAGAAGAGAACGCTGCAAAATGGATGCTATTACACAATGCCACACTCCTTGGCAAGGGCATTCGCTCTCCAAAATGGGTTATGGAAGGAGATATTAAAGGTTGTTTTGATCACATCAGCCACGAATGGCTATTGGAGAATATCCCAATGGATAAAACCATGCTGAAAAAGTGGCTGCAATGTGGGTTCATCTTCAAAAATGAACTATTTCCGACAGAGGAAGGAACGCCGCAGGGAGGTATAATACTCGAATTTAAACATTCATTTAAGTAAGTTAAAGTGAAGCGTCTTACCGAAATCGGTAAGGCGCTTTTGATATCGATACTTTGCCTATGTGAGTATTTACTCAACAACAGAAAACAAATGATTGGCAGTTATTTAGAAAATATTTCTTCTAATTTTTTGTCCAGGTCATCTCCCCTTAGGTTTGTGGCTATTATTTTACCACGAGGGTCAATCAGGAAATTTTGAGGGATAGCTTTTACGCCATATAATTTAGCTACATCATTATTCCAAAATTGCAGGTCTGATAGCTGTGTCCATTCTAATCCATCCTTTTTTATGGCCGCCAGCCAGGCATCCTTTGCACCCGCGCGATCTAATGAAATGCCTAACATCGTGAAACCCTTATCCTTGAAGTGCTGATATGCTTTTACATAATTAGGATTTTCCGCACGGCATGGAGCGCACCAACTGGCCCAAAAGTCAACCAATACATATTTTCCTCTAAAATCAGTTAAACTAACAGGTTTGCCGGCTGTATCATTTTGAGTAAATACGGGTGCCATGGCACCTATGGCTGTTATGTGTGAAGATTCAATCATATTAGCAATTTTCTTCCCTGCCAATGTATTTTGCATAGCAGGCGATAACCCTTTAAATAATGGTTCCACTTTATTTAAATCCACTATGCCACCAATTACGGCGTTCATTAGGTATACACTTACATAGGAGTTAGGGTTAGCTTTGATGAATTTTTCATCGGCGGCTTCAACGCTTATAGTTACTCTTTCATATTTAGATTTCAAATCATTCATGAATGTAGTATCCCTTCTTTTTTCAGGTGATGCATTGCTGAAAGTTAACACTATATCATTCTGTATTTTCCATTCGGTCGCCACAAGCTTTTTATAATCGGAATATTCATCCGTAACTTTTGATCCGGTTACAGTTGCGTATTTGACAGAATCTTTTGCGATAACACTGATGTTTCCTCTTTCAATAAAAAAGTTAAAATTATCTGTATTGGCCGGGTTTAATTTATGGTGCCCAACGCCATGAGGATCTATAACCAATGACGCCATTGTAGGCTCCGCGACTGTCCCTTGAAATTTCACAATCCCGTTGTTAATTATTGCTGAATCGACTATGAGTTTGCCATCCAAAGGATAAGAAAAATAAGCCCTGGCAGGTGTATTATATTTAGTAACATTTATATTTAAGGAAAAACCGTTGTTTTGAGCCAACACCGTTACCGGGATAAACGCTAAAGCCCATAATATTATTCTTTTCATTTGTAGGTTGTTTTATTTTAAGGAAATTATAGAGGAGAATATTAAAAGATCAAGGAAGGATATCACAAACATCCTTCCTTGATTCCTAACCATGATTATTAATTATAACCCGGGTTTTGTGTAAGCAGGCTATTTAATTGACGTTGTCCTTGAGGTATTGGATATAGGGCTGCATTAGGCTGCCAGCCACTTTTTTCGGCAGTAAGTACAGTTCCCGCGTTTCCGGTTCTTTTTAAATCAAACCATCGGCTTCCCCATTCAAAACACATTTCGGTTTGCCTTTCATGCATAACGGCGGCCATTACAGCAGTTTGCGATGTTGCGCCAGTTGTGCTGTTCGGTAATCCGGCCCTTTTTCGTATCCTATTAATATCCGCTAAAGCCACACTCAAATTACCGAGGTGTGCAGCTGCTTCGGCATGGATCAGGTATACTTCGGCTAACCTGAATACCATATAACCCTCTACTGTTGTGCTGCTTGCCAGTACATTTTTATATTTGAAAGGATAATATAAGTTTTGTTTGTTGATTACTGTTGTTCCTACCCAGTCCTGAAGCCGTTGATCTCCCGGGTCGAAAGCATTTAACATCAATGGGGTTACCAAATAAGTTGGTGTAACGCCGCTACCCGGCACAAAAAGGTGCCCTTCCGTTGTAGCAAAGAAGGATTGCACAGCCGGAATTTGCCAAATTGCCTCGGTACTGCCGTCTAAAAATACGTTATTTAAATTATTCGTTAACACGTAGATACCGGAGTTAATTACGGAATCGGCTTCATTATAGGCCGCCTGCCAGTTACCCTGGTATAGATTAACCTTGGCTAAAAGCGTTTGAGCGGTATATAAGTTAGGACGTGCCCTGCCTGCCGAAGGGTAACTTGCCGGTAAATTCTTAGTGGCATAGTTTAGGTCGGCGATGACCTGGCTATAGATTGCGGAAGCGGCAGCCCTGGGTAAATATGCTGTTGTATTATAATCAGTTGAGGTAACCAAAGGCACACCACCAAATAAATTGACCATGTTGAAATAATAAAGTGCCCGAACAACCTTCATTTCCGCGGAAATTTGTTTAATGAATGAAGCAGATAAATTCTTATTGCCGCTTATCCCGTTCAGTACATCATTGGCCTGGTATAATCCTTTATAAGGTGATGCCCATAACGAGGCGACCTCAACGTTTACCGGGGCCAAGGTATAACTGTAAAATTGCTGCTGATCTGTGTTACCGGTATAAGACAGCTCGTCGGAAGATAGTCCTGTAGTTAACGTGAGGTTTGCATCACTATAACCAAAACCTGGTCCCTGACTGTTATAAGTATAAACTCCCGCTACGGCAGACATGGTGGTGGCGCTGTCTGCAAACTGCTCGGCCTGCGTAATTGCAGAAGGCGGATTTGCTGGTATTTCAATTAACTTTTTGCAGGAAACCAAAGTGAGGGCTGCAATTAACAAACTACCTGCCAGTTTTATATTTGTATTAAAAGATAATATTTTCATGATGATGATTACTTAAAAATGGAGGTTTAAACCAAAGGCGATAATGCGCTGTATAGGGACTAAGGTATAATTACCGGGTTCTTCAGGATCACCTACCTTATAGTTAGTGAGCGTGAGCAAGTTCTGTGCATTTAAATAAACACTGGCACCACGAATATGAACTTTCGTCAATAAAGCATCGGGCAAAGCATAAGATAACGCTACTGTTTTCATCCGCAGATAAGTATCAGTGCTATACACTCCGCTGGATTGATCGAAATCCAAGCCAGATGTGAATGCCGGTGAGAAGAAGCTGCTCGCCAATCGCTGAAGCGGCACGTTATCGCCAGGGTTTTTCCAGTAGTTATTCAGCACTGCTGTAGGTTTATTCGCCGTCAACGCTAAAGAATTGAAAGTATACGCTTCGGAGAGATAATTTGGGGCATTTTGCCTCGAGAACTGGCAGAAGATATAGAGGCTGAAACGTTTATAGCTGAAGTTATTGCCAAATCCTCCCATAAAATCAACCTCCCTGTTTGCAATTGGCACTTCATCGCCACCCTGCGCGGCGGTTCCGGAGGTGGGATTAGAAGTAACATTCCCATTTTTATCATAAAACTCAAACAGCCCGGTGGTAGGATTTACGTCTTTATACCGGTAACCGAATATAATAGAGGTAGGTTGGCCTATTACGTATTGCTGGGCATAAGAAGAGGATGCCAGGTTCGGGAATGCAAGCAGCTTATTCCGGTTAAAAGTTAAATTGAAATTGGTTGTCCAGGTAAAGTCCCTGGCTTTTATATTGGATGAAGTCGCCGAAAATTCAAATCCCTTGTTTTGGACAGTTGCATTCAGGTTTCCCAATACGGTGGTAAACCCGGTTTGTACAGGCAATTGATAGCCTACTAACTGGTTCCCTTCGCGGTCTCTGTAATAAGTTGCGTTTAATAACAAGCGATTATTAAAAAAACCAAAATCTAATGCAACGTTCAATGATTTTTTTGTTGCCCAGCTATAATCCGGATTATAAAGATTATAAGGGTAGCTTTGTTTTGTGCCCTGGAATGCAGGAGAAGAGGAAAAAGGCTGATACAATGCCTGGTATTGATAAGCCTGAATACCGTCGGAGCCGGTTGTGCCATAGCTGCCGGACAGTTTGCCATAACTTAAAAAAGGAAGGGCATCTTTGACTGCCTTTTCTCCGGAAAATATCCAGCCTGCTCCTATAGAACCGAAATTACCGAATTGAAGCCCTGGGCCAAAATTACTTGAACCATCCCTGTTACCTGTTGCTTGAATGATATATTTTTGATCATAAATGTATCTAAGTCGAGCAAATGCAGCACTGTACCTGTAAATGGATGAATTGTCCGAATCATATACCGTAGCCGCTCCAAGAATTGATCCCAGTAAATTGTCGTTAGTATAACCATAACCGGAATTGTTAGTTGAATTATTGGTGTTCTTTTTATAAGTTGAGCCCAACAAAGCGGTTAGCACTCCCCTCCCAATTGCTTTTGTATAATTCAGTTGCGGCTCAATATTGATGGTCTGGTAGTTGTTGGTGGCAAAGCTCGCATTAGCATCAGCATACGCTGGGTTTTGCGCTGAGGCAGGATCCTGGGAGTTTTCTGATGAGGTGTTTCGGCTATAACCCAAATTAGCGCCAATAGTTAAACCTTCCAGTATTTTATAAGACAGGTTTAACGACAGATTTAAATTGTAATTTTGAAGCTCGGTGGGCTGCTTTAATGCACTGTAGAATTGGTAGCTGCTTAAGTCAACCCCTTTATAGTTCCAGACTAAGTTGCCTGCCGGATCCAGCAAGTTAGGTAAATTGGGGGCTAATAAAATATCCTGCCCCCCGAAAGAAGCCGGAGCATTATTCTGATCGTAGCCGTAGTCGGTAACGAGGTCAATTGTAAAGCGTTTATCAACCGAGTTACTATGTAAAGCACTATGCAAAGTCATCCTTTGGTCGGCAAAATTACCGGGGAAATTATAATCAGACCGGGTATAGCCGGGAGAAATTATGAACGTGGTATTTGCATTCCCCCCGGAGAGGCTGGCGTGAATGTCCGTATTATTAGTCGTTTTACCATAAATGAGTTTTTGCCAGTTCGTGTACTTGTTTTGATCATAAATGGTCAGATCAGGTGCGTAAGCCAGGAAATTATTAGGATCGCTGGAGGGTGTAGCACCGTCGGCAGTGTACTGGTCCTTCCTGTATTGAAGGTATTGTTGGGTGTTCAATAATTGTACGGGACGGGCAGCCGAATTGAAGCTGGAATTAACGTTAAGGTCAAAGGTTGTTTTACCGGATTTTCCTTTTTTTGTGGTGATAATGATAACGCCATTGGAACCTTGCGTGCCGTAAATGGAAGTAGCATCTGCGTCCCTGAGGATACTGATACTTTCTATATCATTAGGGTTGATATTGTTAAAAGGGCTTATGCCGCCAGTTTGGCTAATACCGCCACTGGAAGGTAGCACATTGGCAACGCTGTACAGCTGACTTACGACATTGTTTTGCGGAGCAAATGGTACGCCGTCAATGATAAATAAGGGTTGATCATAACCTTTGTTAAGAGAGGTGTTAGGATTCAGCGTATTCTGTCCCCTTATCTGCACTAATACCTGTGACCCGGGCGTTCCAGTGGTTGAGTTAATAGCCAGCCCCGGAACCTGCCCTTGCAACGCCGTTAAAGGATTGGTTACCGGCTGCTTTTCTATTACATCGGCACTAACCGTAGTAACAGCGCCAACACTAAAGCGTTTAGATTCCGAACCATAAGCTATTATTTGGACTTGATCGAGCGCAGATGTACTCGTATGCAAAACAACAGTTAAATTTAATGTTTTACCATCTATAACTATATTACTTTCCGATTTGGCATAGCCAATATAGCTCACTATCAGGGTATATTTACCTTGTGGTACAGCAGGCAAATAAAAATCGCCTTTATTATCCGTTAAGGCATTGTACCTGGTTCCTTTTAAGCTTACTGATGCGCCAACTAATGGCTGGCCAAGGCTATCGGTGACTTTAACAAGAATATCTGCAGGAAGATTAAAAACTTTGCTTGCCTTGTCTTTAAGATTTGTTAATAACGAGGTTTCTTTTTGTTTTACTAATATACTTTTATTATCCACCTCGTATGTCAATGGCTGATCATGAAATAACTGTTTTAATACATCTTCAAGCTCTGCATTTTTAACCGTTATAGAAACCTTATTTGCAGATTTTAAAATCGTCGTAGAAATCATAAAATCATAACCCGTCTGCGCCTTGATGTCATCAAACACAGTTAACAGCGAAGCGTTTTTAACAGAGATGGTAACTTTTTGTCCGTAAGTAGCAGCGCTTACCTGTAAAATGGCGATTGCAATTAGTAAAGTTGTTAACTTCATCACTAACAGTAATTTAGAGATGCAGCCATGCGGCTGCACAAAAATTTTAGGGTAAAATTTGTACATTTGTTTGATTGGGTTTAGCGTGGCACCTTTTCATTGTCGAAGATGGGGCAGGTAAAACGCGGTTAATGAATAGTTTTAATTAAGAAATCCAAATCTTATAGCCATTCCGGTTACCGCCGGGGTGGCTTATCTTTGGAGCATTCCAAATAAAGTAGGCTTTTTACTTCGTTACCGTTATCCTCCTTCCTTCCACTTTAAAATGTACCTGATTGGAATAGCTCAGCATGCGTAATGCCTGGCTTATATTTTTGTATCTTGAAATTGTGCCGTAATAGCCATCGGTCGAAATTTTGCCTTCGTAAACAACGTCAACATCATACCAACGCTCAATCATCCTCATGATGGTTTGGATGTTTTCACCATCGCAACGCAATTCACCATCGCGCCAGGCTGTGGCATTCCGGATATTACCCGGCTCCACTTTTAATTGGTTACCACTCAAAATAGATTGCTGACCGGGCTTTAACATTACTTTTTTGCCATTGGCAGCAATACTTACACTTCCTTCAATTAAGGTGGTTTTCACAACAGGCTCATTATCATAAGCGTTGATTTCAAATTCAGTCCCAAAGTCTTCTGTTGTCTGACCGCGGGAAGTTGTATAGAATGGCATTTTGGCGTTTCGGCGCGGTTTTATAATAACATCACCCGTGGTTGAAACTGAACGGCAGTTGCCTTTGAAAACAGTTGGGAAGGTAATGGAAGATGCCGCATTGAGCCATACTTCTGTTCCGTCGGAGAGCGTGATTGCGCCCGTGCCCCCCGTCGGGGCCGAAACCGTATTAAACTGTATTTCTTCGTTGCCTGTGGCTAAAGCAGCATAAATAACTTTACCGTTTGAAACTTTACGAATAGCGGCTTGTCCCTGTTTTGCAATTTGTCCGTTTTTGGCGGCCGTTAAGTCGATCTTTTTGCCGTTTCCGAGGGTCAGGATTAATTTATTACTGCCCGGACCAATATCATGTACTTGGTTTTGTGCCATCTGTTGAGTTGGCTTTAATTTAATGAAATACAATGCCGCTGATAAGCCTATAATGACGCTTGCCGCAGCGGCTACTTTTGTCCAGGCTGGAAAACGGTGGAAGGTTGTTGCCGGCTTGGGAAGTTCATCCCAAACTTCTTCGATGATCTTATCGTAGCGTTCTTCTGAAAGATCAAGCGGATCGTCATTGTAGCTAAACAGCAATTTCTCGACGGTTGCTTTTTCTTCGTCGGTCGCGGTGCCATCTTTATACCTCGTAAGGAGTTCTTTCGCTTTTTCGTATGACATAGCTGTTAAGTGAATGTTAACATTAATTAAAAGCTATGACAAGGAACGATGGGTATACCCATAGAAAGAAAATAAAAAAAAGTAAAATTTATTTATTGGCCAGATAGAGCAGGAAAAATACCAAACCGAGCTTGGTGCGCAATCGGAATAAAGCATTAGAAACCTGGTTTTCTACAGTACGTTCGGAGATGTCCAGTTTTTCGGCGATTTCTCTATAGCTCAAATGTTGTTTGCGACTCATTTCAAATACGACCCGCATTTTGGGTGGTAAGGGCTGAATTTCTTTTTCAATTAAGGCCATTAATTGATTTTCACGGATCAAATGATCGGTATTCGCTACTATGCCCGGCAAATTGTCGGCTACATAGCTGACAAATTTCGATTTCACGTTCTCACGCAAGAAATAATTGACGATCCGGTTATTGATGGCAGAAAAAAAATATCCTGAAATATTGGTGCTGAAAACCGTGGTTTCACGCTTATCCCAAAGCTCGGTAAAGAATTCCTGGGTGATGTCTTTGGCTTGTTCTTCGTCGCGCAACTTTTTCATCGCGTAGCTGAAAAGCAGACGAGAGTAGCGATGGTACAATTGCTCATAAGCCCGGTGATCACCGCTTATTAACAATGCTGATAATTCGTTGTCCGATAATGTCAAATAGTCCCTCATCGCTGTATTTGCAAAACGAATATACACAATTATTTTTTCGCATTGATTTTCAGTGTGATAAAAATAATATAAGGTAAGTATTTACAGGCGTTTAAATTAATTGCGCCAGTTTATTTATTTCATTTAATGGCAAGCTTGAGTTAGTAACCGAATAATCAAACATGCTCTTATTCTCAAATGCTGTAACCGATCTGTCTTCAGCCGGAAATATCATCTATGGTTATAATGAGCTGAATGCCTTATTTTACAGAATGTTCAGATCATCTGCGGTAACATAACTGGTAGCTTTACAGACTACTATTTTGAAAATTGGTATTAATTACCATCGTGCTACCCGGAAAACATTTAAAGGGATTGACCATTCAGGCCCCTGGAATAAAGATAAAGGCGGCAGCCCCTAATTGGTCGCCAGCGCCATTATTGACTATTTTAAAAATAAAATTAAAATTAAAACCGATGCTTTACTTGCCTGCACTTTTCGTTGCTTTTGGCTAACGCAATAGTGGAATCGGTTAAACATCATTCCTACCAATCAGGCAATTTTGTATCATTAAATTATACAACAATGGAATTAAAAAACAGCACCATACTAATCACCGGCGGCAGCAGCGGCATCGGGCTCGAATTCGTAAAGCAATTGATAGCACAGGGGCCCGCAGCTATCCTGATCACCGGCAGGGACATGTCCCGCCTGGAGCAAGTCAGGCAGCAATACCCGCAGATACATATTTTCCAGAGCGATGTCAGCGACCCCGAAGCCATTAAGCAATTAGCGGAAACGGTTACGGCGCAATTCCCGGCATTGAACATCATCATCAATAATGCAGGGATCATGCGTAACATCAACCTGTTGGATACGGGTCAGCGGGACATCACAGCCGAAATAGCCATCGACCTTTCCGGCCCCATTTTGATGGTGCAGCAATTCCTGCCGCACCTGCTCACCCAGCCAGCGGCTGCGATTATCAACGTCTCATCGGGGCTGGCATTTGTTCCTTTCCCAATCTCGCCGGTTTACAGCGCCGCAAAGGCGGGACTGCGCGCCTATACCCGTGTGCTACGCCTGCAACTAAAAGCCACTAAGATCAAGGTTTTCGAACTCGCCCCGCCAAGTACGGAAACCCCATTGCAAAAAGAGTTTACTGGCTTAGTGGATAGCAACCAGAATATGGCTGCAAACAAAATGATTGTTATCGCTATCAAAGGAATACTAAACGATCAGTTGGAGATCAAACCAGGACTTTCCAAAGTGCTCAAACTCATGAGCAGGCTGATGCCGGAATTCTTCCTTAATTTTCTGGATAAGACCTTACAAAAAGCACGGTCGAAAAACTTACATTCGTAATATGAGCAGTGTTGCACCATACAGGGTAAAAACCATTACCGAATTTCACCGGCTGAACAGCCTGCCCGGGCCGCTGCATCCGCTCATCAGCCTGGTGGACTATGCCATGATCCGCCATCCGCAGGAACGAAGCGGGTTAAGCGTAGTATTCGATTTTTATTCGATCTCGGTCAAGCGGGGGCTGAACTATAAAATGATCTACGGGCAGCAATCCTATGACTTTGACGAGGGCATCCTGTTTTTTCTGGCGCCCGGACAGGTGCTGCGGGTTGAGCTCAATGAATATGCCAACAATGAACCCTCGGGTTGGTTGCTGTTGCTGCATCCTGATTTTCTGGCTAATACGGCCCTATCGAAAAACATCGGGTATTACGGTTATTTCGGCTATTCGGCCAATGAGGCGCTTTTCTTGTCCGAGCGGGAAGAACAGATCCTGAATGGATTGATCAATCACATCCGGCAGGAATGTGAGGCTTATACCGACCGGTTTTCCCAGCAGATCATCGTAGCGGAACTCGAAGCGCTGTTGGGCTACGCGGACCGTTTCTATCATCGCCAGTTTATCACCCGGCAAAGCGGTAGCCACCAGGTGCTGGGCCGCCTGGAAACCTTGCTGGACCAATATTTCGGCAGCGAAGAGCAGCTGCTCCATAGTATCCCCACGGTTCGGTTTGTAGCCGAAACGCTCCATACATCACCTAATTACCTCAGCGGCCTGCTGAAAGCGCTGACCGGCTTAAATACCCAGCAGCATATCCATGAAAAACTCATCGCAGCTGCGAAACTGAAACTTTCAAATACCGATCTGACGGTGAGCGAGATTGCCTATAGCCTCGGTTTCGAACATGTGCCGTCCTTTAGTAAATTATTTAAGCAAAAAACAAGGCAATCACCCGTGGCCTTCAGGCAGAGTTTCCAAAATGGCTTTACGGAAAACTAAAGTAAATTTGGCAATTAAATCTTTTTTTGCAAATTCTTCAATTTGTTCGGTTTCTGCAGATCAAATGGCGAGAATGTTTGTACAACCAGAAAGTGGGATGTTTTTGACAGCTATATTTCTGACAACATAGGAGCTTTGTGAATATAAGTTTCACTGTATAAATTATCAATAAAGAATTTAGCCAGCAGTTTCCGGCTCATCTGGAACGGCTTCGGCGTATGGTCATAGGTAACTGCTATTTTTCCTGCAGTTACGTTTTCATTCAACCCGACCGGCCTGGCAATTGTCCAGTCTGTCCCGGACGCCTGAACTAAACGTTCCTGCGCGTTATGGTCAGCAAATATAACTTTGAAATTGGTCAGCTTCACCAATAGCTTCACATACCATGGCGCATATTTCCAGGAATCTCCGACCCCGACAGATGATAAGATTAAAATACGTTTAACTCCATATTCGTTCATTACCTGTAATACATTGATCATGCTTCTTTCCAGAACACGCGGAGCATTTATTTTTCTGAAAGAAATGGCTTCTCCCCTGGTTAAAGGGCTTAACAAACTGAGAACGGCATCGCAGCCTTTCATGGCCCCGCGGATATCATCAGCGTTTGTCGGAAGGCCTGTAACAATGGTTAAGTCATCTGATGTAACACCGATCTTAGCCGGATCTCTAACTAATGCAACTACTTGGTAACCTTTTGCCAATGCGAACGGTATGGCATGTTTGCCGGTTCTCCCGGTAGCGCCCAATATTAAAATTCTTTTCGACATGATCTTTTCTATGCGTTTAATTTGCCAATCTTCAGGCTTTCATCCCATAGCTTAACTGCAACAGCTACATCTAAATTTATTTTTTCTTTAATTGCCGGCTTTGCAACCTTTGGATAAAAATAGCCTGAATCTTTGCCACCTGTCTCAGCCAGTGCAATAACGTTTATAATGGCCTTTTCAATACTATTAGCCAATATTGGTCCCAGAACCAGAAACACAAGTTTCATAAAGCCTTTAACATTTCTATCAATACCGGTTTTCACCATTCCGGCATTGACGACATTAATCGGTATCGTGCTGCCATATCGTTTACTGAATTCCTGGGCATGCATGTGAATGGCAAGCTGATTTTGCCCTATACTTTTAAACAGGGAATAATTGGTTTTCAGATGTAAGTCATTAAAGTTTATAGTGGCACCTTTCCTAAGTGGCCCCCCTACAATAATTATTTTGCCTTGTCCGTGTTTTAATTCATCTAATAAAAGATGATCCAACATGAATTTACATAGATAGTTTACAGCAAAGCTCCCATACAACCCTTCTTTCGTTTCGCATCTTTCAGAATTTAGTACCCCGGTAGCCTGGATGAAGATATCTATTTTATTGGTTAATTTTTTTATTGCCGTAGCGAGGTCTTTAATTCCGTCTACAGAGGAAACATCAGCGGCGATAAATCTTGCAGTGGAACCATTTGTGCTCGAAAGCTCCATCGCAATTTTCTTACCTTTAGCGGAGTCGCGGCCCTGGAAGATGATATTATTGCCTTGTTGAGCAAGTGCTGAGGCAACAGCATAGCCAATGCCCCCGGTTCCCCCGGTAATTACAATTATTTTCCTCATGGAGCCAAAGGTAAGCGGCATTTGTGGCTATGAATAGCCCGTACAGGTTAACTAATAGCCCGATCGGGTAGCAATGTTTGATTCGGCAGATAGCCAAACTGCTTTTTATAAGCCTGCGAAAACTTACTCAGGTTATTATAGCCTATTTTCAAACCCACTTCACCAATGGTATGCTTTCGTCCTTCAATCAACTTCCTCGCATAAGCTAACCGGTGATGTTGATAAAATTCAAAAACCGGCATACCGAAAACTGAACTGAACAGCTTTTTTAGCTTGGAAGGACTCATCGCAGCTTGTTTTGCCAGAACTTCAATGGTTGGATAGTTGATTTCTTTATAGCTCAGCAATTGTTCCCTGATCCTGAAAATGGCTTCAATATCACTTTGATATTTAAAAGTAGAAAAATTTGCCCCCGCCTCTAAATCAAAAGCTAAAAAAAGATCGCTAAGCATATCATAAGCAATGGCTTTCATACGCAAATGAAATGCGCCGGAAGCTATTTTAAAAGTAAACAGATTTAATGCGGACTGTAATATCGCAGGCGTGACATTTTCAAATCTGAAAAAAGGCGAATCGAATAATCGTTTTTCTGAAAATATGGAGTTGGAAGGAAATGTCTGCCTGAGCCAGTCGGCATGCATAGCAAAAGATAGAATCTTAAATTGTTGCTGGATCTTAAATATTGATCGTAATTGCAGGCGTGAATTACATAGCAAAACTCCAGGAGTTGTTATTTGGTAATATTCAAAGCCAGATTTAACAGCCGTATCCAAACTATATTCGGGCAGGTATAATTTCATAAACAGGTAATCCGGCGGTAGATGATCCTGTAATTTCGGGATACTAACATTTGATTTCACCTCGGTCAAAATCATGATCAGGCCATTTTCCAACGGAAATAGCCTGATCGTCCCCTGGTCGGCTGAACCATCTAACAACAAGCTGCCGTTTTCGATGGTAGCGCCAATTCGAACAGCGAGAACTGCAAGCCATTGCTCAGGGCTATCGAAGGGAGAATAAACCATGATCAAAGATACATTAACATTTTCGGGAAAAATGTTTGCAACTCCGTCCGCTGAATACCGGATAGAATTCGACCCGCTTTTTAGAGAATCTTCATTGAGCAAGTTGCTATGTATTCATGCCGCAGGCAGAGTGAACTTGACGAAGCGGTGAAAAACGGCTGTTCGATGTGAACAGCCGTTTTTTTTAATTACACTTTAATTAGTTTTTGCCAGTGCAATCCTATGGTAGGTAACATAAGATACCAACAAGATCACCAGCATAATTAAGGGTGCTACCATATTAAAAACCGGGTCGCCAGCGTTATAATGGGCAATTACCGCAGATGTAAAACTTATGAAAAACCCAAAGTAGGCCCATTCTTTCATCCGCGCGGGTATTGAAGGAATAGCTACAGCGAATGCGCCCAGCAACTTGGCCACTCCAAGTTCTACACGGAACCAGTCATGAAACCCGAGGTGGGCAAAAATGGCTTTGAAGGCCGGGTTAAAAAAATAATTGATAAATGTGGCGCACATCCCCAGCACAAGAAGGCCGGTAGAGATCCAATACACGATTTTTTGAATTTTCATGATTTTTGTTTTTGAATGAATAATAATTACGGACGGAGGATGATACTGCCTGTGGTTTTGCGTGATTCAAGATCGGCATGTGCTTTCCCTGCATCGGCTAACGCGTATATGCTTGTGTTTTGAACATTCAATATGCCTGCTCTCAACAAATTAAATATTTCAGTGACCGCTAAAGTTATCCTTTCCCGATCTTCCAGGTATTGATAAAGGGCCGGATTTGCATATTGAATGTTCCTTTGCTCCATTGCTTCTGCGTTTATAGCAGGCATGCCAGAAGGCCAGCCGTACAATACCGCACTGCCCCCGGCTTTGATCAAGTCAACAGATTTTTGAAAAGTGGCCTCACCGGTACCATCATATACCGCATCCAGGCCTTTGCCTTGAGTGATGTTATTGACTACATCAGCAAAATCTTCGGATTGCAAGTCGACGACATGCTCAAAACCACGCTTTAAGGCAAGCTCTTTTTTAGCGGCACTTCCTACTGTCCCGATAACTATCGCACCCAAGGCCCTTGCCCAATTGCTCAATAAAGTCCCGACCCCACCTGTCATTGCATGTATCAAGACCATATCGCCCGCCCCTAAAATGTAAGCTTGTTTGAGGAGCATGTGGGCAGTGAGCCCCTTAACTAAAACGGCAGCAGCCTGATCAAAAGTGATGTCATCAGGAAGTTTAAATAGACCAGTTGCAGGAATAATCCTGCTTTCTGCATAAGCCCCAATAGCAAAAGGATAAGCCACACGGTCGCCAATGGCAAAATCCTTTACGCCAGGTCCTACAGCTTCAATAATACCAGCCGCCTCCGAACCTACGGGTGCGGGGTAGGCATCCATCGGAAACGTTCCGTTTCTGAAAAAAACATCTACGAAATTTACCCCAATGCTTTTTTGGGCAATTAAAACTTCTGCTTCACCCGGCTCCGGCAGCGTTACGGTTTGATAGCTCAAAACATCCGGTGATCCGGCCTGTTCAATAAGCACTACCGCGCTTGATTTTTTTGTATTCATTTTAATTCTTTTATTAATTTCTTGTATCGCAAAGTTAATCCATGTAACTTTACAAAAGGAATGGCTGTCCCAAAGGGAAGTCGCTTCCCAAAAGGAACTTACTAATAAGAATAATAATGGAAATGATCTCAAATGCCTGTTTACAACGGTTTAAGGCGATAAATGATGTGAAAGATATCTTGAGCGGAAAATGGAAAATCATGATCATCGCAAGCCTGTCCGTATTTGGAGAAAAGCGCTATACCGAACTACAGCGGATCATTGATGGTATAGGAACTAAAATGCTGTCAAAAGAATTACAAGAACTCGAAATAAACGGATTAATCAAGAGGACTGTTATGGACACCAAACCTGTTACCGTTAAGTATGAGCTTACTGCCTATGGAAGTACACTTAAACCTATTATTGATGAAATGGCTTCCTGGGGAAGCCAGCACAGGGTTAAAGTTATTCAGGAGATAGCCGAGAAATAAAGCCCCTGCAATTCTTCGCTCGTTTTTACTGAATGTTGTTGTCATTGTTTTCATATTTGATTATAGGTCAAAGGTAAACCCTTGATCCAAGTGAGCCGATAGGCCAACGTTCAAAAAGTATCCGCTAAACGTTCAATTTTAATCCAATAAAGGTATCTAACACAATTACAGAGATGGTCGGTATACTTGATACAGCTCTAAAACTAATATGCTGTATCCAGGTACTGTGTTGCTTTTGGCTAATGTAATAGTTGCTTTTTTTAATTGATAAAGCAAAAATCCTCGAAATCTATACTGACACTACAAATATTTACTACAAACGCCGCATCCTTAAATCCAGCGCAGAATTTTTTACTTTTGTCCTGATGGACGATGTTTCGCCTTTAGTGAATTATGTGACCAAACAAATGCCGCTCACCAAAGCGGAAGAAGATTTTTTGGCTTCGCTGTTAAGAGCGAAGAAAGTTAGGCGGAAGCAGTTTCTTGACCAGCCCGGTTTTGTTTCCAGGTACCGCAATTACGTAGTGAAAGGTGCGCTAAGGACCTACATTATTGGTGACGACGGTCCTCGGATAAACCGGGAGGTTATTCAAAGCAGGCCTGTACCTGCCGGACCAGGTGACAAATTCATTATCCCGTATTTTCAGCAATAAGCCCAATTTTTCCTTGAACAATTGGTCATAATCCTTAAGTTCAAATCTGAATAGCGGATAAGCTTCAATGGACGAACCACGGCCAACGACAATCTCTGCCCTTCCTTTAGATATTAAATCAAGCGTTGCGAAATTTTGATAAACCCGGACAGCAGCGCTTAAAACGGTTACCGCACTTGTTAAGTGGATGCGTTTGGTTCTTGCAGAGGCTGCACTCAGGATAATAGCCGTGGCAGAATCTAAAAACTCTTTTTTGTGGTGTTCACCGATACCAAAAACATCAAGCCCGACCTGATCGGCCAGTTCGATCCTATCGAGCAATTGCTCCATAGCATCCACACTGCTTAAGGTGTTATGGGTACCATACATTGCCGAAGCAAAACTGTCTATTCCTATTTCCATGATGGTAAAATTATATATTACAATAGCGGTTTTAAAAAATTGGCTGCTGTTTTAGGAGCAACCATTTCTTATTGGCGAGTACCTAACTAAAAGACTCCTGATCAATAAAGACATAAAATTCTCAGTTAGCTCCAAACCGTTTTATAATTTGGAACTGACGGCGTTTCAATGTAAAACAGTTCACCATCTATCTCGAACTCCACTTCCAGGTTTTCAAGATTTGAAATTCGAACCGCATCATCTGTTGTTAAAGCGTTACCATTGATGAGGGTATCGCCTTTTAAGACATAAAACGTATAACTACTGCTTTTATTTAGTTGTAAATTATACTTACTTTTCTGATCGAAAAAAAGGCGTTTGATCGATAACCCTGGCGTAAGCACATCGGCAATACTTCCTTTTCCGACATAAATGATTGTTTTAACTCCATTTTCAATTATCGGTTTAAAATCTTTGCTCTGATAATCAGTATATGACGGCGCTTTTTTTACGGTCTCATAAAAATTAGGATCAAACCAAATTTGGAAGTTTCTTGTTCCCTTAGTAATTCTCTCCTGGTGCTGAAGTCCACTATTCGATTGAATAACCTGGAAATCTCCTGCTTCTAATGGTGTCCAAACTTTTGTCGCCGTGTCGTAATGTGCTACACTTCCTTCTAAAATAAAAGTCATTATTTCAAACCCTTCGTGCGGATGCAATCCAAACTCACATTGGTCAATTGCCCGTGCATGACTCCAATAAAATAAACAGGAATAAGGTTTAACTTGAGCTTGTGCTCCGGTAGCTACTGGTTTGTTTGCAATAAAATTACCATTGAATATTGTTCTATTAAACTGGTCTTCTTTTTTTAATAATTGTAACATTTTTCTCTCCTTTTTTAATGTTGTAACCTACAGAAATTGGTAATGGACTTAAGCCGTATTATATAATGACAAAAGCCGTTTAAAAAAATGGTTGCTTTTTCAGGAGCAACCATTTCTTATTGGCTTAGTATTTAATGTATCATTAGGATACAGGGCCACGTATTATTTTTCTGATTTTGCAACTTCCTGTGCTTTATAGTATTGTTCGATAACAGCCTGGAAATTAGGTACCATTTGTGCCAGTATTTTAGCAAAATCTCCGGCTTCTTTCCTTCTCCAGTCTTTCATCAATTCTGGAAGCACGGCACCACAGGTTACCGGGATAGCGCCTGCCTGGGTTAAGCGGAGCATAGCCAGGTTATGGGCTTCAGGCGTGATATCTCCACTGGCATCAGCAACTGCATAAACAGTATAGCCTTCTCCAAGTGCAGACAAGGCAGGATACACTACACATACACTGGTCCACATACCGGAGATGATGATAGTCTTCTTACCTGTAGCTTTAACTGCATTAACGAATTCTTTGCTATCCCAGGCATTGATTTCTCCCTGTCGGATAACATACTTTGCATTCGGTGCATTGTCTTTTATCTCAGGAAGTGTAGGACCGTTTGGTCCTGTCGGAACTGATGCAGTATAAATGGCGGGGATGTGCAAGAGTTCGGATGCTTTTGCAAGAGCAACAAGATTTTGCCTTAATTCTCCAACCGGCATGCTGTGGACGGTTTGAACTAAACCACTTTGATGGTCTACAAATAAGAAAACAGCGTCATCCGGATTGATCAGCGTAGTTTTTTTCTGCTGTGCGTTAGTTACTGTAAAACTCGCGCTTAAAACGAATAGGATCGATAGCGCTTTTAGAACTGATGATTTGAATAATTTTTTCATAAATTTATTTTTAAAAGTTATAGTTATTTACTGGCACAAAATTAGACCTTCGCATGCGTCACTGAAATAATGTACCTTATTGAATTGGCTTAACATAGATTAAGAAATAACTAGACTTACCCTAATGACTGATCCAAAATTTGACACCGCCTCGCTCGAAAACCATGTTAAAACCTATGTGAGTTTAAGCGAGGATGAAGTCTTGGCGCTAAATTCCCTGGCTCAGTACAAAAAGGTAAAAAAGAATCAATACCTCATTCATGAGGGTGGAATAGCAGCCATCAGTTGCTATGTATTGAGCGGGTGCCTTAGGACTTACTTATTAGACAATAAAGGGATAGAGCACATTCTTGGATTTGCAACACCTGGCTGGTGGACAGGAAGTTTGCAGAACTTCTATGATGACAAACCAAGCGAACTGAACATCCAGGCCATCGTTGACACGGAGATCTTATTCTTTACAAAGGAGACCAAAGAAAAGTTGTTGTTGTCAGGTGCAGTTTTCGAAAAATACTTCCGGATTTTGACCGAACGTTCATTAATTCGTTTTCAGGCCCGCACGATGGAAATCCTCAGCCTTAGTGCAGAAGAGCGCTATTGGAATTTCTATAACAAATATCCTGACCTGATGATGAAGTTGCCACAAAAGTACATCGCCGGTTATATAGGCGTTACACCTGAATTCTTAAGCAAGATGAAAAGCAATGGCTTACGAAAGCCGTAAACTTGAAATCCCGGATAAAAAAGAGGTTTTCTCAAAAAGGCTGTGCCTTTTTTTGTTAGAAGCGGGTATTTTTCAATACAATAATTGAAATTTATAGCTCCTAAAAACCAATTTCAATCCCTACTGGACATTCCGGAGGCAATTGACCACCCCGTTACGGAATAGCAAACAGTTGATTCCGTAAAACTTTGATCATATTAATTTATTTATTGCTGATTGCGGTTTCCCTTATTGCCTACGATACCCGGTGGTCCAAAGCGCACGAATGGCCTGGTCAAGCCTCGCGGAATATCAAGCCTTACACGTCCTCAAACGCTAATTATCACTTCTTTAGTTTTTCTTTTAAAAATGACAGTTTTTTATCAAAAACTGTACCTGTGTTAGGTGTAATATGCTGTAATCAGAAAGAAAAAT
The DNA here is from genome assembly GCF_000166195.2 of Mucilaginibacter paludis DSM 18603. Classification (NCBI taxonomy): domain Bacteria; kingdom Pseudomonadati; phylum Bacteroidota; class Sphingobacteriia; order Sphingobacteriales; family Sphingobacteriaceae; genus Mucilaginibacter; species Mucilaginibacter paludis. The sequence continues at coordinate 6,383,457 of NZ_CM001403.1, forward strand.
TTTATAAAAAAGAGTATAAATAAAATTTTGATTTTCAATTATTTATGCTTATCTTAAAATTCGTACCTCAAAGCCTGTAACTTTCTGATAATCATATTCTAAGTACTGTATCGGCAAATACGCCGACCAAACAACACAAAATATCGATAATTCATGTATATAAATATATGATTATTAATAAGTTGTATTATTATCTTGTCCAAATTCTTGGATAATTAGCAATGCTTTCTTGTTTTGGTTACCTAAGTTGTTACTCAAAAATATCTCTTTTTGAGATCGGAAATTTGAGGAGAAATTAAGTTGCTTATAAACCCTTATTGCTCCTTATATAAGCTTAAATCACCTTAAATGTGGGAGAATTACGACTGATGTTCGAAGAAAAAATATCAGTAGTAAAATCTCCGGTTATCTCCCCTGAACGATATTAGCACTTATACAAGATGGTGAACATACGAACACGAGTTTAAGAATTATGATATCTTGAAAAAAATATTTTATATTAAAAATGTAATTATATAATTATATTTTATATTTGATAGTAATATTTACCAAACTTCAATATGAAAAAATTACTATTCTTAATGGTCGTAACGACTATGCTTTGGTCATGTAAACGTTCAACAGACGTTGTACCTTCTGACACTTTTAAAACCAATAACGACCTGACTAAATCCTTTCCTGGTGCAGATGGTGTAAATGATGTCCTGGGTTACGGATTGGATGTCACTGGCAACTTACAAGATATTAACAGTCAATCTAATGTTCCCATCATTGACATGGCTCGATTCGTCAATGATTATCCCAACGGAATTGACAAAAACAACACTACTGCAGGTACAGACGTTAGCTTTGCCGGTGCTACAGTACTGGAATATTTGCAAGATATTTCTACTAATCAGGGATATGGCATTAGCGGTAGCTTTGGGGCTACTACAGCCACCTCGGATAATAAAAATCCAGTATCCTTTACCGGAAGCGTAAGTAAAAACACATCCGACGAAAATAAAAATGGCTACTCAAGCAGATATTCGTATGCAACATACGAATCTATACAAAGAATTAGAAGGTTGCAGTTTACCAGTGATATTTCTCAATCTTTGCTAATGTCATATCTAACGCCGCAATTTCAAACTGATATAGCTAACATGGGGGCTGATGACCTAATTGCCAAATACAGGACACATGTATTGTTAGGCATTGATATAGGTGGGATTCTTAAGTTTGATTACAGCGGTTCTGATTACAATACAACTGATTACTCTAAAAAAACATCAGATATAAAGGTAGGATTAGGGGTTAGTGTACTTAACATCATCGGTGTTAATCTTAACTATAACAGGAATTCAAGTGAGATAACTCAAATAACAAATTCAACTGCTGATAGAGAATACAAGGTAAACTTTTATGGAGGCTCAAACGCAGGCACAACTATATCAATTGATAAGGATGGCAATCCTAGTCAAGCTATAAACCTTGGTGCCTGGCAACAAAGCATTACTCCTTACAATGCTGCATTAATTGGTGTAGTAAAAGCTGTGTATATTTACGATTTTATTGCTGACCCGAATAAAAAGGCCCAAGTTAAGGCTGCGGTTGAACAATATATTCAAAGTAAGCAGCCAACAATAATTACACAAATTGCGCAAGGTAGCGGCATTCCCACATATTGGGCTTCAAGGTCTATATTTTTGTCTGGCGTAATGCCCGCTGATGCTATACACACGAGCGATCAGCCCATACTATCATCAGACGGAATAAACACAATATATTCACAAAACCGTGCTTATAGATTCGTTTTACAAGGTGACGGAAACTTGGTTTTGTACAATTCCGCTAACGTAGGCTTGTGGGACAGCAGAACCAATAGAAGCTCATCCGGTTGGACATATAGATTATATTACGCACTTGATGGCAACATTATACTAAGAAAAGTATCAAGTACAGGTGCTGAAGCCGACATTTGGGCATCTTACACAGAAGCCCCTGTTGGAACTGGCGGGACTGAGAACGCGCGCCGGGCATATATGTGGGTTCAAAATGACGGAAATGTAGCCTTATATTATAACGGCTTGAATAATGGTCAGTACTCGTTAGAATATTCAACAGCTACTGATGGTGGGAGAAAAAGTAGCAGACCGGGAAGCTTTAAGTAGTATCGGTAGTTGGCGTGTTCTTCTGTTGAAGGACATAGTTGAAATTTAAGGTCAAAAAAAAGAGGCTGTCTCAATGGTGTGACCCCAAAAAGTTGGACAGTTTACAAAATTAAGTTTTTTGTACGAGAGCTCGGTATTCCACCGGGCTCTTTCCATTTAACCTGTTTTTTATTCTTTCATTGTTATAGTAATGAATGTATTCTTTTAACGAAGTTATAAATTCTTCCGCAGTTTCAAAGCTCTGTTTGTACAGTAATTCTGTCTTTAAGATCCCAAAGAAGCTTTCGGCCAAGGCATTATCCAAGCAGTTTCCCTTTCTGGACATGCTTTGAATAATTCCATGTTTTTCCAAAGCCTTTCTATATCCATAATGTTGATATTGCCACCCTTGGTCAGAGTGAAAAATAAGTCCCCTTATATCTTTCACTTTATCAAAAGCCTCATATAACATTTCATCTATCATCTGCATATTTGGAGATTTTGAAATACTATAAGAAATGACTTCCCCGTTGAACATGTCAATTATAGGAGATAAATAGATCTTCTCCCCTTTAATGTTCATCTGAGTGACATCCGTAGCCCATTTCTGATTAGGCAGATTTGCCTCAAAATCCCTTTCAAGTACATTAGGGGCAATTTTACCAACCTCACCTTTGTATGAGCGATAACTTACTTTCCTGATATTGCATTTTAGGCCTAATGTTCCCATCAATTTTTGGACAGTCTTGTGATTTATGCTATAACCCCGGTTCTTCATTTCGGCGGTGACCCGCCGATAACCATATCTGCCTTTATGCAAGTGGTATATACTTGCGATCTCTTCTTTTTCATGCTTGTATTTATCATCATTTAGGCGCTTGCGATGATAATAAAATACAGAACGAGCCATCTGTTTGCAATCCAATAGAATTGAAACATCATGTTCGGGCCTTAGTTCTTCGATGGCTTTTGCCCACTCATGCGTTCGCGGGCTTCTTTTTCCTTGACTAAGGCCGTGACTTTTTTTAATAGTGCGTTCTCCGCCCGCAAACGGCTATTTTCCGCCTGGAGCTTCTCTACTTCTGTTTCAGGTTCAAGCTTCTTTGATCTTCCCATGCATTTAGGTGGTCGTCCAGGATTCTTTTGCTGGTATAGTACTGCATATCCCTCAACCCGTACTGATCTTACCCAGCGCTCTAAAGCAGTCTTGCTTAATCTATATTCCAGAACAACCTGATTTAAAGGTACTTTTTTTTCTATGACAAGCCTTACAACTTCTTCTTTGAAATCAGGCGTGGGCTTGACGTTAGGTTGTTTGAGCAGCCCACTTTCGCCATAAAGATCATATTTCCGAACCCATTCCAATATCATGCCTTCACGGATATGGCGTTCGCGGGATATCCGTAGAATCGGCTTTCCCTTTCTTACTTGAGAAACTACATCAAGTTTCTCTTCAAATGTGTGCTTTGACATAAATAATAAACCCCAAAAGTTTTTGTCTAACTTTTGGGGTTCACTTCACAAAAAGGCAGCCTCTTGTTAAAAAAAAACGGATGTTTTCAATTAAAAATTTTGTATATTCATTTGAATTTCAGATATTTAAGTATAAATAGTTATGATTTATGGCATCCGGAAAACCAACTTTCAAGCCCTACTACCAATCCCAGGTCATGGCCATTCCGCCTACCTTAGATGAACTTGTAGCAAAAGGTCATCCTGTTCGTATTGTAAATGATATTGTTAACAGGATCAATATACAGGGTCTTTTGGACGCTTATCATATTAAGGGCACCTCAAGCTACCACCCACAGATGTTGCTAAAAGTTTTGGTTTATGGCTATGTCAGCAACGTTTACAGCAGCAGAAAGCTGGAAACGGCCTGTAAAGAGAACATCAACTTGATGTGGCTGAGCGGAATGAGCTATCCAGACCACAATACCATTAACCGTTTTCGTGGTGTTCGCCTTAAGGACGCCCTGCGCAGCGTTTTCGAGGAAGTAGTAAAACTGTTAGCCGAAGAAGGCCTGTTAAGCATTGAAGAAGTCTATACCGATGGCACCAAGATAGAGGCCAATGCCAACAGATACACTTTTGTATGGAAAAAGGCGATCCAGACCAATAAGGAAAAGATGAAAAAAGCGCTGGGTGAAATCTGGGAATATGCTCAAAGTATAGCCAAAGCCGAAGATAACCTCCCTGAACCACCGGATTTTACGGATATCAGCCCAAAAAGGGTACAGGATACGGTGGATACGCTCAACGCGGTACTGGCCGAGAAGCCCCATACCAGTAAAAAGATGAAGGCAAAGCTGAAATATGTAAGCAGGGAATACCCCAAGAAAATAGCCGAATATGAACGCAAAGAGGCCATTCTGGGCAATCGAAACAGCTTCAGCAAGACCGATACCGATGCAACCTTCATGCGGATGAAGGAAGACCACATGCAGAACGGACAGCTTAAAGCAGGCTACAACGTTCAGATCTCCACATCCAACCAGTTCATCGTCAATTACACCATCCACCCGAACCCCACCGACACCACGACATTACAAGCGCATTTAGAGCAACACAAGGCCAGTTATGGTAAAACCCTGGAAACTATTACTGCAGATGCCGGTTACGGAAGTGAAGAAAATTATGACCTGTTAGAAGCCCGGAATATTGAAGCCTATGTTAAATATGGGATGTTCGATAAACAGCAGAGCGAACATTACAATACCAAGCAGCCATTTAGTGCCGACAAACTGTTCTATGATCCGGCCCAGGATTGCTACATCTGCCCGATGGGACAAAGAATGCACTATATCGGTGATGGAAAGCGAAAAACAAGTACCGGCTTTGAGCAGACCAGCAAAAGGTATCAGGCAAAGAATTGTTCTGGCTGTCCATTAAATGGGGCCTGCCATAAATCTCAGGGGAATAGAATTATAGAGGTTAACGAAAATCTAAAGCGACATAAAGCAATAGCGTACGGACTGCTCAATAGTGAAAAGGGCATCGAAAAACGAAAGCAGCGATGTTATGATGTTGAACCAGTTTTCGGAAATATCAAACAGAACCACGGGTTCCGCCGCTTTATGCTCCGCGGCAAGGAAAAAGTGGCAATCGAATGGGGGTTATTGGCAATTGCACAAAACATCAGGAAAAAAGCAGCTTAAAAAAGCTGTTTTTGTGCCTCTTTTGAAAATAATCGGTTTAGAACAGCAAATTAAGACGGTACAGTCAAAGGATAATATAAAATCCAAAAAAACATAAAAAAGGCCATCTCAGTATTTTGAGACAGCCTCTTTTTTTAATGGATAATAGTAAATCTTCTGAAGATTTCTGTATCGGCAAATAGGCGTATTTCTCGATTATAATTCAACTAAGAGTTAATTTATAATTTCTTAACCTTTGATTAATATACATCGTATTGGATAAAGTTAATTTTGTCGCATATTAAAATGGCAGAGAACTTTAAGGCGTTAGACGATGATAAATTGGTTTATGAATACCGAAATGGTAACATAACCGCCTTTAATGTACTCTTTGAACGCTACTTTAATCAGCTTTATCAGTATGCTTTCCGACAAACTCAAAATTCAGAACTCTCTGAAGAATTAGTTATGGATCTGATGTTGTGGTTATGGACTAAACGGGAAACCATCGATGTAACCGGAGATATGTCATCCTATCTTTTTAAAGCCATCAAAAATGCCCTATTTAATCATGTGAGGAAAAAAGCAATTAAATCAGTTTCTATTGAACTCCATGATAATGATCGTCGTTTTGTTGATACTGCGGCCGATCAAACGTTAGCAGTTAAAGAATTAAGGGAACAATATCATCTTCAAATAGAGCGTCTTTCACCTCAGCGAAGGCTCGTTTTTAATTTAAGCAGGGAAGAGAACCTGACCTATCCTCAAATAGCCAAACAATTAAATCTCTCCGTTAAAACGGTAGAAAACCATATTAGTTCATCCCTGCGTTCAATACGTAAGAACCTGGCCCACTATGCAGATTTGGGTGTAGTACTCCTTGTTATTAAATTGATAAAATAATCAACTGATTTTCAGTAAATTGTAAGTTTGTTTCAATTTGCATTAAGGGTATCGCCTCAAATATGTGCTTTGTATATTGAATACGCACATCATGAACGATCAGGAAGTCGATAAGGAATTAATTTCAAGATATCTTAAGGGACAATGTACACCGGCCGAAGGGGAGTTTGTACAAGACTTTTTGAAGGATCCCGATTCCCGGAAGTTATTTGATGAGGTTTTTAATGAAGACAGTTTAAGAGGAGAGGAGTCAACCCCTGAACAAATGTCGGAATGGAAGGCTAAATTCAACATCCGCTTACAGGAAACCGACGAACCGGTTCAGGTCCGTCCGATCAGGAAATACAATTTTCTAAAATACGCCGCAGTGTGGGCCGTGATGGTGCTCAGCGCGGGCGCTATCTTGATTAGTAAAATTAAGGCTAAAAAACCAACCATCAGCCCGGCGTACGAGGTAGTAAGCACAAAAAACGGTCAGATTACAAAAATAACATTAACTGATGGCAGCGTAATCATCTTAAACGCTTCCAGCCGGCTTAAATACCCCACTGCATTTAATGCTAAGGCAAGAGAAGTATTTTTAGATGGGGAAGGATTTTTTGAAGTTGTACATGATGCAAAACATCCGTTTATAGTTCACGCTACGCATTTTAATGTACAGGTATTAGGAACCTCTTTTAACATCAGGTCGTATTTTAGTGATAAATACGTATCCGTGGCGGTCGCTACCGGAAAAGTTGGCGTATTAACTCATGGTTATCCAACGCATTTTCTTACACCTGGCGAACAGCTTACGTTCAATAGTGTAACGCAAAAAATGACTAACTCGGTCATTCCCATAGCAAATATATTCGCCTGGCAAACGGGTATGATTATCGCAAAAAATGAAACGCTTGAGACTATAATGCCACAAATTGAAAGGTGGTACGGTGTAAAGGTGATTTTTAAGAATCCTGAAGCCAGGAAGATCCGGTTGAGCCTTAAGCAAAAATACGACACGCTTCAAAACATCATGAAAACACTTTCTATAGCGGGCGAATTTCACTATCGGGTTGAAAATAAGGAAGTAATTGTGTGGTAGAATCCATGCTGATATTTTAAATAATCAACAATTAATCAAACAGGAGATATATGAATTAATCAAGTACTAACCTTTTTATAAAGGGTCATAAGTAAGAAGCGGAAGAATCTCACCTCCTCCGCTTCAGTAAGCTTCATGATCCATCGGAGTTCACCCAATAATCATTAAAAAAAGCTATGCACAATTCTACAAAAAGAAGTGTAATTAAACTATTATTTATTATGGCCAGATTCACATTTCTGGTACTCGTCGTCAGCCTGACTCTTACCGGGATGCTTTTAGCATCAACTGTAAAGTCGCAAAATTTGGATAACGTTAAAGTTTCGCTTCATTTTAATGAAGCTGGCCTTGATAAAGTATTGAGCAGCATTGAGCAGCAATCGGGCTTTACCTTTACCTATGCCCCTAAATTACTTACTGTTCCCGTAACAATCGATGTAAAAGAAGCATCCATGAGAGAAGTTTTGAAATTGCTTTCTCAGAATCAAAAGCTTCAATTTACACAGGTCAATTGGACGTTAACCGTTAATAAAATACCGCCACCGGTAATAGGTTTTATCGAAGGGGTAGTTATTGACGCCAAAACCAAAGAAACATTAATAGGCGCAACGATTTCTGTTTCAGGCACCACTAACGGTACACAAACCGATATTAACGGGCATTTTAAATTATCCGTTAATGAAGGGAATTATGACCTGGACGTTAAATATATCGGCTATGTAACCAAACATATTAAAGGTATTCAAATTAAAGGTAAGCAGGTAACATTGCTAAATCTTACTTTAGAGGCCTCATCAAACGCGCTGTCTGAGGTGGTCATACAAGCCAGAAGGCGGCTGATCTCGGAAGCCGCTGTGTTAAACGAGCGCAAGAAGTCGGCTACGGTCGAAGATTTGATCTCAACCAGGAACATCGAAAAAACCGCCTCAATAACTACTACGCAGGCGTTGCAACGGGTATCTGGTGTAACGGTTACCAATGATAAATACGTTTCCATTCGCGGTTTGGGAGACCGGAATGTTATTGGTACAATCAACGGTGCCAGAATTACAAACGCCAACGCGGATAATAACAGCGTGCCTCTGGATCTAATTCCTGCTGGCTTGCTCGATAATATAGCCGTTTTTAAAACACTTACGCCTGATAAGCCGGCTGATGCAGCAGCCGGTATTGTGGAGTTGAGAACAAAATCGTTCCCGGATACTTTAACGTTAGTTGTATCGGCTCAAAATGGGTCTAATTCAACGGTAGGTTACGGCGGACAGATCAATTCTTTTTACAATTCCGATCTGGGCTTTCTTGGTCAAAACGTTCAGAAAAAAAATCTTTCTCAAGACTTTATTAACCTCGCTAACGAATTTCCCGGCCTTGCAGGCGCTAACGGTTACAGCTCTGGCGAAGCAATCCGCAGGTTTCTCTATACCAGTGGTGCAAACGTATCCTCCTATCAGGAAGCTTTACATATCGATAAAATTCAAAAAAGCTTCGATCCGGTATTAACAACATCCTATAAAACAGCACAGCCTAATCAAACCTACAATTTAGCGTTTGGCAACAGCTATAAGTTTGGTAAACAAACCATAGGTATAGTAGCGGGGCTAAACTATTTTTACCGTACAGAAGAAAAGCGTAATACGCAGCTTAATAATTACAGCATCTACCAGGGAGTAGGTTTTAGGTATCCGTTCTCTATTCCGGCAACAAACACAGCAAATCATGTGGAATTGGAGCCACAACTAACGCAAACCGAAAACACGGGACTGGAGACACTTAATTACGGTGGCCTGTTCAGCATCGGTTACAGGCCGATGGAGGGGCAGGAAATTACCTTGAACTACATAGGTAATAAAGCCGCCGAAGCACAGGGTTCCAATTTATTTGGTGAATTTCCAAGTTCGGGAACAATACGACCCGTACTTAACCAGGTTAACAGTTTAAGGCAAGAGGAAAGAACACTCAACACCTACCAGGCAAGAGGTGCGCATAAACTGGGAAGTGGGCCTTATGCTACACAAATTGACTGGAACGCGAGTATAAGTAAAGGATTACAGAACGACCCGGACTACCGTTTTACGAGTGTGGTAATTGATAGCAACTACTATGATTACGTAAAACGGGCGCCTAAGCAAAATTTTTACGCATTTCTTACCGGTACCAGGGCTGCGATTGTGGCTGGCGGCCAGGTTTATGATCCGAATAACCGCGCCTATCGTACTTTGAACGAAAGGAATCAGAATTACCAGGTAGACCTGTCACAACCTTTTAAAGCATTAAAGCAAAAACAATTGTTTAAAACAGGTTTTTACTATTTGAATAAACAAAGGGATTACCACGAAAATATACAAACGCTACCATCGTCGGCAGCGCTTTTTAATGCAGGCGGCGATTTGAACAAGATGATTTCGGCAGATCAGATTGGCTTGGAAAATGGCACCAGTACCAATTATGAAGGGGGCGGAAATCCAGCCGGCTTTGTCTATCAACTGGCTAAATCAACCAACAATTATTCAGGAAGTTCTGTGGCCAAGGCTGCTTACGGCATGCTTGATCTGCATATCACACCAAAGCTGAGGTTGGTAGGTGGTGTCCGCTTCGAAAAAACGGACATCCATGCTTTGATCGATACGGCAGGTACTGTTGTTACAACCTCGGGGATATACAGTTCGACACTGACCCCGACCCCATATCGCCCTGACTTTAACCCAAACATCAACTACAAAACCAGCTGGGTTCCGTATTATTCCGCAAACATGATCTATTCTCCTAAGGAGAATATCAATATACGCTTTGCGTATTCCAGTACGCTGGCCAGGCCAGAATTACGGGAGCTTATACCTGTTACACAGTATGACCCATTTCAATTTGCCATTGTTACAGGTAACCCGAACCTGCAGAACCAGCGAACCAATAGTTTCGACTTGCGTACCGAATGGTTTAGCGGTAAAGGCGAAGTGATTTCTATCTCGGTTTATGATAAAACGATTCATAACCAACTAACCAAAGCATTCAGCAATGACTCCACAGGAACACAAACCACAGGTTATAACTTCCCCCAGGTAAAATACTATAACGACACCGAAACCGGGCATGTAATGGGTATTGAACTGGAGGCCAGGAAAGATTTGGGAACGCTGACTCCTTATTTGAAAAATTTCTTTATCGGCGCCAATATTTTGCTGGCAAACAGCTATATCCAGAAAAACGCGGAGAGGTTAGCTGCCTCCAGAACCATTGACAATTCGTCTCCCGGCAAAAGTCCGCTGGAAGGGCAGCCGCCTTATTCACTGAATGTCAGTCTGGATTATGATAACCCTAAAACAGGTACAAGCATAACTTCCAATTTTAACATAATCGGAGAACGGCTGGTTCAGGTGGTACTCACCGGCGAGCCCGATATTTACGACCGTCCCGCACCTGTGCTTGATTTTGTGTTAGCGCAAAAATTATTTAAACGCTGGGTTATTAAGGGTTACGCTAAAAATGTTCTAAATCCGGCATACAAAGAAGTATACACCAATTACGGTAACGGCGGCAAATACTTTGGCCAGGAATACATCAGGCGCAGCTACTATCGTGGCGCTGATTTTATGCTTGGCGTGAGTTACAGCATATTTTAATCACTAAAAAGTATTCACATGAAATTGAGAAATTATAAGATAAACAGGTATTCGGCTTACCTGTCCATCATGTTCCTGGTGTTAGGAGCTTGTAAAAAAGACGGTATTTTGCCACCACCCATCCAACCGGCGCCGCTGGCAGCTACCTCCGGATCGCTTACCAGGATTTTAAATTTTGGTTATGATGCCGATTTAATTATCAATAACCGGCTGCTTACAAATAACATTGCAAGTACTTATCTGGATGTTAATTCGGCACTGGGCTTACCTTCAACAGTTGCTTTCCCTTCCGGTGGCCTTTGGAGGCACAGTCCGGGTACTTTCGGCCAGCTTCCTGGCGGTAACCCAATAGCATTGCCGGATTCTGTAATTAGCAATGGAACGGCCACGGTAAAAATAAGATATGTAAGATACATCCTTTCAGGTAAGAATACCCTGGATAGTTTAACCACTGTCATCAACACACCATCTACGGTACCCCAGGATGTATATTACTACCTGGGGAAAACCGATGCAAGCTATTATTCGGGCTTCAGCAAAGGCTTTACTGCAACTTACAGTGCAAGTACGGATGTTAAGCCTTTTGGAGTACAGGTGGCCACCTTTCCGCGCGACATTGTACCGCCATCCAACCCTCAAAATTTCAAAATCAGGGTAATTAACCTGGGTTCAACCGCGGCCGGTACAAACCTTACCGGGAATGGCGGTGTAACTTTATGTTATGGCGACGGAACACCAGTGGGCGGTAATACGACTGGTGTGATACCCGGAACAACCGGTGGCTATGTCGAAGTTCCTTACGGCACGTATTACTTCAGGCTAAAAAATGCACAGGGGTTATTACTGCCTGAGAAATATTATATCGCTCCAACCACTGCGGCCGGAGCAGTTACCGGCGAATTAGGTGTACAGCCTATTTCCAATTACTTTACATATACCTATGGAGGCACTAATTTTTTACAGATGAGCACCACTGTAAAAGGGTTATTGACAACCAATATGCCTTTTTCTCGCATCAAAACATACCAGCCTGGTGGCATATATAGTATTGTGATATCGCCAAGGCAATTTACGCCTGGCACAGGTACCTTCCCGGTAGTAAACCCATATTATTATAATGGTTTCGAGCTGGTTCAGGATGTAACTCCCCCTGCTAATTACGGTTACGGCAAAGTTCAGATTGTTAACGCTTTGCCCGGTCGTGCTACCGTGCAGGCTTCTATAGATGGCGTAAACTTTCCTTCGTTAAACTATGGGGCCGACCCAGGCGCTGATAGTTATATGGTATTCCAGCAAGGCAGCCATACGCTAACCGTTCGCGACGGAAGCAACACGGTCATTAACCAAGATTTTGCGTTGCAAGGCGAAAATAATTATACGATATACCTCTATGAGAATGCTTCCGGCGTTCCCTCAACTTTGTTCGTTAACAACGACCTCGCGTTTAGTGTGTATATCAATGCAAGCACTGCCGCAGCTACACAACTGCGCCAATCAGGTAGCTTCCAGGATTTTTATGCTACTCATGTGGTGTTCTTAAACCTCACAGCCGATGTGCCAACCGTTAGTTTCAACCGTTCTGCCACAACTACAAATACCAATTCAATATGGCTTAATACGGTAACCCCGGATGTAAATAACAACAATCACTATTTTGCGCAGGGTCAATATCTGGGGAGCAATATCACCTACACCCCGGTTGCCAGCAGCGCTGCATCAAACTATTATTTTATTAACGCATTTGCGGTGCCATTAAATTATAAGGGAAACCTGCCTGCCACTACGGGATCGGCAATATCTACGCCTTTTTTGGCAAGTACTGCCGATAACAAATATTTTGCATCCTATCCAGCCGCTATGAATTACCTACCTGTAGGGCAAAGTTATATTGAACATGGCGTATACACGGTAGCGTTGATTGGCCGCAGTAACCCAGCTGCACCATCCACACAACAACTCAGGTTTTTAGTGATCAAACACATTAAATAGAGATCGAAATGAAAAATATATATAAAGCAAATTATCTTCTTAAAGCGCTATTATTAATAGGCTTTTTTGGAGGAGTGTTAACTTCCTGCAAAAAAGATGCTGCTGTATTGCTACAGGATGCCGCCTATGTGCGCTTTTTTAATGGTATCACATACTACCGTTACAATTCAGCGGATAATGACGACGCCGCTGCCCGTTATTTACCGCCGAATGTAACCAGCATTAACACTGTTGCTAATTTTTATAATGATGGCCCCATATCGGGTAACAACCCTGCACCAATACAGTACCGTCAACCAGCACCGTTGGTGTCGTTCTTTGTGGATCCTCAACTGGACGATCAGGGGCTGCCGGTTTCTGCTGATGTAACTGCCGATTTTATAGGGACGCAAAAAACGTACTATACACCGCAACCGGATGCCGTAGGCGACCCAGTGAGTACCATACAAGGAGATTTTCCGGGTGTGCAAGGTGTTGAACGCGCCCCGGTTGTCGGGGGAGTTGATCTCTCCCGTTGGGCAAGGATAAAATCAGGAAAACATCGTTTTCTTATTATTTACAGAACTTTGTATAACACCGATAATTTGGTATATACCAATACCGGCCAGCTTGACCCTACTGCCCGGGTAACCTATTATAATTTAACGCAGGCTCAAAAGGCCGCATCCATTAAGGGTACCTATTTAAAAACTACTGTAGCAATGGATACCACGGTTAACCTGGATGCCCACGCCGTCTACACCGTGAAAATTGTAAACAAAAACAAATTCAATCTGGTTCAGTTCGGTACGGGTTTGGGATCAGCAACAGGTTCTACAGCTCCGTCAAATTATAACCTTCTGGTCAGGAAAGAAAACTTCGAACAGCAAAATCTTTCGTCCGGGAAATTATATGTGCGTTTCTTTAACAATACTAACGATGCACAGATATTACCCGACCAGTTCGATGTGTATCACCGGGTAGCGTGGTTTACCAAAAACGATGTTGTGTATAATCCGTTAACGGGGGCATGGGTTGCTAAAACCAATTATACACCCAAACGTTTTTCGCAGTTTGAAAAGGTGGCCACGGTGTCCGGACGTTTCCTGAACGACGCGGCACTGGCGCCTTATGCGGCAATAACTGCTATTCCAACAGATTCGCTTTTGTATCCTGACGGTACGTTTATGGGGCCAACGCGACTTGTTAGCTCAGAAATACCGGCTCCGATATCCGGGTACTCAAGGCATGAACTTTATTTTTACCCGGTAGGACAGGGCCCGGTGCTGACCGGAAACCCCAATAACGATGTTCCGGGTACCAACGTCTTACCTGCAGGAAACGCTAACCTTTTAGGTTTACAACTGCAGATGCCCATTTTTAATGGAAATAATAAATATTACAGTAAGCCGGTGCTCAACACCATAGACCTTAACACTAATTATTTAACCTGGAACACCTTTCAGTCTATTTTAGGAAAGTCTGGAAGTAATATTAAAATAAGCCTCATCCAGGAACAAATCCAATAAAGCCGAAAATTCACATGAAACGATATAAAAAACATTTATATAAACTAATGCTTGCCCTGATGCTGATAGCTACCACGGGAAGCGTTAAGGCGCAGGAGACCTCGGGAGAGTTGCGGGGTACAATAAGAGATGAAAAAAAGGAGACGGTGATAGGCGCTACTTTACAGGCGGTGCATGTGCCATCGGGTACCAAATATTCTACGGCCAGCGATGTGAATGGCAGGTTTGTACTGCCGGGTTTACGGGCTGGTGGACCATATCGTTTAACAATTAGCAGCATAGGCTATACCACTCGCATCATCGACGACCTGAACGTACGGTTAGGTGCAGGCGACCCGCTGGATGTGGTGTTAAACTCCAACAGTAAGCAATTGAGCGAAGTGGTTATTAAAGCCGCGCCGGGTGCCGCCAGGGCAAACAATTATGGCGCGGGCACCAATATCTCGCGTGAGCAGATCAGGGTGCAGCCCAGTATCAGCCGTTCTTTACAGGACCTGACCAAGCTTTCTCCGCTTTCTACAAAAGACAATTCCTTTGCGGGAACCAACTTTCGTTATAACAACATCACCATAGACGGGGCAGTGAATAACGACGCGATCGGCTTTTCTCCATCTGCTGGTGGTATCACCGGTACCTCGGGTACACCCGGCTCATCCACCCGTGCCAACGTCATCTCGCTTGACGCGATCCAGGATGTGCAGGTTTATGTGGCACCATATGATGTGAAGCTGGGTAACTTTTCCGGCGGTTCTGTTAACGCAGTAACCCGTTCGGGTACCAATCAGGTAGAAGGCTCGGTTTATACCTTTGGCCGCAACAGCACCATTACCGGTAATGATAAACTGGGCGGCAACGGCAAACTACCCAACAGCTTCCATGATTACCAGATCGGCGGACGTTTGGGTTTCCCGATCGTTAAAGATAAACTGTTCTTTTTTCTTAATGGCGAATACGCCAACCGGGTTGATCCAATCCAGAATGCAGCCGGAACAGCAGCCTCGAATGGGATACTTAGCCTGCAGGACGCTCAAAAGATCACCTACTTTCTGCAACATCCGGGTAGCCAGCCGGGTGATAACCCCAGCCGGGCTGCTTTTGACCCTGGTACTTATGACAATACCAGCATTTATGCCAAAAGCACCAAAGTGTTTTCCCGTGCCGATTGGAATATCAGCGATAAGCACCAGTTGTCGTTACGTAACAATACGATCACCTCGGAAGCAACCAACCTGGAACGTGATCAGTTTGACTTTAAGTTTGGCGGCATCAGCTACCGGGAGAATAATAACCAGTCATCTACCGTAGCGGAATTGAAGAGCCATTTCAGTAGCAAATGGAACAACAGCCTGATAGCGGGTTTTACGTATAACCATGATTACCGTACGCCCTCCAGTAACCCAGAGTTCCCGCAGGTACAGATCCAGGGCCTGACCCCGGGTACCACCATTTTTCTGGGAACAGACCGTGAGGCCAGCCTGTTCAACCTCACCCAAAAAACCTGGGAGTTTACCGATAACCTCACCTGGTACAAAGGGAAGCATACGGTAACCATCGGTACCCATAATGAGTTGTACAATATCGACTATAACTTTGTCAATTCGCCCAATGGCCGGGTAGATTACCAGTCGGGCGTAAACGGAACTACCTTCAGCGGCATCGATGCTTTTTTAAACTCGCAGCCCACACGTGTGAGGGGCAATTATAATTATAACGATAACTCGCGGGATTACCTGCTCAATAACCCCTCGGCGCAGTTCCGCATTAACTTGTATTCTTTGTATATCCAGGACGAGATCCAGATCAACGACCGGCTGAAACTGACCCCCGGCCTGCGTGCCGATATGGCCGATGTACCGCAAAAGCAAAACCTGTCGTTAAAAACGCAAAACGCCGTTACGGATAACGCGCTATATAGTCAATACTCAGATTACGGCTATACCCCGGCAGCAAAAATTACCAACAATTACTTCGGTACCCCTCAGCTATCGCCACGCTTAGGTATTAACTGGGACGTTAAAGGCGACCGCAGCCTGGTGATGCGCGGCGGCATTGGTATGTTTGTGTCCCGTATCCCATTCGCATGGCTGGGATACGCTTTCTATAACAACGGCGATACCTTCGGTGCTTATGATGCCAAAGCGCAGAACACCGCCTTCAACCCAAATTACAGTCCGCTTACTGCGGGTAACCAGGGTATAGCCAGTTTTGCGGCAGGTAACGGGCAACTGGTGAACAACCCACAGTCGGGCCAGACCCAGGTCGACCTGATCGATAATCATTTTAAAATGCCTAAATCACTCAGGACAAGCCTGGCCGTAGATTACAAAACCCAAAACGGTTATAAGTTTACGGTTGAAGGAATGTATACCAAGGTGATCAAAGACGTGCTTTTCCAGCAGATCAACCAAAAGGACGCGGTAGGCTATTACACTTACGATACGGTGTCGCGCAAGCAACCAATTTTTAGCGGTGCGGCTACTGACCCAAGGTTTACCAACATTTATTTATTGAGTAATACCAGTAAGGGTTATAAATATAACCTCACCTTCCAGGCCAGCAAGACTTATGATATAGGCTTTAACTGGAGTGCAGCCTATACTTACGGGCAAGCCAAGGATGTGAGCAACGGAATCCGTAACAGTTTGGAAAGTAACTGGCAGTTGAACCAGGCGCTTAACCCAAACAATCCCGATCTGGCCTACAGCAACTTTGATATCCGGCACCGCATCATCAGTAACCTGGGTTATGCCAAAAGCTATAAATCAGGATCAACGGCAGTGTCGGTATTTGTATCGATACAAAGCGGCTCGCCGTTTACTTACGGTTTTGTGAACACTTCTATACAGAACACCGGGCAGCAGGTGAGTTTAGCCTATATCCCTAATGTAAACGAAGCGGTTTACTTTTTTAAGGACTACACCGATAACGGCGGAGCGGTGCACACCGCAACCCAGCAGGCGCAGGCATTTAATCAGTACATTGACGGAGATAGCTACCTGAGTAGCAGGAGGGGTAACTTTACCGAGCGTAACGGAGGCCGCACGCCCTGGAACTACCAGGCCGACTTGCGCTTTATCCAGAACTTTAACATCAAAGTACATGGCAAAACACAGGTAGTCACCCTTACGGCCGACATCCTGAACTTTACCAACGCGCTGAACAAAAACTGGGGAGTACAGTACTTTTCGCCTAACACGTTCAACTCCACAGCCAGTATCGGCCTGTTGCCGAGCCTGAACGGGCAGAACAAGATCCAAACCCAGAACGGTTACCCGGTTTACACTTTTACCAATCCAGGAACACCGTATTCCATAGATTACTTTTCTTCCAGGGTACAGGGGCAACTCGGTTTAAGGTATAGTTTCTAAAATCATTTAAACATTAAGACATGAAAAAAAATATCTTTTGTTTCCATTTATTGTTGGCGATCACTGTTTTATTTGCCGCTTGCAAAAAGGATCAAATGGACAATTCAAGTACCGATAACTCCCCGGTGGGGCCGGTTATCAATAACTTCTTCCCCGCTGCATTTCAAGCCGGTGACACCGTGAACATCCAGGGCGTCAACTTTAGCAAAACACTGAGCGACAACGCGGTTACCTTTGGTGATTCCACTTCAAAAACACCGGGAACTGTTATTGCCGGTAATAATTTACAGCTACAGGTTGTTGTTCCTGCCATTACCAAGGGAGGCCGAATCACTGTCACTGTTAATCAGCAGTCGGCGGTAAGCGCCAATTATGCCTACAGTCAATGGAAACAAGTAACAAGGCAGCCGGGCGATGTAACAGCTTATGGTTTTTCTTTTACGTTAGGTACTAAAGTATATTTCGGTGGTGGAGAAAGCGTTCCGCCGTTTTCCGGGTCGAGCGCCATCTATTATAAAAGTATGTACGCCTATGATACCGTTGCCCGGTCATGGTCGCAAATGGCAGATTTTTTGGGCACGGCGCGCAGCCATATGGCATCTTTTACTTTAAATGGTAAAGCCTATGTTGGTACAGGCGTAACTATAGGTTACGGAGCTACTGGTTCTATCACCTCCAGAACAGAGTATAAGGACTTTTACGAATACACGCCGGGAACGAATTCCTGGCGAAAGGTAGCAGATTTTCCGGGAACGGGCAGAATTGATGCTACAGCTTTTTCTATAAACAACAAGGGATACGTAGGTTTAGGCGCCTCAAGTCAAACTATCTTTGGTACATTATTTACCTGCTACCAGGACTTTTATAGTTTCGACCCAGTTGCCAATACCTGGCTCAAGCTTGCCAATTACCCGGGTACGGCAAGGCGGTTAACCGCTACTTATGTTTATAAAAATATAGCTTATGTAGGCCTTGGCCGACGGCAACAACCCCGTTAATCAATGTGGGCCTTCCGGACTTTTATACCTTTAATCCTATTTCGGCAACCTGGACTGTGAGTACGCCAGCGCCTACGCCGCTATACCGCGCTGGTGCAATTGCTTTTGTTTATGGCAATAAGACTTATATTGGCAGTGGTAACTACTATTTAACCGGAACTAATAACGGTATCATTGGTGAGTATATCCCCTATATCTACGATCTTAATGCCAGTACCTGGTCTACAGGACTTAGTATACCAGTGCTCATGTATGATGCCACCAATGAATCTGCGACATTTGCGTCTCCCGGAGGCGGTGGCGGTGGATTTGGATCAACCGATGGCCTGAATTATTTTTACAGAGGGAACGCCAATGTGATCTGGCAGTATAAACCTTAAATCGGATAATAAAGCAAATTTTCATAGCAGAATTAATATTTGATGATATAAAGGGGGGCGAAAGCCCCCCTTTTTTATAGTATGGTACAAGTGACAATTATTTGTTTGCTTTTTTTAGCGATCGGTATTTTAATAATAACGTATTGTTTTGACAGGCTTTTTTATTCAACTCACCGGAAAGAGAATTTTCTATCCGGTAGTTTTCAATTTCATTTATGCTATACTAACTTTATGTTATTTAAGATGAATAACGATGGAAACCTATAAAGATGGCGTAGCTCTTTGTCCGGTTGAAAACAGGGAACAGTGGCATCAATGGCTGAAAGAAAATCACCATAAAGCTAAATCTGTATGGCTGGTCTATTATAAACCGGGCTCTGGTAAAACCAGGGTGAGCTACGACGACGCAGTAGACGAGGCAATATGTTTCGGCTGGATAGACAGCAAGCCCAATAGCCTCGATGAGAATCGTTCGATCCAGTTTTTTGCTCCACGTAACCCTAAAAGCAATTGGAGTAAGATCAACAAGCAGCGTGTAGAACGGCTATTGGCCGACGGTAGGATGGAAGCAGCCGGGTTACAAACTGTATCGGTGGCTAAAGCCAGCGGAAGCTGGGATGCACTGAATGACGTTGAGGAAATGATGATACCGGATGACCTAAAGCATGCACTTTCATCGGTACCAGAAGCCATGAAACATTTTACAGCATTCCCGCGTTCGTCGAAAAAAAATATATTAGAGTGGCTCCATAATGCCAAGCAGCCTGACACCCGGCAGAAGAGGGTACAGGAAACAGCAAAACTTGCCGCGCAAAACATTAGAGCGAATCATTACCGCCAGCCGAAGAACCGTTAGCCTCCGTCAAATATCGCTTTTGGGATTAGTGTGAATTGCACATCATTGGATTGATCAGATGGTTTATTACCGATAATTAATAACCGGATATTATGCGGACAATACGGTATCTGAATACCTCCACCTCTTTAATTTACAACGGGCGTAACTTGTTGCATGCGATGTTAAACCTGGTTTTTTTGGACTGTTTCTCTGATAACCTTCACTACCTCACTTTCAAACCAAGGGTTTTTTATTTGCCATATTTTGTTTCTGGGAGAAGGATGTACCAGTGGCAAATAATGTGGCAAATAGTCTTTAAAACTTTTTACGGTATCTGTTAACGTGGCCTTTCGAGAATCTTTTAGATAATAATTATGTGCATACTGACCTATTAAGATCACTAACCTTATCTCAGTCGTTTGGTCAAAAACAAGTTTATGCCAAAGCGGGGCGCACTCCGGCCGGGGCGGCAAATCACCTGTTGTGCCCTTTCCGGGATAGCAAAATCCCATTGGCAAGAGTGCGAATAATTCCGGATCGTAAAACTGTTCTTTACTTACCCCTAACCAGCGCCTGAGTTCGTTACCGCTCAGATCGTCCCACGGTATACCGCTGTTTTGTACTTTTTGCCCCGGTGCCTGACCAACAATTACTATTTTTGATGTCCTGCTTGCCTGCACGATGGGTCTGGGTACATTGGGCAGGAACGATCTGCAAACGGTGCAACTCCTTATTTCGGCGAGCAATTTATCCATTTTGTAAATGTCTTAAAAACTAATCTGTATGGGCTAAAGCAGGAATTATTGAAGAGCCTTATTTTAAAGGCACTGACAATGGTTTATACATTAGTGGCATTAAATGAGCTTTGCTTCACATTTCTGACTTATTTCAAGAGCTTGGTTATCAATCACATCATTGTGTTTGCTAAACCTGCGGCAAGGCTGGAAAATGAACAGACGGTAAATCAGCCAAGCTTTTTTGAAAATGATAACACCCTGTATTTGTTCATCAGAATATACAAGGTAGTAAGTTTACAGGATAATACTGTTTTTTTATCATGTTAGTTGTGCAATTATCAGCAGGCTACTACAAACCAGCTAAGTTGTCATAACTGTACTTCACTGGTTAGTCGTACAAGCGTAAGTTACCTTACATGTTTTTATAATGCATACGGCGTCCCAGCCTCTATGCAGCTGCACATAGAAACCATTATTTGGATTGATCAAGTATCGTTTTATAAACCAGCCTGGCCTTTTCGTGAAATTTTTGATGATTTTATTATGCACGTGGCATCCGAAAACAGCTTTTAGCTTTGTTCGATCTCTTTTAAGCTATCCATTTTTTTGTAGGCTAAAAATCCTTTGATATCCTCAAAATGCTCGCGTACACGTTTATTACCAAACTCGAATACTTTTTGTGCCAGGCCATCCAAAAAATCACGATCGTGGGATACGAGAATCAAAGTGCCATCAAAATTCCGGAGAGCATCTTTGATAATGTCTTTGGTTTTCATATCCAAATGGTTGGTAGGCTCATCCAATATTAATAAATTTACGGGTTCTAACAGCAACTTGATCATGGCTAAGCGGGTTTTTTCTCCTCCGGAAAGTACCTTTACTTTTTTGGTAGTATCATCACCGCTGAACATGAATGCGCCTAAAAGATCTTTAATTTTAATTGTGCCATCGCTTAATGGAATCTGATCAATGGTTTCAAATACCGTTAAGTTTTCGTCAAGTAATGCGGCCTGATTTTGGGCAAAGTAGCCAATCTTAGCATTATGGCCTACCTTTAGGCTTCCTTCAAAATCGATCTCGTTCATGATGGCTTTAATCATGGTAGACTTACCTTCACCGTTCTTACCCACAAAAGCTATCTTTTCTCCCCGCTCGATTACCATAGACGCATTCTTGAAAACAACGTGATCGCCGTAGGTTTTGGTCAGGTCTTCAACGATAACCGGATATTGACCGGAACGTGGTGAAGGCGGGAATTTCAACCGTAATGCCGAAGTATCTACTTCGTCAATTTCAATAACTTCAAGCTTTTCCAGCATTTTTACACGAGATTGCACCTGCAATGTTTTGGAGTAAGTTCCCCTGAAACGGTCTATAAATTCCTGGTTATCTGCAATGAAACGCTGTTGCTCTTCATAAGCTTTCAGTTGGTGCACACGGCGGTCGGCACGTAATTGCAAATAATGACTGTATTTTGCTTTATAATCATAGATCCGGCCCATGGTAACTTCGATGGTGCGGTTGGTAATGTTATCTACAAAAGCACGATCGTGCGAGATCACCATTACCGCCTTTGCCGAATTGATCAGGAAATCTTCCAGCCACTGTATACTTTCAATATCCATGTGGTTGGTGGGCTCATCCAATAAAATGAGGTCTGGCTTCTTTAATAAAATTTTGGCAAGCTCGATACGCATGCGCCAGCCACCGGAAAACTCAGAAGTTTGGCGGCCGAAGTCCTTACGCTCAAACCCAAGGCCTTTGAGTACCTTCTCCACCTCAGCATCATAATTGGTTTCTTCTACCGTGTAAACTTTCTCGCTGAGTTCTGATACCCTTTCGATGAGCTTCATATACTCGTCACTTTCATAGTCGGTACGAATATTCAGTTGCTCATTTACCTCATCAAGTTCCTTTTGCATTTTGTTCGCTTCTGCAAAAGCTTTCATGGTTTCTTCAAAAACGGTAACCTTATCCTGGGTAAGTAAATGTTGTGGCAGATAGGCGATTACTGCTTCTTTAGGGCCGGTCACGTTACCGGTTGTTGGCTTGGCTTCGCCAGCAATGATTTTGAGGATGGTGGATTTGCCTGCACCATTTTTGCCCATCAGGGCTATCTTATCGTTCTCGTTTATCGAGAAAGTTACATCACTAAACAAAGTGGTTCCGCCAAATGAAACGGAAATGTTATTTACATTGATCACGGTATGGAAATATTGAATTGTGGGCAAAGATAACGAAAGTAGTAGGTTTACAGCATCCAATGCCCTCTTTCAAGCCTAAACTATGCTTGTTTATTGTCGAATTCAGGTTTTCAAAAGAATTTTTTTGGAAAAATCTTTTGGTCACCCCGTTTAGCATCATCAGTCGATCACTATTCTGTTATTGGCACCAGAACTCAGATTGATGATGAGTATTTCCCGTAAGCCCTCATCACCGTCGGTTGGTTTTGGTCCGCATAAGTAAAGTTCGTTCGACTGTTTATCGTTAAACATAATGGACAGGTCCGAGTAAGTTGTATTTACTTTCCATAAGGTTTTTCCCTTTGGGGATACGGCAGTAAGTATTACGGGTGCAGAAAGTTCAGTTGTTTGCTTATGCATAATGATGTAGCCGTTATTACCCAATAGCATTGGGCTATTGATCTGGTTGTTACGGGCAAGCAAGTCACGATAAGCTTTATTGTTTTTTAGCGAGTCATCGGGTTGTACAAATAGTTTAGCCGGATCTGTTAAAAAGCCACCACTGATAAAAACGCCTGGATTTAGTTTCGTCCATTGGGCAGAAGGATTATTAGAAGGACAGGTGTATAATACTCTCCTTACCGATTGATTTGTCGGCCGCCATAAAAAAGCGTCAGGATTATGGGCCAGATTAGCGGTATCCTTATTATCCAGCAATGTAATGCAGCTTGTGCCATCATCATAAACACTGCTGATCTGTTCATTATAATCTTTACCAATTTTGTCGGTCAACTTAAAAAAATCATCGGGTAGTTTGGCTGTATATACGCCGGTTTTCAAGGTTGAGCTGTTGATGTTGTATACCTGGCCATCCAGTCCGTTGATCATCAAGCTTTTAGTCGAGTCATGCCACTTGTATTTTGAGTGATCGGTGTAGTCTAAAATTGCTTCGTTGGGTAAAATAGCCTCAATGTCCTTAAAATAATCGTTTTGCGCAACAATGTCTCCTGTTAGTTTATCAACCACATACACTTGGTTGCAATACATAAAAAGGTATTTATCAGATTGGCCAAGCATCAACGCCGAACCAAATGTTTTCCCGTCTTTGCCCTTAGCGTCAAGCTTTATCTTCCAAAGCTTCTTGGCGGTGTGCATATCCATAGCCTCGGCATAGTAGCTGTCTGTACCATAAACTGTGGATTTAACCACCGAATAAGCCCCAAAATGGTTAATAATTGTAGCCATTACTGTATGGCCATTGTGCTTATAAAATACGGCGTCGGCCTGTGCTTTGGTGTAGCTGTAACCCTGGAAAAAATGATGCGCAATATAATAGATGCCGCCCATCACAGCTACAGGAATAATGAAAAACCGGAAGAGCAGTTTGAAATTCATGACAGATGAAATAGATTAAATCAAATAAACTAAACAGTAGAGGGCGTAACTTGTTCATCTACTATCAATTTAAAACAAATATGGAAGCATCAATCTTAATTCCTGTTGTCATCATCCTGGCAGTAGGATTTGTTTTTTATAAAATTTTTGGCGGGATATATAAGCAAAATGAAAACCGAAAACGTTTGGCCAAGGAAGGCGACCTGGCAGTGGCTTATGTAAAAAGCATAGCGCAAACGGGTGTAACAGTAAACCAAATGCCCGAAATGCGTTTACTGCTTCAAATAGAAAATATAGGCGGCCAGCCTCGCCAGGTTGAAATTAAACAACTGATTGATCTTGGTTCGATACCGCGTGTGGGCGACAAGGTTTATGTACTGATCGATCAAAAAGATCCTGACAATGTTGTACTGTCTTCAACTCCATTTGGCGGTAATATGCAAACTAAATTGGTTGACGATGCTGGAAATACTGCCGGAACGGTTGATCTGGGCAGCGATATAATGCAAGGGTACATGGCCTTATCTCCAGAATTGCGCGAGCGGGGCAAGCCAGGCGTAGCCACTATTGTAAGTGTAATGCCTGCTGGCGGGCGAAATAGCCAGATCACGATGGATATTGACAATATTGGCGAAGCGCTTAAACGGGTAACCATTACGCAGCCTGTTGACGGCAATCCGCCGGCTATCGGCACGAGGTTATATTTTTTATATGATCCGCAGAACCCAGAAATAAGGGCGCTGGCACCTTCGGCACTTACAGGCGGGCAGTCGTTGGCTGCTGGTGCCAACCGTGTTGATCCGCTGGTGCTTGGGCCGCAACTGTTACAGGTGGGGGCTAAAGCTATGGGTACCGTACTATCTGCCAGTAGTGTACCATTGGCTAACCCGATACTGGCTGATAGAGGATATAGTAAGTGGAATTTATTATTGAATGTTACGCCCCAAAATGTTACAGCGCCCTATCAGGCCAATCTAACTATATCTTTATCCAGCGCCGAGAAAGCTGCCAAAATTGCGCATGTTGGTGCAGAGGTACCTTTGCGTTATGATCCCCTGGATCTGCAAACTATATCCATCGACTCCATTGCTATGGGCTATCCTGATCCTTATGAGGAAGTTATCAAAATATTCACTGATCAATTGGCTCAAAACCATGACGGGAGGACTTGAATTTATTGACTAATTAGTTAACCGGTAATTATGATTTCAGTTGGTTGGGCCATTGATTCCACAAAAAGCTGTCCATCTAAACTAAATCCCGCTATTTCATAGAGCAAAGATAACGAGAGCCATAGGTTTCCAGGATCAAATGTCTTCTGACAATCTCAAACCCAAGCCGGTTTGTATTAGTCTTGATCGAAAAAGACTTGCTGAAGGGGGGAGAGCTTAACAGTATTGTATGTAAGGTTAACCTTAGTTAAACAATCACTTTAAAGATTGCCTTTTTCAACGGCCCGTCAATTAATCAGCTGTATCAAGATTAAAGGACGGGCCGCGAAGGCTTATTTTATTTAATTCGGCATGGTGCCAAAATAAGGGGTTTATATGTCAACTTACGGCAGCAATATATTAAGGTTGTTCCATTGTATACAATGATTTAACTTCGCTATCGCTTAAAACTTTGTTGTACAGGTGAATGTCGTCCATTGATCCAATAAAGTAGTTACCCCCGTAATAAGCATTAGGGCTATTTGGATCTGTAAAGTTATAGGCTGATTTAGGCAGCTCATTACCTATGGCAACCGGTGGTGGCGAAGTCAACGAGGTAGGGTCTCCGGTAATGGCGGCGGTTTTAACCAGGCTGCCGTTAATGTAAAACTTTGCTGTACCATTGGTGAAACTAACTACCACCTGGCTCCATTTATCAAGTTGTACCGATGCCCCGCCAGAATCTTGGTCATGATCACCAGTGGTAGTCATTACGGTTAAAAAAGGCAGGTTGCCGCTTTGTAGCTGAAATTTATAGCCGAGCCATCTGTTTAACGAGAAGATGTAATTTCCATTACTTGCAACATGCGGTTTTATCCATGCACAAATGGTAAAACTGCTTGGGCGTAACGATGCCTGGTAGGGTACCTCAATATAGGCTCCGTTATTGAAATCGTAGGCTTGGTTGGCTACGCCAAAACGATCGGCTACTAAAACTGGTAAGGTGCCGCCGTCAACCGCAGGTGCTCCGTACACGCCAACCCAGCCCGTTTTTAATGTGCCATCGTGTGCATTGCCAGATGCGTCTTTTGCATCTCCATTGAATTTCCAGGAGGCAATCAGGTTAGCGGCCGATATCTCTTGAATTAAGTTGACGCTAAACTGCACGCCTGCACGTCTTAAATTTGCAACGGCATTGTTAACTTCCTGTTGGGTGAACGAGCCGGATTTAACGCTGGCTGCTAATGACAGGGCTGCCTGTAGTGCCGCTTTTGAACCTATAGTATAGTTGCCCGCCTGTTTACCCTCGGTTGCCGTGCCGTAAACAGTGGTTAACGAATCAATCACTTTACTCAGTGTTGTTTTATTTGAATTGTAATCAGCGCTGTTGTTGTTTTTTTTGCATGCTTGCGTTAACATCAACACGGTGGCAAGCACCAGCATTGCTACGATCGGATTTTTTATCTTTTTCATTGTCGAATTTTAAGACGGACTAATTACTTACCTAATTTAAAGTTAGTTTGCCTTTCACTTGCCGGTATCGGGAAAAACTGGTT
This sequence comes from Mucilaginibacter paludis DSM 18603, assembly GCF_000166195.2. Taxonomy (NCBI): domain Bacteria; kingdom Pseudomonadati; phylum Bacteroidota; class Sphingobacteriia; order Sphingobacteriales; family Sphingobacteriaceae; genus Mucilaginibacter; species Mucilaginibacter paludis. The sequence continues at coordinate 6,410,430 of NZ_CM001403.1, forward strand.
AGCGGCATAGCTAAAGTTCGGCTTGTTTTTTAGCGCGTTAGAGGCATAGGCCGATCCATAGCGGATAATATCAAAAAATCGGTGAAACTCAAGAGCCAGTTCAGAACGCCTTTCCCTGCGGATGATATCACGCAAAGTGGCTGCATCGGTAACGGTTATATCGGGTAACAATCCTGCCGGAATGGTGCCGAAGCCAGGTAAACTGTTATCATGTAAATAGCTTTCTCTGGCCCTTTTTCTTACTTTGTTAAGCGGAACCAGGGCGGCTGAACTATTACCGGATTCGTTTAGCGCTTCAGCCTCAATCAATAGCACCTCGGCAAACCTGATGGCCTGGTAGTTTAAATTGCCATCGCCCCTTGTCGTCAGTGGTATTTCGGACAGGGGCTGGGCGTGCTTTTTACTAACATAACCCGTGCTGCTCCAGTTGGGGTCAAACGGGGTTTCAAAATAATTGGTGCCCGCGCGTGCCACTGTATAGTCTAAACGCGGGTCAACGGTGCCGCCGGGTGCTGTTTCAAAATTAGCCACTAAATTTTGAGTAGGTAAAAAGAAGCCGTAACCGTTTAACGATCTTGGCGCAAACCAGGCATTCAGGTTATTACCCTGGAATGGCACCAAACCAGATGTATGCAAAATGGAAAAAACTGCCTCTGCATTGTTTTTGGTTGCTGCTTTAAAATTATCGGCATAGGTGGGTAACAGGCTGTATACGCCTAATGCTTCCACCGCCTGCGCTGTTGATGCTGCAAGCGCCCACTTTTGCTCAAACAGATATGTTTTAGCTAATAAGGCCAGGGCTGCGCCCTTGGTGGCGCGGCCAATATCCACGCCGGTCCGGGTGGTTGGTAAAACGGCTGCCGCTGCTGTGCAATCCTTTTCTATCTGCGCGTAAATTTGCGCTTGTGGCAGGGCGGGGCTTTGCAGTTCTTCGGGTGTTTCTACCTTTAAATGCAGCGGAATATCGCCATAGGCCACTGTTAAGTTAAAGTAGTAGTAAGCCCGCAGAAACTGTGCCTGGCCTATTACATCGCTTTTTACGGTAGCAGATACCGCTGTATTGCCGGCTGTTAAACCATCGGTTACTACATTGCATTTAAAAACTCCATCGTAATACCGTTTCCATACGGCCTCAACTGCCGCGTTGTTAGGGTTAATCACAAACTGTTGTATGCTCAAAAAATCCGACTGGTCGCCATCACTACTGCCCTTTATCGCATCATCAGATGCCAGATCGCCCAGCACCCAGATGGCGTTTGAAGAAGGATCTGTAAAAGTTAAAGGCGAATAGGCCGCATTTACAGCAAGTATGGCATTGGCATCATTCGTGAAGAAATTATCGTTCTGATATTGGCCCAAAACCTGCTGATCTAAAAATTTCTTGCATCCGGTAGTCATGATCAACAGCGATGCAGTTATGCAGATATAAATATTTTTTGCTTTCATCTTTCTGTAATTTTCGGTTAAAAATTAGCGTTAACACCCACTGTTATTGTACGGGCAGACGGATATGTCCCCCAGTCTATACCCACAGCCGTAACGCTGTTGCCGTTATTGCTGTTGTTATACTGTTCAGGATCAAGCCCGGTGTACTTGGTAAAGGTGGCCAGGTTTTGCCCGCTCACAAATACTCTTAACGACGATATTTTAAGTTGCTGTAAGGTTTTAGAGCTCAGTTTATAACCTAATTGTACGTTTTTAAGCTTTAAATACGAACCGCTCTCTAAAAAACGGGTTGAGGGCATTTTGTTGTTATTGCCATCCGTCCACGATAAAAGCGGGAAGGTATTGCTTGAGCCGGGGCCGTTCCAGCTTTGGGTTGCTACGCGCTCTGTAATATTGAAAGGGCGGTAAAAGCCCTCAATATCTGTAAGCACCTGGTTGTAGATCTGGTTGCCAGAAACACCCTGGAAGAAGATGCTCAGGTCAAAATTTTTGTATTGTACATTACCTGTTAAGCCATAAGTAAACTTGGGGATAGGGCTGCCCACAAAGCTGCGGTCTTTATCATCAATAACACCATCGCCGTTTACATCTTTATACATCACGTCGCCGGGCCTGATACCTGGCCCCTGGTAAGCATGTGTAAATATTTGCTGCGTGTTTTGAAAAATACCCTCTTGCTGCAATAAATAAAACGAACCGATAGGGTGGCCAACAGCTGTTAAAGTGGCATAGTAATTATTATCTATACGCCCATTGGCTATCGGTGTACCATTTGCCAGGGCGGTTACCTTGTTGTTAACCGTAGCCAAATTGCCGGTTAAGCTATAGGTAAGATTGTTATTGATGGTTTTTTTATAGCTCAATTCGAGCTCAATACCCTTGTTTGTTACATTACCTGCGTTTACTGCAGGGTTTCCGCCGTTACCACCGCTGGTTGGCAATGGTAAAAACAGCAGCATATTTGATGTTTTTTTAACATAATAATCGGCACTTAGTAATATCGCATTTTCAAATAATCCTATATCTAACCCCGCATCCTGCTGTGTGCTTGATTCCCAGCGTACATTGGGGTTACCTTTTGATGTAATGCTGTAACCCTGGGTAGATGTGCCGCCAAAGGGATAGTAAAACCCTCCGCTTAACAGCGATACATACGGGTAGTTACCTATGCTTTGCTCGTTACCTAACTGGCCCAGGCCTGCGCGCAGTTTAAGCGTAGAAATGGGTTTGATATTCTTCATGAAATCTTCCTGGTCAATGCGCCACCCCAGGGAGCCTGATGCGAAACCCTGGTAGCGTGATGATGGAGATAACTGCGAAGAACCGTCATAACGGTAGCTCACGCTTGCCAGATACTTGTTGTTAAATTGGTAATGTATGCTTCCGAACAATGAGGATAATGCAAAGTGCGACTCGTTGCCTCCATTTTGCTGGCTGGCTGAAGCGCCGTTATCAAGGTATTGGAAATTTGGTGTCTGGTTAACAAAGCCATTACGCGATGCTGATAAAGCCTGTATATCCTGCTTAATCAATTCTGAACCCGCTAAAAAGTTAAACACGCTCTTTCCGAGAGTTAGATCATAAGTAGCTGTGTTGGTCCAGTTATAATTTAATTCGTTGGAGTGTGACTGCGCCAGCGAACTTGGCGAATTAAAAAAGCGGTCGATACCAAATGTTTCAAAAAATTGCTTGTAATCTGTTAAAATCAGGTTCAGCCCAATGTCCGACTTAATTTTTAAACCTTTTACCGGGCTAACTTCTACGTAGGCATCACCTAATACGGTATAGCCATAGGTATTGTTATTTGAAGCATCTGCCGCTGCAACCGGATTAACGCCATCTCCCAGGAAATTGCCATTTACACTTGGGTCCTGCTTCGGCAGGTCGACAAATTGCCCGTTAGCATTGTATACCGGAGTACCAGGCGTACGGAATAATGCATATCGTACAATACTGGCTGCAGCACCGGTGTAACCATCGCCAGAGGTACCCACTTTTCTTGTTTTGGAATAAGCCAGGTTAACGTTGGTACCTATCTTAAGGTATTTGGATAGCGTGCTGCTTACGGCGGTGCGCAGGTTAAATCTGTTATACGACGAATTTTTGATCAATCCATCCTGGCTAAAATAGTTGCCGGATACAATGTATTGCGAGTTTTCATTACCACCGCTCACAGATAACGATGCATTGCTCACCGGTGCAGGTCTTAACACTTCGTTCAGCCAGTTCACGTCAGATAATGTTCGGGCAAGGCTATCGGATATGGTATTCCTGCCATCGTTGATGGCAGCGGTGTTAAAAGCACTTACATACTGGGCCGTGTTAGCCATTTTGATCAGATTTGTAGCCGTTTGTACACCCGTATAAGCATTTACACTGAGCTTGGCCTTACCGGATACTCCTCTTTTTGTAGTAACGATAACAACGCCATTAGATGCTCTTGCCCCGTAAATAGCGGCAGAGGATGCGTCTTTAAGAATATTAATACTTTCTATATCGTTTGGCGATATTTCATTGATACCATCTTTTGTTGGTACTCCATCCACGATATAGAGCGGATCGTTATTGTTGATGGTGCCTACACCACGTATCCTGATATTAATGCCATCGCCGGGGGCACCGGTGTTTTGAGTAACAGCCACGCCAGCCGCTTTACCCTGTAATATTTGATCAACGCCGCCAACTGGTAAGCCGTTGATATCTTTGCTGCTCACTAACGATACGGCGCCCGTTAAATCTTTCTTCCGTTGTGTAGTATATCCAACTACTACTACTTCATTTAAATTACCTCCTTGTTCTTTCAGTACAACGTTAATTTCAGTTTTTCCAGCTATTGCAATTTCTTGAGTTTCAAAGCCGACGTAAGAAATTACCAAAATCGCGTTCTCTGGTACCGATACACTAAAGTTTCCGTTAACGTCAGATACGGTAAGGTTTTTACCTCCCTTTATGCCGATGGTGGCTCCAATCAGGCTCTCGCCCTTTAGGTCTGAGATTTTTCCTTTTACCCTGATATCTGATACAGCGGCAATGTGTGCGGATGGCGATCGCCCGGCATTCCTGGTAAAGCTGTTTTTCGCTTTAGGCGGGAAATTGGCGTTAGCGTTTGCTGCACCGGCTGTAAGCAGGGCTGTAAATGCCAGCATCATCCCGACAGAAAGTTTACTGCTTGCAAGTACCCCGCTTTTATATCTACATATTTTTGAGTAACTGTTACTTTTTTTCATGCTTTGTTAATTAAGGTTAATGATATCTTAGGTTTGCCTGCTTTGCAGCGAGGCAGCCACCTGAGTTTTTGATGCACTAAAGAGATTTGCGTTTATCTCTGCTCTATTTTAAGGTAGATTAGTCCATATAATTCCCTTTCTATTTTACTTATCCGGTGTCTTATTGAATGTTTTTCTAAGTAAATAGTTTATTTTTTTGATATTTAGGCAAAAAAGATCCCTGTATCCTCAATGATAGAAAGGGATTCTGTAAATGCGCAATGTCAATTGTGTTAGGTTAAAGTGTTGGGACAGGGTCCGGGTCGGCAGGCTTAGATGGGTCAAATACCGCTACACCCACCTTTGAATCGGCACAACCATAATATAAAAACCATTTTTTCTTAAAATAAACTAAGCCTTCAATAAACACGGTACCGTTAACGTATTGTCCACTTTTTTCAAAAGGTTCCATAGGGCGCAAAAAAGGCACATTTAGCCTGCCAATGGCTTTAGCTGGGTTTGTATTTGAAAATAACACTTGCCCCGCGCAGTAGGAGTTTCCGTTAAATCGTTTATCACCGCCCTCACTAGGATGATTTTTTCCGTTATAAAACAAAATAATGCCCTTGCTGGTCATGATAGCAGGCGGGCCACATTCGGTAAGATCGCTGTCAAAGTAATTTTTTCGGGGTGATATTAATTGCTTCAGTTCACCTTTATTGTCTACAACGGGCGTCCAGTCAACCAGGTTAAGCGAAGTTGCAGCATATACATGTTCCTCTCCCCAATACATCCAGTATTTCCCGTTAATTTTGGTTATCACCTGGTGATCGTTCGCTATTTTAGTTAAAATAGATGCCGATTTACTCGCCATGTTGAAGAATTTGCCGTTGTAAGCTTTTCTGAATATCGGGCCATGCTTAACCCATGTTGTTAAATTTTTTGAAGTGGCAACCCCTAAGCGTGGCACTTTACGATTCCATTGTGTATAAAACATCACGTAAACCCCATTGGCGGTAACAGCCACCCGCGGGTCTTCGCATCCTCCCGGCCATTCAAATTCTTTCTGGCTGTCGTTTGCAGGGTAGAGTACGGGTTTATCGTTCCTGGCAAAGTGAAGGCCATCCTTACTTTCTGCATAACCTATGCGCGAAGTGCGCGTACCAATCTCAACACCCGTTTTATCTTCAGACCGGTAAAGCACAACGATCTTACCGTTTTTGATTGTAGCTGCCGGATTAAAGGTATAGTACGCTTCCCAACCCACCGCTTTTGACGACATAGGATCCATGAATTTCTTGGTGGAATCAGGCGAAATGATAGGATTTACATTCTGGGGGCGTATAAAACCGCCGAAAGCCCATGCAGGAAGCAATTTTTGATGCCTGGGTTGTGCAACTGAAAAATTAAAAATCAATAAACAGGCTAAAACTCCTGTAAGTTTAAGTAGTCGGTTTTTCATAAAGTAATATTTAGGCAATTGGTAACCAGTTTAAAGCAAAACCGGTTTTGTAATTATACACAATGATAATTTAATAAAACCGGTTTTGCAAATCTATTTTTGTTTATTTTATTTTGATAACAACCAAACAAATCAACTAATGTTGGACCTTGTAGAATTTAAGGCCGAACAGCAGAATAACAACATAGCAGATGATAGGCAAATAATAGGCCTGAGCAACATCATGATTAGCTACCTGGCCCATAATCAACGGAAAGAAAGCGCCGCCTACAACCCCCATAGATATAAATGAAGATGCTTGTTGGGTATGGCTTCCGAGGTTTTTTAACCCTAAACTAAAAATGGTAGGGAACATAATACTGAAAAAGAAATTGATCATCATCAGCGCGATGTAAGAGGTCCACCCAAGCTTTTGCGCCACTATGATGCACATCAAAATACTGCAGGCGGCAAAGCAAGCTAATAATTTATTGGGCGCTATAAAATTCATTAAGTAAGTGCCTGTAAAGCGGCCCAACATCATCATCGCCATAAATATACTCATATACCGGCCTGACGACAGGTTACTGAAACCCATAACCTCGTGCCCGTAATTAATAAAAAAGGCCCATGTGCCAGCTTGCGCGGCTACGTTAAAAAATTGGGCTACAACGGCCCAGACAAAGTGCTTATGCCAGAATAATTTTTTTGCCGGAGCAATATCCACATTAACTACCTCAGGGTCAACCTCGGCCGCCGCTACATGCGGATCATTTAAAACAGGCACCTTTAAAAATAAAAAAGCCACTATAAGCAGGGTAAGTACTAAGCCGATGCTCACGTAGAGGTATTTAAGAGAGGAGAGGTCGGCAGAGTTGCTGGCCGTGATCCTGAATAGAAACCACGATGCAATAAAAGGCCCCGCTGTAGCACCTAAGGCATTGAAAGACTGCGAAAAATTAATACGGCGGTCGCTGCTTCGCTGGTCGCCCAGGGCTGCGGCAAAGGGATGTGCTACCGTTTCGAGTGTAGCCATACCACAACCCATAATAAACAACGCTATCCTGAAAAAACCGAAAGAATTGGCGTTTGCGGCCGGTACAAACAAAAAAGTGCCTGCGGCGAACAATATCAAACCCAGTAGTACACCTGGTTTATAGCCAAATTTCTTTAAAAAATAGCCTGCCGGTATGCTCATAACAAAATAGGCACCAAAAACAGAAAGCTGGATAAGTCCTGATTGAGCTTTTGAGACATTCAGGGCGCCCTGAAAATATTTATTGAGCACATCGCTCATGGAGTGTAACAGTCCCCACATTAAAAATAACGAGGTTACAAAAATAAAATTGACCAGATACTTCTTTTCTATAAAGGGTGCTTGCTGTTTCATATATGGCTATAATTGGTTTAAAGAGTGTTTTGCCCTGCAGGCAATGGTTCATGAAATATGGAGGCAGCACCTATGAGCGGTGCGTCTTCATAAAGTTGGGCAATTTTGATAGCCACACCTAACTTGAGATAGGGCAGAAAAAAAGAGGATGCTTTGGAAATGTTGCCGCAGAGAATCAAAAGTTCCGGCTTGAGTTCTTTAATCGGGCTTTCAAGAAATTGATTCAGATTAGTGGCAAACTCCTTAAATATTTCGCGGGCGTTACTACTTTGGGACGCCATTTCAAAAAGCTCCTCAACACCGTTGGTTAAGGATAGCCCTGTAACCTGATGATAGCGTCTCAAGAACCAGCGCGTTGAAAAATAATCGTCGGCTATGGTTTTTTTGTAAGGTGTGCCTCCCAGATTGATGTCGTGGGTAACCTTGTTATTGCTGTACGCAGATCCAAAACCGGTTCCCAGTGTAATGCCTAACACACGCTGATGTAATTGGCCCGCACCGCAGTAAACCTCTCCGGCTATGGTTGCTTCGGCATCATTCCTGAACTTAACCTGGTTGGGCTTGAGTTTGAGTATCTCAGCAAGATACTCCTTGACGTTCCTGCCGTAAAGAGATTCGTATTTATCTAAGTTTTTAATGTATGAAATGCCATTCTCGTAATCAAACGGACCGGGCATGGCAATGGTTAAACCAGATATGGGCAATCCTGGGTTATTTTCAACTACCTGCTCAAAAGCAGTTTTCCACGCGGTTAAAATTTCGTCAGCCGAACCTTTGCTGTAAACTTCCACCCTGCAAATGCTTTGTTTGAGCAAGGTTGAACTATTCTGATCATAAAGGCCCGCCGTGATATGCGAACCACCTATGTCGGCGGTCAGCACGTACCGCGACTGAATGTTGTTAATTTGCATCTATTTGTTTTATCTGTTTTTTTGAGCACTTATTTACAAAGCTTTCAGCGTTAGCCGTGGCCTTAACGATCAATCACAATTTTGTAATTGATATGCCGGGCCAGTATCATCAGTTGGATATAAATAAACACATCCAAATTGATTGCCTGTAAATAATGATCAAAGGTTTTTTACTGTATTAATTGGTTGCGGGATGAAAAAATATAAAGCAGGCATCAGCCGGTTATATTTTTTGTCCTTTGCCCTGCAATGATAATTTAATAAAATCGGTTTTGCAAATATAAAATGTTAATTTTGTTGACTACTAATTTGGTGATATCTGCTTGTGTTGAAAATCGCATATGCGTCAATGTATATTAACAAAGCCATTAACGGGCAGCGGATATTATCGAATTAGGTTAAATTTATCGTCCAAAAACTGTTTGATAATGATTATATTAATCATTATGCACTTGATATAAAATGAGTAAGAAAAAACTTTCTATTAACGATATTGCCAATGAGCTCCAGGTTGCAAAATCCACCGTCTCATTTATTTTGAATGGTAAAGCCAAAGAAAAAAGAATAAGTGATGAGCTGACTGCCAGGGTTTTAGAATTTGTAAAAGAAAAAGGATATCAACCAAACCAGCTGGCTCAAAGCTTAAGCACGGGTAAAACAAAAATGATATGCCTGATGGTGGAAAAAATATCTGATTATTTCTTTTCGCACATTGCGTTTCATTTGGAGGCGCTGGCATATAAAAATGGCTATAAAATTATTTATTGCAGTACTGAAAACGATGCGGAAAAAACCAAGCAGATGATTACGTTATTACGTGCAAGGTATGTAGACGGCTATATCATTACCCCGTCTGTCGGAATCGAATCGGAGATAATCGCAATGATGAACGACAATTTACCTGTCGTTTTATTTGACCGTTATCTGCCTGATATTTTTACCGATTATGTTGGACTTGATAATTTCAAAGGAACATACGATGCCGTTACCTTTTTAGCAAAAAACGACGCCAAAAAAATTGCACTGATCACGCTGAATTCTGAGCAGACCCAGATGGCCGAACGGCGTGCTGGCTATTTAGCGGCTTTAAAAGAGTATCATTATAAGCCGGCTATACTGAAAATACCTTTTGAGAGCGATTCCGAAACTATTACAGGCTACTGTGTCCAGTTTCTGAAAGAAAATCCCGATATCGACTCTGTTATATTTGCAACTAACTACTTAGCATTAAGTGGTATAAAGGCCGTTAATGAATTAGGGCTTTCTATTCCCGATCAAATGTCGATTATTGCATTTGATGATCATGACGTGTTTAATATCTATAACCCATCCATAAGTGCTGTTTCTCAACCTTTAGACGAAATGGCAAAACAGCTTTTCAAGTTGCTGTTAGATAAACTGGAAAACAAGGTGCGTTTAAAAGATCTGACGAAGGTGATTATACAGCCGGAGCTGATATTGCGGGGATCCACCAGGCAGGGCAATCACAAGATGGAAGCTGATCGCAGGCTTACCCGGCGGTAAAATCGGGCATACCTTTTTATTGGTTTACTGATCCCTCTTCTTGTTACAAACATGGGGCAGCAATACTGTTAAAATAATTAAGCTAAATTTTTAGCAGAACTTGACTTTCCCGGGAGGGATCCCAAGTTTGAGGCCCGTGCGGGCAATACGGATGCTCTTGCCTTGAGCAAACATGCAAATGGTAAATTTGTCTTTCCCTGGCTTTTAAAAGAAAACTTTTTCTGTACAATGATATGCATCATCAATTAACGTGATCTTGCTTATTTTTTGGCTTAATGACATACAGGATATTTGTTTACAGCCTATCTCATATCCTAAATATGATTTCTCTGTTTTTGCCGCTAACCGCTTTTGTTTAAAGTTGTATCCTAACTTTTTTAATTAATATTTAATTGGGCAGTCATGAACAAAAAGGTATTGGTGATTGAGGACAACAACGATATACTCGAGAACATGATAGAAATTTTAACATTGGCGGGTTGCGAGCATAGCCGTCAATTTAAGCGACTGTACTCATACATAATTGATTTTCAGTTATTTAATTTTTAGGCGCGGTTTGCCCGCATGGGCAAACCTATGTATTTTTACTCTCATATTTTTCGTTTTTTAAGGCGGGGAGGTTTAGATGACCCCGCCTTTCTTATTTTTGTTTAACTATCTAAATATAGTATTTAAATATCTAATAATCAAATACTTATTACAATTTCTTCTATTTTTAACCTATGTTTTCTGTGCTCTTTTGAAAGGTGCTTTAAGTTTAATTTCTCCAACAGAGCTAACCACTTTGAGCATATCCCTAAAAGCTGCGCTCGCAATTCTTCTTTCGTAGAAGCGATTAGTCGATGCACCTTTAAAACACTAATTTGACCTATCTTACCGATAGCCATGCATATTTTCCAACTCAAAACTGCCCAGATCAACTTACTGTATAATATACTGGTTATACGATCCGAACTTCCTTTGGGGAACGTGTGTATCTTTAAAAACGACTTCCATGCTTTAAAAACCAATTCTATCTGCCATCGCAGGTGATATAACTTTTGGATCAATTCAGCGCTATATTTTTCGCTCACCAGGTTGGTAACAATAAAGTTAAACCCTGCCCGCTCTTTGAATCCCTTACTGGTGGTACTGCCTTTCTTTTTATTGTACTTTTCAGTATTGGCTATCCGCCTTGCCTTGAGCTCTTCACTTACCGGTTCTATTATTATCCTTACCGGCATCTTATCAGCTCCGATATATACCTGTTGATCAAATACGCCGGTTATGCCTTGTAGTTTCGACAACTCTAACTTTTGGTATTGGTCGTCCTTTAATAGATAAATCGTTGTTTTCGGACATAATTTATTAATAAAGAAAGCTTTGACTTTGTTAATATTGTTCATATAACTCAAGTGAGTGTAACCCAGATCTCTCATATATAATACCCCCGGCTGAATTGATGCCTTGTCCAGATGACTCTCACCCTGGTCATTTGCGTTGGCCGGAGTTACTTTGATATCGCTTTTACCACTTTTGATTTCAAATTCAAATTGTACAGATGCTCCCGCTTTCATCCCACTTCCTTTTGTTCCGGGGAATGTCTCTGCAATAACTTCCGGCAACGCGAAACGGGTAGAATCTTTGATACGGATCTCCAAGCCCTGTGTTTGCTCTTGCGGTAACTCAACTGCTATTAATTGCTCAAAAACGGCTTGTACAAACTTTGTCATATTGCTGTGATGTCTTTGATGCAATGCCTGCTTCGAAATATCAAGCCCATCCCTCCGCATTAACTGCATACTCATGCCGTTAAACGATTGATCTCCATCAAATAACGCCATATCCAATAGTTCCTTGCCTCCCACTTTTCGTTTGCGTTGTATAGCCTCTGTTTTACGGGCCAGGCCATCTAACACCGTTGGTTCAAATAGTTCCGAACTCATTCGCTCGAATAATGACTGCAATTTTGCAGTTCCGATTCTTGCTCTAAAAAAATTTTATCCCTTTTTTTTCTAAAGTTGACGGCTATGGGGTTGCGAGGGGGATGGCGCTAAAAATGGTAAAATTGGCTGCGACCTTGCCTTCAGAACATTGCCGGACCTGGTAATCTGTGATATTGTAATGCCCGAGTTGGATGGCTACGGCGTTTTGTACCTGTTGAACAAAAATCCCAAGACCCAAAATATACCCTTTATGTTTTTAACGGGTAAAACCGAACATTTTGATATGCGTAAGGCTATGGAAATGGGTGCCGACGATTATTTAACAAAGCCTTTTGATAATCTTGAACTATTGAACGCGGTAGAAAGCAGGTTAAAAAACGGGCGTGTATAGTAAACGGGCGAGGCAAATTGTTGGATGACTTACACGCGTTGGCTAACCAGGGCGACTGCCTGGCTGAACTTAAACGGATGATGCGGCTGCACAGCAGCCGTAAGTTTAAAAAAGGACATATCATTTTTAATGAAGGGGACACAGCACAAGGTTTATACTTGGTAACCAGCGGCAGGATTAAGACGATCAAACTTGACGAAGGCGGCCGGGAATTAATGACCGGGATGTATGTGCCCGATGATTATCTCGGTGTTAAAGCCTTTCTGGCCAACGGTCGTTACGCAGATACAGCTACCACGCTTGAGGATTCTACTTTATGCTTTATCTCTAAGGATGTACTTGAGCCTCTTTTCAACAAACAGCCTGATTTGTTCAGGAGTATGATCAAATTGTTGACTAACGACATAGAGGAAAAAGAAGATCAGCTCATGCATCTCGCCTATCATTCGGTACGGAAAAGGAAGGCTGAAAGTTTATTAAAGTTGTTTAAACAACAGGCGTCAGAAAACATGGGTTTTGAAATGACAAGGGAAGACCTGGCTGCCATGGCCGCCGTAGCCACCGAAACAGTCAGCCGTACCTTGTCTGATTTTAGAGATGAAAAACTGATTGAAAAACAGGGTAGTATGATATTTATATTAGATGCCAAACGCCGGGCAAAAATGAAGAACTGAAACACAAACTCACCAAATCGCCCTTAATATGTTGCAGTTGCCCAAACCGCTGGATGTTGTTATCAAATAAAATCGGCTTGACCGAGCACCCTGAACTATGATGAGCAAACGCCACTAAGCGTGTGTTCTATCAATTGATTGAGTGACTAATATCATTCTTTTTTAGCCTGATAATCAGGAGATTTAATACGTTAAGCCAAGAATCCATGAAAACTTTACTCTTATCTACAGATTTTTCAAACGCAGCCAATCATGCTGTTAAATATGGTTATCAACTTGCGCAAAATATCAGGGTCAACGTTGTTTTATGTCACGTTTTTATGTTTCCTGCAGAGGTTCCGCAAGGCGGTGTCATCGTTTGGCCGATGGATAGTTACAGCGATGTGCTGAAAGACAATGAAGAGCAACTTCAACGCTTACGGGATAGCCTGCAGACGAAGGATGGTGATTTTAAACCTGCCATTAAGTTAATCAACGAAATTGGTCTGGTAGCTGAGGTAGTGAAGGAAACATCCGTGTCCGAAAAAGCGGATATGATCGTTGTTGGCACTCATCAGGATACCTTTAGTGCCATGTTTATGGGTAACCACAGTAAAATACTTATTGACCACCTGTATAAACCCTTGTTGCTGGTGCCCCCTAAAGCTAAACTTCAGTTGCCGCATAAAATCGCTTTCGCATCTGATTTTAAACATCCCGATCAGGACCTGCATTTCATTCTTTTGCTGATGCCATTCATCAGAAAGTTAGATGCTGAACTGTTTATCACTCACATCGAGCCTACGGACAGACAAGATGAAAACCAGATCTGGCTAACCCAATTTTTAAAAGATGTAGGGCACAGGTCGAATTATCCTAAGGTCTTTTCCCGGTTGATTACAAACGATAATCGGGCGATGGCCCTGGAGCAACTTTGTTCAGGACCTGATACCGACCTGCTGGTTATGGTGCACCGCCAGCACGGTTTTTTTCAGGAGTTGTTTAAAGGCACCTATACCAAAAAAACTGCTAAAAATACAATGGTGCCTTTACTTGTACTTCATTCAGCTGAATAAGGTTGTTGAACAACTCAAATGTACATTGATTATGAAAAGCAGTTCATCCGCGGTCAAGTTCATCCCTGTATTCCCGATAGTACTGTCGGCCTATGAGATGACGGACCATAATTGCTCATCGATGGACATTGGCCAAAAAGCTCAGGTAGATCAACAACACCGGAAGGTGGTTTAACTGGCGAAAGTGAGAGTTTACACACATGCTGCCAGCAGCATGTATAAAAAAGAGGCTATGAAAAAACTAACACACCCAGGTATAACTATTAGGATAACGCTTGCTATCCTGTTATTTAACAGCAATTGTGTTTTTGCGTTACATGATCAGGCCGCTGCTATTCGCTATCAGTTAAGCAGGCAAACAAGCAAACTGTATTACCCCTTGTCGGTAAAAAGATTTTACGCAGCTGCAAATTTCAGGTTGGCGTGGTTGGCTCCGGATACGGTTAAAACGCACGCCTATGATGCCATGCTGATGCTGGATTGTGTAAGGCAATATGGTCTCAATCATGCCGATTATCATCCGGACCAGTTGCTGTACGATAAGCTGAACTTTATCACTACCAATTACAACCGGGCAAGCGAGGATGAAAAAGCCACTTTCGATATTTTTTTAACCGATGCCATGATCCGGTTAGTTAATAATCTCCATTATGGAAGGCTCAACCCGAAATATAAATCCAGGCTGCTCGATAGCCGGGTGAATGATGGGCTATGTGCGGATGATATACTGCTGCGTGCGGTTCATGGCGACAATTTTACGGTAAGTATGGAGGCCGTACAACCCCGGTCTGACCAGTATCATGACCTTCAGCTCCAAATGCATTTAATGGCCGGTGTATATGTGGGCGATTGCTACGGGATACCTGAAGCATCGTTAAGGCGGGTAGCTGTTAATATGGAAAGGCTGAGATGGATGCCGGTTAACGGGCGCACCTATATTCAGATCAATATTCCCTCACTTACGCTAAAGCTACATCGCGGGGATACGGATATTTCTTACCGGGTAGCGGTAGGGAAGCGCGAAACGCCTGCATTGATGGCATCCGGAGCATTAACCAGTATTGTGGTAGGTCCACCCGTACCAGATAACAGGCGCTGGCTGCCACCCTCAATCAGCAATATATCCTCTGTCGAAGAGCATGGTTTTCAGGTTTATGACCGCAACGGTAAATGGATCGACCCGACAGTAGCTAACATTAAAATGGCGCGGCAAAATCCTGCCAAGTATAAATTAATCAGCGCCCCGGCTGTTGGGCCAGGCAAGGGCAGCGGGATACTTTTCAAAATGAATGGCATTGCAGGTGTTCACCTGTTGGGATGCACGGGTGGTTTGTTGTATAAGCCCAGGCAACCGGCTACAAGCAACGGCACCATACAATTAGTGCAGGCAGAAAATTTGGCTGATGCTTTGCTGAAGGGTGATAATAGCCTTCACAGCGCTGAGCAACTTCATCGGGTAATTGCCCGAAAGGAACGCAGCAATTACCGGTTTAAAAAACCAATGCCGGTTTATATTACCTACCTTACCTGCGCAGTGAAAGATGGTTTGCTGGAAACTTATGAAGACGTTTACCACAAAGACGACCATTTAGCCAGTGTGATGTTCAAGGGCGCCACTGTGTTGCCGCCTTACCAATAAATGTTTATGTTTTTGATGCCAAACAATCAGTCTGGTGATCTTTGTCATTTTTTTAACTCGCTGTTTGTGAGTATATTTAGGAGACACATCAAGCGCTCCCATGAAACCTATCCTCGTGATTAACGATCATTCGCCACAAGCAGAACATGCAGCCAGAATGGCGCTGCTGATGGCGCAACGCCTGCACGCCGATTTGCTGTTGGCTAACTGCCATGCATATGAATGGCAAATGCTTGAAAAAGCTGTAGCGGGCAGCTTTAATAAGGATACGGGTTACCACCATTACGAAAATGACCTTCGAGACGAACTGTATCGCCTTAGCCATACCTCAACAGGCTTTAAGCCAGAGATCAGCCCTATTGACCTGTCCGGATCCAGTGAGGCGGCGCTGGCTGGCTTTGTAATGGGGCACGAAGTGGAAATGATTATCTGTGGCGTAGGGCCCGGTACGGGCAGCCGGGAAAGCCATATCAGCAGCGGTAGTTTATTAAGAAAGGTTAATTGCCCGATATTACTGGTGCCCTACGGGTGGCGACTCAGAAATATCTGGCGTATATACTATCTCGCCGACCTGCGGAATTGCCGTTTGGAGGTGGTGAATTATCTTGCCCGGCTTGCTGCACCCTGGTTGGCTGACGTATTCGTTGCAAATTTGTGCGCTAATGGATTAGCCGAAATGGAAGAGCATTACGCACAACGCTTTTTTGAACAACGGTTTCGTCGCCATGTGAGCTATCCGCGTTTACACTTCACACCCGTTGCCGGGAATAACGTGCGCCGTGCCCTGGAAGTGTTCATTGAGGCGATGAGTGCAGATCTGCTCGTTCTGTCCAACGGGTGCTTACATTTTGACGATGCGCTTAACGGGGCCACAATAGATGAGTTGCCTGCACACTTAACCGTTCCCTTGCTTGTCTTCCCATAATATCTCTGACTATGTTAAAAGACCCTGGATCGCTACGGTATTTTTGGAACCTGGGAGCAGAAGATACGTTACACCTCTTGTCGTCTCGCCCGGCAGGCCTAAATTCCGCGGAAGCAGAAACCAGGCTGGCTGCCAACCCACCCTTATCATCAGGCACAAAAACGGAGTACACTGCATTTTTTTTATTCCTTTTGCAGTTCAGGAGCCCTGTTACCCTGTTGTTGATCGTGGCAAGCCTGCTTTCGGCGGCGCTTGGCGACCTTGCTGACACGCTGATCATTTTACTGATTGTTTTGATGAGTAGTTTGCTGGGCTTTTGGCAAGAGTATCATGCCGCCAAAGCCGTTGCCGGTTTATTGAAGTTGGTTAAGCTGCGGTCGCCGGTGTGGCGTAACGGGGTTATCAAAGAAACGAACGCAGAGGAGGTGGTGCCGGGGGATGTGATTAACTTATCTGCCGGAGACATTATCCCCGCAGACTGTTTAATACTGGAGGATGAGGCCTTATTTGTAGACGAAGCTGCCTTTACCGGCGAGACCTTCCCGGTAGAAAAGCGCCAGGGTATTGTTTCCGCCGAATCGCCTTTAGCGCAAAGGACCAACACGCTTTGGATGGGGTCGCACGTTATCAGCGGTAAAGCTACTGCCGTAGTTGTGCGCACCGGTGCAGATACTGAGTTCGGCCATATTTCTGCAGACCTGAAAAAGGCGGTGCCAGAAACTGACTTTGAAAAAGGAATACGCAAATTTGGCTATATGCTGATGGAGATCACGTTACTGCTGGTTATCATCATCTTTGCCATCAATGTTTTATTGCATAAGCCGGTACTCAATTCTTTACTGTTTTCCCTGGCCTTAGCCGTTGGGCTTACACCACAGTTGCTGCCTGCCATCATCAGCGTTAACCTGGCCACCAGTGCCAAACGGATGGCTGGCCTAAAGGTAATCGTGAAGCGATTGTCATCCATCGAGAACCTCGGGAGCATGAATATCCTGTGTTCTGATAAAACAGGTACCATCACCGAGGGCAAAATTCAAATTCAGGATACGCTGGGCATAAGCGGAAACCCAAGCGACAGGGTACTGCGCTATGCCTGGCTCAATGCATCCTTGCAGAGTAGTTATCATAACCCGGTTGACGAGGCTATCTGTACGCACTATCAAGGCCCTAAAGATAATTACCGGATACGGTCAGAAGTTCCTTATGATTTCGTTCGGAAATGCCTGTCGGTACAGATAGAAAACGAGAGCGAGTGCCTTGCCATTACTAAAGGAGCCTTAAAACAAGTTTTAGCCATTTGCAGCAGGGCAGAGAGGAAAGATGGCACGGTAGTAGCCCTTGATGAGTGCAGGGCAGAGATTGATAGGCATTTTAAAAACCTGAGTCAACAAGGTTTACGCACCATCGGGCTGGCTTATAAAAAGCTCGCTTCTCAAAGCAACTTTACCCGGGCTGATGAAAAAGATATGGTATTTTTAGGCTTCATCGTGTTGCTTGATCCGCCGAAGGCAAACATCACAGAAACCATCGGTAAACTAAACCGGCTGGGGGTAGGCCTTAAAATTCTGACAGGCGATAATGTACTGGTTACAAAAACGCTGGCCGCGCGGATCGGTTTCGCATACCCGGAAGCGTTAACAGGTGGGCAGATCAGTAAAATGAGCAATACAGCCTTATTGCAGCGAGCATCCAGAACAGACATCTTCGCCGAACTTGAACCTAACCAGAAAGAACGTATCATCATGATGCTGAAACGTAGCGGCAACGTAGTAGGCTTCATGGGCGATGGTATTAACGATGCACCTGCGTTACATGTAGCTGAAGTAGGCATCTCGGTAGATACCGCCGTAGATGTGGCCCGCGAGGCCGCTGATATTGT
Organism: Mucilaginibacter paludis DSM 18603; assembly: GCF_000166195.2. Taxonomy (NCBI): domain Bacteria; kingdom Pseudomonadati; phylum Bacteroidota; class Sphingobacteriia; order Sphingobacteriales; family Sphingobacteriaceae; genus Mucilaginibacter; species Mucilaginibacter paludis. Next base: position 6,428,836 of record NZ_CM001403.1, read on the forward strand.
TTTGTTGAGCCAGGATTTGGAAGTATTGGCAGACGGTATCCTGGAGGGACGTAAAACATTCACCAATACCATGAAATATATTTTTATGGCTACCAGCGCCAATTTTGGCAATATGTTCAGTATGGCTGGTGCATCGCTTTTTCTGCCTTTTTTACCGCTGCTGCCCAAGCAGATCCTGCTTACCAATATCTTGACTGACTTGCCCGAAATGGCGATAGCTACCGACCGGGTAGACCAGGTAAACCTGCAATCGCCCCAGCGTTGGGATCTCCGCTTTATTCAACGTTTCATGATTATATTTGGTTTACTCAGTTCTCTGTTTGATTACCTCACCTTTGCCGTATTGCTATGGGCGCTCCATGCCAGCGAAGAAACTTTTCAAACCGGCTGGTTCATCGAATCCGTTTTTTCGGCAACGCTTATCGTGCTGGTGGTGCGCACGCGGCTGCCATTTTTTAAGAGCCTGCCCGGCAGATATCTGCTTGCCGCTACGGTGGTGGTTTTGGTAGCTGTGTTAATCATCCCACTTTCACCGATAGCTGTTTGGTTTGGCTTTTCGGTGTTGCCGCTTTCATATTACGCCTGGATAACTCCGGTGGTATTATGCTATATGCTGGGCGCAGAGGGTACTAAGCAATATTTTTATCGACGGATGATGCACAAGCAACTACACACCAGATGAGCCATGGAAAAGCAAGAAAACTACTATAAACCGGAAAAGCAAAAGCCTGACGACAGGACATTGCTGGAGGAATTGAAGGATTCTAACCGTTTACTGCTGTTAACGGAACAGGAAAGCCATCTGGCTACAGGTTAACGCATGTAAAGACTTTTAGGACGAGATATAGATAGTCGTTAATAATTGTTGAGACATAATTAGTGAATTTCAAACGTGTAGGCGAATTATGAACAGTCCATGTCAGTCAGGAATTGACACATCGGTCGCAACTGAATGATAAAGCGTAACAGCGGTTTCGTTCGCACAAAAATAAATATTTGAGGCTGCCCAGAACATCGCATCGCAAAATCCAAGGAAAGAGTAGGGGATAAAGTCGACCTACAACAGTGACCATTTATTCAGTATAGAAAGCACAGGCCTATCCGGTTAAAGACATCATATCTCAAACCGGCCTGTTTTTTTGATCAGCACAATCTTAAAGAAAATCAATTCGATTTTGGTGCCGATATCTTCTTCGTTATCGGTTAAGGCGTGCGATGTATGATCGGTTTCGGTATCACAAAATGACATAATGCGTTTGGTGAGTGCCTGCATGGTGTGTTCTTTCTCAGTCATCATCGTAATTTCTTCAAACCGTCCCCAGGCAACCACACTTTGCCAGTGAAATATGTTAGCTATATCGTCGACCTGGAAACACACCACTGGATTGTTACGCATCATGTCGATTTTTTTCCCTGGAACGCTATGGCAGCGAATGTTTTTTCCGTCGTAAACATAATTAATAGGCACGATGTACGGAGTATGCCCGTCAGTACAGGCAATGCGACCGGTTATTTGTTGCTTAAGCAGCCTTTCTATCTGCTGCTCAGTCAATTCGCCCAGCATTTTTGAATTTTTTCTCACATTTAGGTTTATCAATAATTTATTAATTGTACGGTACACTTAGGTTTTAGGATTTATTGTGCGCAATGAATAAAGGGAAGCCAAATTTTTCCATTAAAATGTCGGCCATGCTGGGTTTAAACCACCGCGAAACAGCTGTTCTGTTGTAGGCGCCTAAAACAACCATATCCGCAGCCGAAGCTTTTTTCAGGTATGATGGAATTGCTGTTTTGGCAGTTCCGCTTAACACGGTGTAGCTTGCCTGCGGATAGTAGCAATTCACAAATTCCCTGATCAAGGTGTCGTTGGGGAGTTCGGCACTGGCTTCTGCATCAGCAACCGAGATTACCTCCGTGGGAATATCCTTTACTTCGGGTAATAAATAACTGAACATTTTAATGGCAAATACAGATGAGGGTTTGCCATCGTACAACAGGAATATTTTTTCAGGAAGCTTGCTTTCGCGCGGAACCACCAACACCGGGCACTGCATACCCGCCAGTAAATTACGCACAAACGGAGTGGGGGGCACTTCCTGTAGGTGGCTTAACGTTTCGTTTAAGCCAATGACTAAAAGATCGCTGTAAATAGTTTCACGAAGCAATTCATTTATAGCAAAAGATTTATCGCGATGAATAGCGTAATTGATTTTTGCTTTGCGACAGGCTGAATAGAATATCGAAATCGACTTAATTCGCGTGTTTTCATCTTCGGCTTTTAACCTTTTAAGTTCATTCCCGTCAATGCCCTCGCCGCCAGAATTCTCAAATACGTTATAAGTATGATATAAAAAGTCATCCAAAAATATGCCTGTCAGCAACGCCTTACTTCTGGATGCCAGTTCTATCCCGTAATTCATTGATTCCTCGCAGAATTTTAATCCGTCAAACGCGACGCTGATCTTTTTCATGATATCTGTATTTGATGAATCTTCGTGATACTTTATTGGAAATTAAAGTTGCGAAGAATGTAAACACTTTAAAATGATGATCACCAATAACTACACTGATTTTGGTCATTTTATTAATCAATGCTGCTAACAAACAGGTGTCTGAATTTGGCGGAAAAATTGTGGTTCCGGGGTTAAAAAAAAGAATTTTTATTGGTGTACGTGATAGCCGATAAGGCGCAAACTACGCTGGGCACGGAACAAAATGACAATATACTACATGCTATTAGCGATGATTATAATCAACAGCTTACATGACAGCAGGCATTGCCTGCGACGGCTTTATTGTGTGCCGTATTGTTTACAGTATGGTGTCGCTTTCCGGGGCCGCAGGCCCCGCCCTTATTGTGTGCCTGGCTTATCGGCAATATTTCAGGCTCAACCACGCCAACGACGGTTTAGAACATTTAAGGCAGGGAAAGTTGCATGGAGCAGGCGTATTGCTGCCCGGTGGCGGGAAGAATTGAAAAGCCGACAGAGATGGTCTCCGTCGGCTTTTTACTAAAACTTATTCTTCGATGTTAGCCGGGATAACCAGTACAGGGAGAATTTGATGGTTCAGAACTTTGGAAGTAACACCTTCTGCAAGCAAACGAGAAAAGAAACCATGTTGTTGATGCACAAGTGCCAATAAATCGCTCTTGTTTTCTTCGCAATACCTTGTCAGGCGATCGAGCGTATCCTTACCCCTAATCTCACTGAAGCTGATCTGCGGATGTTTAAACCTGGCTACTGCAGCCTCAAATTCCTTTTTGATCTTGGCTTCACCAGCGTCGTGCTCACCATATAGGGCTACATGTACAATGTCCAACTCAAAATCAAGCAATTTGCCCAGGGCGGCAAGGTAACGTACCGCTATCAAATCTTCAGTATTCAGGTCTGTTGCTAATACTACTTTTTTAAATTCGCTCGTCGCTTTTTCGGGCATAATTAATACAGGGCGCAAAGCGTGGTTAATTACTGCATTGGTTTCGCTACCTGTTAACAAGTGTTCAAACGAGTTGCCAGACCGGGCACCCATCACCATGAGTTCGATATCTTTTCCATGCAGGATGTCTTCCATGTTCGTACTTAGATCGCCTTCGCCAAATTTACGTTCAATATGCGGTCGGCGTAAAGTTGATGGCCAGGAGATTGTGTATGATTGAAGTTCATGTTCGAGCAGGAAAGCTTCTTTCTTGCGGTCTTCTTCCAGCAATACAAAGTCTTCAGCCACCCATGCACCTCCAGCGTAAGGTGCCGACACGGGCTGGTAAAAATGATTGTTGAATAATATGGCATTAGCTGGTAATTTGCCGCATAGGCTGATGCCTGCTTTGGCAGCGCTCAAGGAGTGTTGCTTAAAATCTGTTAATATCAATACCTTTTTCATGTTGTACCTGATGATTTAGTTATAAATATTGGCGCCCAATAAAGGGCTTAACACTTGTAATATCGGGAATTAGGGGCCGATGGGAAATGACTGTCATCATCCGGGCTGGTGATACGCGGCATGAGTGATGTTAATGGTTGGAGTGATAAAAATCAGGACTTTGCTTGTTTGTTATCATTTGATTATGAGTATTTTATTGCTTATATTAGTTGATAAATATCTGTCGTTATGTTAGGGAATCTTAACCAAAAAGAGATCGATCTTTTACTGAACCGGCAGGTGGTTGGCCGGTTAGGCTGTCATGCCGGAGGCCTTACTTACGTTGTCCCAATCAACTATGCGTACAAAAACGGTGTTATCTACGCGCATTCGGCACCGGGAAAGAAGATCCAAATGATGCGCGAAAATCCTGAGGTTTGCTTTGAAGTGGACGAGATAGACACAATATTTAGATGGAAATGTGTAGTTGGCTGGGGTAAATTTGAAGAAATTAAAGATGTATCTGAACAGGAACAGACGATGCAATTGCTTATACACCGTATTATGCCTTTAGTGGACACTCCGGCAGGCCATCCATCACATGGTATTACAGCAAATGAATTTGATGCAGGCGTAAATATTGAGCTAATTGTTTATAAGATAGTTCTGAGCAATTGTACCGGGCGTTTTGAAAACAGTTCGCTGTAAAAGTCTCTGAATAGCGTGGATATTCTGGCCAATCATGGGCAATCCATCTATAATTTAACCTTAATTGAGCTCTGACGGAACTTAATCGATTTTGAGATGGACGGTTCAATATTCAATACTTTTCGTTCGGTAGCTTATTGACAGCAATAATTCGATTCTGTAGATGATATGCCGCCCCGTTGATATCGTTATAATTGGAGTTTGCTAACTCAAAAATTGCCTAAATTAATATTGAAATCTGTTTAAAATTTGAATTATCAGCTATTATCCATAATAAATATTATTGATAGTTAGTCTGATTATTAATGGTTTATATTTGAAACTTATGTTGATGCCGCATGTAATTACTGCATGGCAAAAACGCGGGTACAAACATAGGATCGAAACTGATGTGCGACATTACTGAAAAGGCTCAAACGGACTTCGTGGATTAATGGATGGGCAGCTTTGTATCTGCGCGGCTTTTTTATTGCCATAGGAATTGTTATGAGGAGAATAGATAAGCGGATTGTCGCTACTTTAGGGGGATATTTCCATCTGTTAGATAGAATGAAACAATGCTAAAGAATAAAACATTGAAACCAAATCGTAACGTCGCGCATACAGAACCTGAACAAGCTGGCAAAGTTCAGAAAAATCGCTTTCTGAAATTTTTAACAATTTTGGGCCCCGGCCTTACCACGGGTGCTGCAGATGATGACCCGTCAGGTATAGCCACCTATTCGCAAACAGGAGCACAATTTGGTTACGGCCAGCTATGGACGGCCTTGTATATGTTACCTTTTATGACGGCCGTACAAGAAGCTTGCGCAAGGATAGGTTTGGTTACCGGAAAAGGAATATGCTCAGTTGTTAAAGATCATTACAGCAAAACGGTATTATACGCGGTTGTTGCGCTGGTTGTAATTGCTAATACCATCAATATCGGGGCCGATATTGGTGCTATGGCTTCTGCCGCACAGTTACTGGTGCCTGCTCCATTCATCCTGCTGACTTTGCTTTTTACGGTGGTTATCCTTTTGTTAGAGATATTTACCTCTTATCGTACCTATTCAAAGATCTTAAAATGGCTGGCTATCACACTGCTTGCTTACCCGCTTACCCTATTTATCGTACATCAACCCTGGTCCACAGTTTTGAAGGCCACCGTTATCCCGCATTTTGAGTTTAATTTTGCTTTTTTATTCATCATCACTGGTGTTTTAGGTACAACCATCTCTCCCTACATGTTCTTCTGGGAAGCTTCGCAGGAAGTGGAGGAACAGCGCGAGGAAGGTAGGATATTCCACGGCAAACCACAAATTAGTTGGCTGCATATTAAAAAAATGCGCATCGATAATAATTTCGGGATGGTGTTTTCTGAATTTGCCACCTGGAGTATTATTGTAGTGGGCGCCACGGTGCTCCATAAAAGCGGCGTTACCGATGTTAAAACCGCAGCAGACGCTGCTAAAGCGTTAGAGCCCTTGGTACACAGTTTTCCTAATGCCGGCTTTTTAGCAAAGCTCATTTTTTCTGTCGGCATTATCGGGCTCGGATTACTGGCCGTACCTGTACTATCCGGATCCGCGGCTTACGCCGTGTGCGAAGCCTTTAAATGGAAATCCAGTTTAAACCTCAAATTTAAAAGGGCACCAGCCTTTTACTCTGTTATTTGTATAGCCACTATTATTGGGCTCCTCATCAATTTTATTGGTATCGACCCGGTTAAGGCGCTGGTGTATGCGGCTGTTTTAAATGGAGTTGCCGCTGTACCGCTCTTGTTCCTGATCGTCCGGATTGCGAGTAGCCAAAAGATAATGGGGCAATATAAAAACGGTTGGTTATCCAGCTCATTATTATGGTTTACTTTTTTTGCCATGGCCGCAGCAGCTGTGGCTATGTTTTACACCATCCTGAAATGAAGGTGAGAAACAATCAACTCATCATAAAAATAATATCCTGTTTTGTAATGGGGGTTAATTAAATTGATGGGCCGCGTCCGGCTCTGCCGCTCATATTCAGTCCTGTATTTCAATCACCCGGTTGCAAAAACAAATAAACTACCATGCCGGATTTCTGAGGCAGCCAACCGTGATCAATAATTACAATAATAGTTTCGGCTGAGGGATTTCATCGCAACGGATAAGCCCGGCATCAGCCTAATAAAGTACATAAATTTAATATGGAGTTTATGCTTCACTTGTAATTTTGCCCTGGTATGAAGCAGGCCCCTGATCATAATTTAATCGAGCTCATTAAAAATGATAATCATTTAGCGTTTACGGCATTGGTAGACAGGTATTGGGAAGAATTATACCGCCATATCTGGATGAAGATTAAAAACCAGGACGATGCAAAAGATATTGTTCAGGACATTTTTTTGGGCTTATGGAAAAACAGGGCTACAATAGTTATTGCTCAAAATGGCCAAATTGCGCCTTACTTATTCAGTGCAGCCAAATATGCGGTAATCAATTACTTTATACGCCCCGGAATTACTGTGGCCGATGAAGCCGTTTTATCTTTAGCGATCAACAGCCCTTCTGGCATAAAAACCGACGACCCTTTTTTACTTAAAGAACTTCAGCAACTGGTTGATACGGAGGTAAGCAGCCTGCCCGAACGTTTGCAGGTGCCCTACCGTTTAAGCAGGGAGCAAGAGTTAACTATAAAAGAAATAGCTCAAAAACTTTCCCTTTCAGAGCAAACAGTTAAAAACAACATCAGCAGCGCATTGCAGAAAATCCGGTTTAGATTGGGGGAGTACAACTCCGACCATAGTGCTTACCTGGTGGTGGCGCTCGCTGCGATGCTGCATTACAAATAATTGATGTATTGTTAATGTTGGCTTAAAGTACTTCCGGCTGTTGGGTGTGATATCTATTGTAGTGATGTCAAACAAAAAGAACCAACAGGAGCTAAAAGCTATCCTTACAAAATATATCAACAGCCAAGCCAGCCTTGAAGAGCAGGAAGCAGTTAACTCATGGTACCAAAGCTTAGGTGTCGGCGATGAGCAAGACCCCGCACTGAACGATGCGGTATTAAAGGATAAATTAAAACAAAGCATTCAGCTTTACTTAAGGCGTAAAATTACCGGCAGTAACCATTGGTTGAGGCCGCATTACCTAAAATATGCTGCCGCCTGCCTGTTATTGATAACTGCGGGTATTGTGATTTACAGTCGCGTTACCGCGTTAAGAGAGTCTGCAAAAAAAGAGATTGTGCTGTTTACGGGTAGGGGAGAGCATAAGCAACTTCACCTGGCCGACGGCTCTGAGGTGTTGCTTAACGTTGGGAGTAAGTTGGTGATCTCGAAAGATTTTGGTGACAAGCGCCGCGATGTAACGCTGATTGGAGAGGCATTTTTTAAAGTTGCCAAAAATCCCGACAAACCCTTTTTCATCCATTCCGGAAATTTGGAAACCCGCGTTGTTGGAACCTCCTTCAATATTAACGCTTATCCTGACCTGGAAAAAATAAAGGTTGCGGTTTTAACCGGTAAAGTAAAAGTATCCGGCATGGTTAATGGGCACAACAAAATTCTCGCCCAGGGCATGACCAAAGGCGCCACGCTGAGTTTCTATAAAGCCACAGGAAACACCGAATTAAAAATTGAAGATACCGAACTGCTTACTGCCTGGAGCAGCAACAAACTATATATCGACAATGCCACCATCAGCGATATAGCCAGGCAACTGCAACGCTATTATAACATTAAAGTTGTTAATACGGTTGCCGCTAATTTGAAGGACAGGTATACCATTAGTTTCGGTAAGGAATCGATGAAGGTGGTACTGCAAACCCTGTCGGTACTTACCAGGCGGAAATTTGTTTACGCGGATAATCAAATCACTATAAAATAAAGCCCTATGTAGAAAAACTTAAAAATATAAAAAAGCCGGGAATGCGCTAACACTTCCGGCTTCTTCCAGGCATTGCAGCAATGCCCGGTATTTCCAATGAATCGTGTAAAACATTAAAAATTTATCAAATATGCAAAAAAATTATCCGGGTTGCAAACACCCGTTATGGCCCTTTTTTAATTTAAAAATGAAGCTAACAATAGCCCTGCTCTTCCTTTCAAACGCCTTGATTTATGCCGGTACATCCGCAGGCCAGTCAATGAATGAAGTGAAAATAGACCTGACGGCAAAGGATCTTCCTTTAAAAAAAGTACTGGATCTGATTCAAAAACAAAGTCCTTTTATCATTGGATACAAAAACAATGACCTGCCGGATGCCGCTCTGGTCAATATCAGTGTGAAGCAAAAATCGGTAGCCGATATCCTGAAACAGATCACCGGGAACTCCAACCTGGAAGTGAAGCAAATAGGCGATAAATACATCATTATTGATGTTAAGCGCGTATTTGCAGCCATGAGTGTATATGGCGTGGTAACCGATAAGCGCACTGGCATCACTTTGCCCGGCGTAAACGTAAAGGTTAAAGGGATGTTATCGGGTACGCAAACAGATGGAAAAGGTGTTTATAAGCTTACTATCCCGCAGGATAAAGAAGACGTTTCCATCTCTTTTAGCTATATCGGGTATAAGCTTAAAGAGGTTCCAGTTGCCAGAAACAGCGGCAGTATTTCAATAAATATCCAGTTGGAAGAAGATAACCTGGGTTTAGATGAGGTTGTTGTTACCGGCCAGGGTATGGATATCAGCAAACGAAGGCTATCATCCAATGTGGTTAGCATTAGTGAAAAAGACCTAAGGGACATTCCGGCGCAGCGGATCGACCAGCTTTTGCAAGCTAAATTGCCTAACGCCCAAATCAGGTTAACGGGCGGCCAGGCGGGCGCTACCTCAATCATCCGCTCCAGGGGCGTAAATTCTGCTTTCATCAGTTCAACGCCAATAATTTATGTTGATGGGGTAAGGATGGATAATTTGAATACGAAGGCAACTTTAGGCGGCGGTAGTACCACCGGCGCGGCTATCAGTTCAATTTCAGATATTCCGATGGATAATATCGAGAAAATAGAGTTTGTAAACGGTGGTGCAGCCACAACCTTATACGGATCTGACGCGGCAAATGGTGTGATACAAATTATTACCAAAAAAGGTGGTGCCGATAAAACAGACATCACTTTGGAAACTCAAATGGGGGTGGAAACGCCAACTGCGGATTACCTGCACTTTAAGCGTACCAAAGACCTGCTTTTTGAAAACGGCTTTTATCAAAAGCATCACCTTTCACTTAATGGCGGCGACAGTAACTTTGGCTACAGCTTTTCGGGCGGGTACCAAAACAGCACTGGCACGCAAATCTACGATCAGAACAGTAACCAGCGGATTGACCTGCGTACAGGCTTAAGGGCCAATTTGGGTTCTAAAGTTACTTACGAAAGCTCGTTCAGCTATATCAATAACCGGTACAAGCGCAATCGTAATGGTAACCAGGGTGGTTATACCGGTTTATGGTTTGCCGAAAGCGGTGCATCGGCAATCACAGGTCCTAAATTTAAAAATGATTTAGACAACCTGACCGATGCCGAATATGCCGCTATCAAAACTTATGTTGATGAGGCCGAGAGTTTGCAAAACAACGGCATCAGCGTTAACAGGTTTCAAACATCACAGGTATTTAAATATCAGCCATTAAAAAACCTGACCTTTAAAGCAACCGGCGGGGTGGATTACCGCGCACAAACGCAGCAGGTTGTAACCACTAATCAATACCTGTCATACACTACCAATACCAACATTACCGATCAGGGAAGCATCGATAACTATGATCGTAATTACTTAGGCTTAACCTTTGAGCTTAACGGCCAGTACACAGCCAAGATCAATGATTTTTCGTTTATTACTACAGCCGGCACACAGTTATTCAGAAATGAAGATCATCAGATAGAATACCTGGGATCCAACATCAGGGATGGTGCGCAAACCATTGGCATAGCGGCTACAAAAACCAGCGACGAGTATTATTTAAAAGTAGTTAACTATGGCGTTTACCTGCAGGAAAACGTAGGTTATAAAAATAAAGCTTTCCTGGACCTTGGCTTACGTGGCGATGGTAACTCGGCCTTTGGTAAAAACATAGGCGTGCAGTATTATCCAAAGGTTGGGTTTTCTTACATACCAAGTGCCGAAAAATATTTTGATGCCATCAGCAAGGTAGTGTCATCGGCCAAGGTGCGCGGTAACTATGGTCTGGCGGGTAATTTTCCAACGGCTTTTGCTAACGAGAGGACCATAGCTTTTGTTGGCTTTAACGGAGCTCAGGCTGCTTCTTTCGGGCAACCGGGAAATGCCAGTTTAAAGCCCGAAAAAACTGCCACCTACGAGGCCGGTGTTGATCTGGGATTTTTGAATGACAGGGTTATCCTGTCGGCGGGTTTCTATCATTCCATTACCAATGATGCCTTGTTTGTAGTGCCGCCGGCACCGTCTACCGGCGAAACCAGCCAACTGCAAAACGTAGGTAAAATTTTAAATCGTGGCCTGGAGTTCAATACTGTTTTAACGCCTTTAAAAAGCGCTGATTATAGTTTAAAGTTCAATTTATCGGTAAATACCTTGTACAATATGGTGTTGAGCTCGGGTGGTGCAGCAGCGTTTAACATTAACGGTTTTAGTGCCCGTACCGTCCAAACTGTAGTTCAGGAAGGTTACCCCGTAGGTTATATCCGTGGTAACTATGCCGTATTTAACTCAGCCGGATTGATAACCAGTACTACTGCCCAGCAAGATCTGGGAACAACCATCCCCAACCTTTTCGGCAGCATGGGATTGAATTTTCAGTATAAGTCATTTAATTTCTTCACCAACGCCGATTACCAGAAAGGTGCCTACGCCGTTTCCTTCGACAGGCAGTTCAGGTTTTACTACAGTGCCTCTACCGAAGGTATACCACAGGCGGAAATTGACAAAAGCGGTCGCACAAGGTGGCTGGATATCACTAACCGCTTTGTAGAAAAAACAGACTTTATTAAAGTGAGAACCATTGGAGCAAATTATACCTTTAAGCCCAAAATCTGGAAGGGAGCGGTTAGAGGCGTAAACTTAGGCTTCTCGGTGGTTAACCCGCTCAACTTCGCAACTTCCAGCTTTGATCCTGAAGCAACCATCAGCGGCAGCTCGCAAGGCCAAAATGGCGCAACTACCGGTGGTATTTCTTACTCAACGTATTCGGCCCCAAGGCAATTCCTCACTTCACTAAGGGTTAATTTTTAATAGAAATAAAATGAAAACGTATATAAAAAATATTTTAATGGCTGTTGTTGCCTGTGCCTTTATAGCCGGTTGCAAGGTAGATAACCCCAATATTACTGATGATGTTTATTTAACAACCACCAACGTATCAACCACCTGGTTAACCGGGCTGAGAAGGCAAATGGCCCTAACCTTAAACCAGGTGATTGTTAATACGGAGCTTGTATCTGATAACTATTACAACAACCGGACCTTGAGCAACAAGGTATTTGATATCCCTCAGATCGATAATTATGACTTAGATGTAAATTCTATTCAATCGGCTATCCAACGTTTAAGGGTATCTTCGGAATATGGTATATCAAAAGTTGTAACTGCCGATGCCACCACCACACCGGCTCAAAAAGCAGAAATGTATTTTTTTAATGCCTACTCGCATGTATTGAGCGGCGAACTCTTTGTTGGCTTACCCGGTACAGACAAGGGCCCGGTATTAAACCCGGCGGCCCATTATGCACTTGCGCTAACCGCTTTGGATCAGGCTATTGCTTTTCAACCTGATGCTACCGAGAAGTTAGCTTATACGCTGCTTAAGGCAAGGGTTTATTACGATATGGGCGATGCCACCAACGCAAAAGCATTTGCTACAGCAGCTATGGCGAACCCGCTTTTATTGAAACAACAGGTTTTTGACGGATCAAATTCTGCGCCGAACGATTTTCAAACCTATATTTTCTCTTCAACCAACAATGAGTTTGCGCCGCTTCCGCGACTCGACTTCCTGGATCCTAAATATTATAACACAGGTACCGTTGCCCTGGATCAGAAACCGGTGAGCTATATCAAATCCGAAGAAGCGTACCTTATTGTAGCCGAAGTGCAGGTATCTCAAAATGATTTAACCGGAGCACAAACAACGCTGAAAAATTTACTTACCCAGGTGATTGCCAACCGCGCTACTGCATCATTGAACGACGCAAAAGAAACCCGCAATGGCGGCAACCGTACAGATTATCCGTTAACGGCAGTGAAGGTTAAATTTGATGCCAACGATATAGAGCGTTCTGGTTATGTATTAAACCGCCAGGCAGGCAATATCACTATTGCTACCATATCGGGCACCAAGGTTACCGCCGATGATATCAATGCCGCCACTACGCAAGATGCCTTGTTATACCTGGTTTACCGGATGAGGCAGGAGATATTTATCTCGGAAGGCCGTAGGATGACCGACCTGGGTATCAAATTCCCGGTATCACAAACCGAGCAACTGAATAACCCCAATGTAAAGGCGGCGGATATGGTTGCCCAGATCCCTTCCTTTATTCCGTTGGGTAAAGGCATGGATGATTTTACAAATAATACCGCAACGGGTGTGGTAACCATGAAGTACGATATGAATAAAGTACTGGTAAGCAATAAAACAGCAAAAGAAATTTTCCCCTTTATTAATTAAGCAATGAAATATCAAAATAGACTTAAGGCAATCAGCCTTGCAACGGCATTGTTTTTAACTACCGATGTTTTTTCACAAGCAGCTAAGCACGTCATCCTGATTAGTATTGACGGTTTCAGGCCGGATTTTTACCTGGATAAAAGCTGGCCCGCACCTAATTTGCAGGCCCTGATGAAAGGAGGATCGTATGCTAAAGGTGTACGGTGTATCTTCCCAAGCGTAACTTACCCCTCGCATACTACGCTGATTACCGGCACATTTCCGGCAAAGCATGGAATTACCTATAATTTGATGCCTGACGATCAGCGGAAATATGTTTGGACAACAGAGAGTAAGAAAATTAAAGCAGAAACCCTTTGGCAAGCGGTAAGAAAAGCCGGATTAAAATCGGCCTCGGTATCCTGGCCGGTATCGGTTGGAGCAGAAATAGATTACAATCTGCCCGAAATTTGGTCGGAAACAAATATGGCAGACCGCAAAAGTGCAATTTCGGCCTATGCAACTCCTAAAGGTTTGTTAGAAGAAATGGAGCAATATGCCATAGGTAACGTGCCGGGGGAAGACCTCAATTTAAGTTCGTTGGCGATGGACGAAAACAACAGCCGTATGGCCGCTTATATGATTGTGAAATACAAACCGAACTTTTTAAGCTTTCATATTGCCGGGGTAGACGGTGCCGAGCATAAAGAAGGCCGTACCGGTGCCGGTGTGGTTAAGGCGGTAGCCTCTGCGGACCATGCTGTAATGAACATCATAGATGCCATTGCCAAGGCTGGTTTAACCGATAATACCACAATTATTATTACCGGCGATCATGGATTTTTAGATATTAATAAAACGCTGTCGCCCAATATCTGGCTAAAGGAAATTGGTATAGACAGCCAGGTGGGGGCAGAAGAGCCTGTTGCTAAATTTCAATCAGCAGGTGGGGCGGCATTTTTCCAGCTTAGGGATAATAAGGATCTGAAAACATTGGCAAGGGTGCGGAAGAAGTTAGCCGAAATTCCGGACGAATACAAACAAATGTTTAGAATTGTAGAGCGCGACGAACTGGACAAAATTGGGGCAGACCCACACGCCATGTTTGCCTTGGCTGCAGCCAAAGGCGTATATATTCAGGATAGCAATACAGGTAACCTGGTAGGCCCTAAAAAGGGTGGCGCGCATGGCTATTTTCCCGATGTGCCTGAAATACAAACAGGCTTTATTATTGCCGGTGCCGGTGTTAAAAACGGCGTGGCTTTGGATTCGATAGGTTTGGAAGATGTTGCGCCAACTGTTTCCAGGTTACTTGGATTTACATTAAGTAATCCTGATGGAAAAGCAGCGATGGCCTTTATTAAATAAAAGGTAAGGTATGCATAAGCAGCTACCACCGCGGCAGATGTTTGCCAGGTAGTTGCAAAACAGCATATTAAATTCTATTCCTTAGAAAAAGAAAGGGCAATTTTCACGCTGAAAATTGCCCTTTCTTTTTGATGATACCGAGCAGGAACGTATATGTTAAAGGGAGGTTTGATGAAGTAAACTGCGATACCGATTGTCTAAACCGTGCCATTTATAGCGATCGCATGGCGTGCGCTATTGTCATTTATCTATTTGTATTATACCTTTATTAAAATAAAAAGAAAGTTAAAATTATTATGAATACTGAAAAAGCTATTTTGGCCGGTGGGTGCTTTTGGGGAGTAGAAGAACTGATCAGACATTTGCCCGGTGTTACTTCAACCGTGGTGGGTTATACCGGGGGCGATGTTCCGAATGCTACTTACCGCAACCATGGAACGCATGCCGAAGGAATAGAAGTTACATTTGATCCGTCAGTTTTGTCGTACCGGAAGCTTCTTGAATATTTCTTCCAGATCCACGATCCAACAACACGCAACAGGCAGGGAAATGATATCGGAACATCATATCGCTCTGCAATTTTTTTTATGAATGAAACCCAGCGCGATATAGCGAACGCTTTGATAGCGGAAATGGATGCATCGGGCGTTTGGCCGGGTAAAATTATTACCGAAGTGGTTCCGGCAACCGATTTTTGGAATGCGGAAGTGGAGCACCAGGATTATTTGCAGAAAAATCCATATGGGTACACTTGCCACTTTGAAAGGCCCGACTGGAAGTTGAATTAATCAACAATTTATTGCTCTACCAGATCACAGGATAGTGTACAGTTAGTCCCTTAACTAATGTAAGGGACTAACTGCATGCTAAGTTTTATCATGCTCCTTATAAGCGGAGATTTATTAAAATATTAATGGAAATAGGAATAGACAGCTTTGCCTCGGCAATGTACGGCACTAATAATAGCCTGAGCAGTGTTGACGCGATGGCGCAACTGCTGGAGAGGATTGAGTTGGCCGAT
This sequence comes from Mucilaginibacter paludis DSM 18603, assembly GCF_000166195.2. Taxonomy (NCBI): domain Bacteria; kingdom Pseudomonadati; phylum Bacteroidota; class Sphingobacteriia; order Sphingobacteriales; family Sphingobacteriaceae; genus Mucilaginibacter; species Mucilaginibacter paludis. Next base: position 6,444,381 of record NZ_CM001403.1, read on the forward strand.
CAGACCGGGCTTGATGTTTTTGGCATTGGCGAGCATCATAAAAAGGAATTTTTAGATTCGGCTACTGCTGTTATACTGGCTGCCGCTGCAGCACGTACAAAGCGCATCCGTTTAACCAGCGCGGTTACGGTTTTAAGCGCCGCCGACCCGGTAAGGGTATACCAAAGTTTTGCTACGCTGGATCTGATCTCCAAAGGAAGGGCCGAGATTGTTGTTGGCCGCGGATCATCTGTAGAAGCCTATCCTTTGTTTGGCTTTAGCCTTAATGATTACGATCAACTTTTTAAAGAAAAGCTCGATCTGTTGTTAAACATCCGCGATAACGAATACGTTACCTGGTCGGGCAAGTTTCGCCCCGCTTTAGATCATCTGCCGGTTTACCCCAGGCCTTTACAACAAAAATTACCCATATGGTTAGGTGTGGGCGGCACACCCGAATCGTTTGCCCGGGCCGGAAGCCTGGGATTACCATTGATGGTAGCCGTTATTGGCGGCGAAACACACCGCTTTCGTCCCTTAGTTGATTTGTACCGCGAGGCCGGGCAAAGGGCAGGGTTTAGGCCCGATCAGCTCAAGGTAGGTTTACATTCGCCTGGCTATGTAGCGTCAACAACGGAACAGGCTATAGCCGACTACTATCCGGGATATGCCGAACTATGGACCAAACTGGGCCGCGAACGTGGCTGGCCACCTGTAACCAAAGCACAGTTTGATTCGTTGATTGCTCCACGCGGTGTATTAGTAGTAGGAGGGCCGGAACAGGTTGCCGAAAAGCTATTGAGACATAGCGAGGCCCTGGGCGGAGTGGACAGGTTTACTTTTCAGATGGATAATGCTGGCTTAACGCATGATCAATTGATGAGTTCGATTGAGTTGATAGGCACCAAAGTGATCCCTTTGATCAAAGGCAGCAATTAACAGCCGACAAAAGCTAAGACATGCTAAAATAATGGTTCCGTTTTTTTAAGAACGGAGCCATCATTTTATGCTTTACCTCAACATATTAAACTGTTTTTTTCTTCAGTGTAATTACCGTAATCTCCGGCCAAATTCCCAATCGCCCCTTAAAACCTAAATATCCAAAGCCTCGGTTAACGTACAGATATTTGTCGCCTTTTTGATAAATACCGGCCCATTGCGGATAAATGTATTTCACCGGGCTCCATTGAAAGCCGAACAATTCGATGCCAAATTGCATGCCATGCGTGTGCCCGGCCAGCGTTAAATTAATATGCTTTAAATGATCAAGCGTTTGCGCTTCCCAGTGTGAGGGATCATGCGAGAGCAGGATCTTGAATTTTTCGTCGGGTACGTTTTCTGCTGCCTGGGTTAAGCTGCCGTATTTATGGAAGCCGCCTTTGCCCCAATTTTCAACCCCGATCAAAACAATAGATTGTCCATCTTTCTCGATGGTAATTGATTCGTTGAGTAATAATTTGAAGCCAATCTGCGGGTGTACCGCTTTTAAGCGACTTAAATTTGCGGCCTGTGCTTCCTTACTTTCCCACTGCACATAGTCGCCATAATCATGGTTACCCAATACCGAATATTTGCCAAGTGGCGCCTGTAATTTGGCGAAGGATGCTATCCACGGATCCATTTCAGAAGCGCGGTTATTAACCAGGTCGCCGGTAAACAATATCAAATCACTTTTTTGATCATTAACCATGGCTATACCTTTTTCAACCCCTTTTTTGCTGGTAAAACTACCCGCGTGTATATCGGATAATTGGGTAAGCGTAAAGCCATCAAATGCATCCGGCAGATCGTCAAACTTTAAGGTAATACGGTGTACCTTATAATGATGCCTGCCTCCTGTAATTCCGTATACCAGGCTTACGAAGACGGCGATGGCAACCAACATGGCCAACTCGCTTACCCAGGGGAGCCTTGGCGGAAAATGCCTGAACAAGCGGGTAATATCCTCCAGTAACAAAACAGGGGTGCCTAATATTTTAGGTATCAGGGTGAGTAGCATCAGGGCCATTAACCAGGAAACCAACCGGGCCGACTCGCGGTTCGCTCCCCGAAGGCCTGCTAACAATACAACGCCAACAGCCAACAAAACATCTACCATCCAATAGCCAGATAACACCAGGGCATTAGTGGTAAGGGTTTTAAATGCCTGGAAAAAATAAATGTCGGCAATAACCCATGCCAAAATAATTAGGAGTAGACGGTATTTCATTGATGTGCTAATATTTACAAATTATTTGATCGTTAGACGGCAAATGCCCGGATATATTTCAATATTCAAGAAATATAAATTACACCTCATGGTTTATATAACCGTTTAACATAATAATCCGCAACAAATCGTCATCTTATCTAACTTAAATAGTCAAGCTTTGTTCATTTTATGTTAGCGCTTTCCGGGCATCTGCTTAAATTTGAAGTATGATTGACTTGACTGATTCTTTTTCCGCACTGAGTAAACAATTTAGTGGAGAGCTTTATTTTGATAACTCTGTGTTGCACGAAGCGCAAAAGCGGGTTTATTCAACAGATGCTTCCGTTTACCAGGAAAAACCTGTGGCCGTTGCCGTACCTAAAACGGAGGCTGATATCAGTTTATTAATCGCATTTGCAGGTCGGCATAAAATAACCTTAGTGCCGCGTGCCGCCGGAACCTCTTTAGCCGGCCAGGTGGTTAGCAGCGGGATCATCGTTGATATATCGAAATATTTTAAACAGGTAACAGAAGTTAATACCGAAGAAAAGTGGGTGCGCGTGCAACCCGGCATAGTGCGTGATGACCTGAATGCGGTTTTACGGCCATACCAGTTGATGTTTGGCCCCGAGACTTCTACATCCAGCCGGGCCATGATAGGCGGGATGATCGGAAATAACTCCTGCGGGTTACATTCTATCGCCTGGGGTGATACCCGCGATCATTTGCTCGAAGCCAAAGTATATTTAAGCAATGGCGAAGTGGTTCAACTTAAAGCTTTAAACGAAGCCGAATTACAGGGCAAGCTAACCTTGAATACCTTGGAAGGTAAAATTTATCAGCAGGTAAACGAGTTGGTTACCAATGCTAAGAATGTAGCGCTCATCAATCAAAACTATCCCAAAAAAACATTAACACGGCGTAATACCGGTTATGCGCTTGATTTTTTGCTTCGCGATACGCCTGGCAAGCCCTTTAATTTGTGTAAGCTCCTGGCCGGGTCTGAAGGTACATTGGCCTTTGTTACCGAAGCCAAGCTCAATTTATTACCCTTGCCACCCGCCATGGATAATTTGGTGTGCGTCCATTTTAATTCCCTCCAGGAAGCGCTACAGGCCAACCTGGTTATTTTGAAGCATAAACCGGTAGCATCCGAGCTGGTTGACCGCTACATTATGGATTTTACCAAGGGGCACTCCACTTACCAACACAACCGCTTTTTTATAGAGGGCGAACCGGAGGCTATTTTAATGGCTGAGTTTATGGGGGATGATGCTGATGAAGTAAGGCAAAGGTCGGAAGCGCTGATTGCCGATTTAAAGCTGGCCGGTTTAGGGTACGCCTATCCCGTATTGAGCGGAAACGAAGCTAAACTGGCCTGGGATGTGCGTAAAGCTGGCTTAGGCTTGATACGCAATTTACCGGGCGATAAGCAGCCGGTTAACTTGATAGAAGATTGTGCCGTATCGCCTGAGGACTTACCCGCCTATATTGCCGATTTGCAGGCCCTGCTGAAACGGCATGAGCTCCATGCATCATATTACGCCCATGCCGGAGCCGGTGAACTGCATGTTGAGCCGATGATAGATCTGAAAACTGAAAGTGGGCAGGCGCTGTTTCGTACCGTGCTAAAAGAAACCGCAGTACTGGTTAAAAAATATAACGGCTCGTTAAGCGGCGAACATGGCGACGGACGTTTGCGCGGCGAGTTTATTCCGTTTATGATGGGAGAGGAGGTTTATGATCTCTTTAAGCAGGTGAAAAGCTCTTTCGACCCGGATCATATCTTTAACGCTGGCAAAATTGTAGATACGCCCGCCATCAATACGCATTTGCGTTACGAAGCAAAGCATAAGGGCAAAACCATCCCGACGATATTCGACTTCTCCAAGCAAGAAGGGATCCTGAGGTTAGCAGAAAAATGTTCCGGCTCAGGCGATTGCCGTAAAACGCATGTAACCGGCGGAACCATGTGCCCATCCTATATGGCTACCCTTCAGGAGAAGGATACCACACGCGCCCGTGCCAATATTTTACGCCAGTTTTTAACCGTATCAGAAAACAGCAACCCTTTTAATCACAAAGAAATTAAAGAGGTGATGGATTTATGTTTGAGCTGTAAAGGCTGTAAATCCGAGTGCCCATCGAGCGTGGACGTGGCCAAAATGAAGGCCGAGTTTCTGCAGCATTATTACGATGCCAACGGCGTGCCATTCCGTACCTGGATGATTGGCAATTTTACCAAGATGCAACAAATGGCTTCGTTGATGCCGTCGTTATACAATTATATCATCTCGCAGCAATTTACCGGCGGCTTAATTAAAAAGTTGGCTGGCTTTGCACAGGGGCGGTCATTACCCGCTGTAGGCAAACAAACATTGCGCAACTGGAAAAAAGATTGGGACAAAAAACGAAGAGCTAACCGGTACCACACCGTAAAATTGCCGGTTGTTAATTTGTTTTGCGACGAGTTTACCAATTATAACGATGTTGAAATAGGCAAAACAACCGTGATGCTGCTGACCGCCCTCGGTTATGAAGTGGTTATACCTGGGCACCTGGAGAGTGGCCGTACCTATTTATCAAAAGGTATGTTGCGCAAGGCTAAACAAATAGCAGAAGAAAACATCAGGATGCTTGGTGATGTAGTGAGTGCCGATGCGCCGTTGGTCGGGATTGAGCCTTCGGCTATTTTAACCTTCCGGGATGAATACCCCGACCTCGCCTCTGCCGGATTGCAGGAGAAGGCGCAACTATTATCCAAAAATAGCTTTTTGTTAGAAGAGTTTTTAATGCGCGAGGTTGCTCAAAAGCGGGTGCTTAGGGAGCAATTTACTACCGAGGCCAAGTTGATTAAATTGCACGGGCATTGTTACCAAAAAGCATTGAACGCGCTATTGCCAACGCAAGCCATATTATCGTTACCACAAAATTACAAGGTTGAACTCATCCCGTCCGGCTGCTGCGGAATGGCCGGTTCCTTTGGGTATGAAAAAGAACATTTCGATATCTCTGTTAAAGTAGGCGAGTTGGTATTGTTCCCACAGGTTAGGGCAGCGACAGAAGGTGTGCTGATAGCTGCCGCAGGTACCAGCTGCCGCCATCAAATTAAAGATGGCACGGCGGTTAAAGCGCTGCATCCGGCGGAGATATTATGGGACGCTTTGCTGGATAAGGGCGTTTAAATGTTTTTAATGAGGTGTGGGGCAACGTGTATATTTGTGCAGAGCGGCCATATAAATTCACCATGTACAGTGTAAAGCCTGTTTTGTTGGCGCGAAAGCTATCATCCTGAGTAAGCCATCGGGTGCCCGGAAAAAACAGGGATGACTTTTAAAAAGCATCTTAAACTATGTCATCGGCAGGAACGAAGCAACCACGGAGGAACGCTCGCTCTGTATTGTTCGCGATTGCTTGGTTTTTTATAATGACGTCTTCTTAAGTTGTTTATTATCAATGATTTTTATTGCGTCAATAATCAGTATTTTTAATTTAGATCATCGGCCCGCTCAGTCGCCGCGGGAAGGGCTTTGTTCTTTTTTCTTGACAAAAAAGAACCAAAAAGTCAAGACTGCCCGATCCTTCCACCCACAGGCCAGCTCCCGGCCCGGCGTGCAGTCAGGCCTTTGCGCACTATCTTTCTGCACCTAACAATCTACAAGGTTCAAACGTCATCCGTATTTTTTTCCGGTTGGCGGGGTTCGTTACTTTCAATAACTTAAGAAGACGCCCTTATAAGCCCGTCGAAGGACGTGGAGCGTAGCGCTGTTCAATGTGTTTTGATACTACTTTGTACCATGCCTGGCTTATAACTAAACTTGTTATAAGTAGTGGCGACGCAACTGTGCGCAGGCACGTCCGCCCTTAGTTTCATCATCAATTGTTGTACTCATCCGCAAGAAACGGATTTTATTCTTCGGGCGGGAGCCCTAAATTTGTACCGATGAATTTGTTCGATATAGAGTTTCCCATCAATATTCTGCCTTTTGACGGCGAAGTTAATTACTACGGGCCTGTGCTTGATCAAGCCAAAGCGAACCAATACCTCGGTGCCTTGCTGGATAAGGTGGCCTGGAAGAATGATGAAGCAGTTATTTTTGGCAAGCATATCATTACCAAGAGGAGGGTAGCCTGGTACGGCAATGATGGCTATAGCTATACCTATTCTGGAACAACCAAGGAAGCTCTGGCCTGGACCACGGAATTATTGGAACTGAAAAACTTAGTGGAAGGCTTAACCGGGGATAAATTCAATTCATGCTTGTTAAATTTATACCATAACGGCGACGAAGGTATGGCCTGGCACAGCGATGATGAAAAATCCTTAGGTAAAGATACCACCATCGCATCGCTAAGCTTAGGCGCCGAACGAAAGTTTAGCTTAAAACATAAAGTAAATAAAGAAACCCGGTCGGTGATGTTGGAGCATGGGAGTTTACTGGTGATGAAAGGCACCACACAAACCAACTGGCAGCATGCTTTGCCCAAAACTAAAAAAGTAAGCCACCCGCGGGTTAATCTCACCTTTCGCACCATGATTTAGCCTTTAGCAAGCTGCTATCTTAAAAAGGCCGAATAATGTAAACTGTTGGTTATTAAAGTAGTATTTTGGATGCTGCCGCTGTTAACCAGTTCGTGTGATGTGATGTTTTTCACGTTAATATCATATTTGGCTTTTATGTGTTGTAACATGTATATTTCTTTTATACCTTTGAAATCAAATTAAGATGATAACAAATCAGAATTAATTGATAAAGTATATATTAGTAAACAAAAATCAAACAAAAAAAGTCATGAAAAAAGTTACAATGATCGCCGCGGTATCAATCTCCGCTTTCTTATTAGCCTTTAAAACCATTGCGCCAACAACATGGACCGTGGACAAAGCCCACGCAAAATTAGGTTTCAGCATCACCCACTTAATGGTATCTGATGTTGAAGGTTCTTTTAAAAGCTTTGATGCTACCATCACTGCCCCCGGCGACGATTTTAACAATGCCACAGTTGATTTTACTGCTGATGCAAACAGCATCTCGACTGATAATGACGCCCGCGACAAGCACATTAAAGGCGACTCGTTTTTAGATGTTGCTAAATTCCCTACATTGACTTTTAAAAGTACATCATTTAAAAAAGTAAGCGGTAACAATTACAAAGTTGTAGGTAACTTAACCTTACATGGTGTTACAAAAACTATTTCGTTAGATGCCATTGCCCGCACCGGGATGAACCCAATGAGCAAAAAAGCGGTTGCTGGTTTTAAATTAACCGGAGTTATCAAACGTAGCGACTTCAATATCGGTGCAAGTTTTCCTTCAGGTGTATTGAGCGATGAAGTTACTTTGGATGCCAACGCTGAATTTGGTCAAAAATAATTAGCCGATAAGTATCAGCTTATAAAAAAGAAACCCTTGCCAACCTATGGCAGGGGTTTTTTGATTTTCGCCCGTTAGTGCGTCTATTTGATACATCCTCGGACGGTAAATAATTAGCCTGTTGATGCGATTAGTTGACCATCCTGAGGAAGCAATTAGTATTAAAATCCTCATATTTTATCATTATTTTAAAATATTAAGCTTATTAACCTGAATTTTTGCCATTATCAAAATTTAGTCCCCTCTGAAATATCATTTGAAGCACGTATTTTTATATGGTAAAGATAGGTTGGATATAAACTTCAAGTCTGGACATAGGATGCTGAAAACGATTAGAATATTAGCCGTAGCTGTGTTGACTCTTGCTTCTTGCTCGCAGTCGAAAAACGAAAAAGCCCGCGAACTTATAGATCGCTATTGCGAAACAAGTTTGAAATACCGCGGCTATCGTCCGTTAATTTTTGACGAACCGCAACCCTGGTTGGGTTTATCCCCTGATAGTGCAGCAAAATCGCGGCTGCTGAGGCAACTTGATAGCACGAAGTTGTTATTATCAAAAGCACCGGATAGATCATTGTATAAGGCTAAGGCTGATTCGATAGAACGCGCCCTTAATGCTATAAATAAAAGTGCAAAAGATAATTCAGGCCAGCAAAGGTGGCAGGTGCGGCATACCTATACCTATAAAAAAGACAAAAAAGGTCACGTCCGGGCTACTACAATTTTTATCATCAACGGTAATTTTACCCGCGTACTGCAAGCCATTGATCAGTAGCATATGGTATTATTTGGGCCGGATCTCCAATTCGTTATTAAACAGCTTTAATATTTAGCAACAGGTATATCATTGATGATATTATCCAACCTTTAGCAGCAAAGCACCGGGGTTAAGTCCTAATGCAGCATTGTAATTGCTCTGCCCGATTAACAAGCAGCCGCCAGATTAAAAAATAAAAAAAATTAATACCTTTGCACCTCCAAAACCGGAAAAAAAGTTTTGGTTAATTACGGGGACTTAAAACGCCTCTGCAAATTTTTTGTAAACGATATAGAATACCAAAAAAATGAACATTACACAGGAAAAAATTGACAACCTAAATTCAATATTGACCATTACGCTACAGCCCGAAGATTATAATCCGCGTGTTGAAAAAACAATTAAAGACCAGGCAAAAAAAGCTAAAATAGCGGGTTTTCGTCCGGGAATGGTTCCGCCGTCGCATATTAAGCGGATGTACGGTAAAAGTATTTTGGTTGAAGAAGTTAATAGCCTGCTGAATGATTCGTTAACCAACTATATCAGTGAGAATAATATCGATGTGTTAGGTCAGCCTTTACCAAAGATTGATCGCGAGAAAGAATTCAATTGGGATTTTACCGATAATTTTGAGTTTAACTACGAAATGGGCGTAGCGCCTGAGTTTACGATCGACATATCGTCGAAAGATAAAGCTACCGAATACGTAATTAAGGCTGATGAGGCTACTTTGGCCGAAAGGATCAAAAACATCCGCCGTGGCTATGGCAAGATGACAAATCCTGACGTATCGGCAGATGATGACGTACTTTATAGCGAGTTGAAGCAACTTTCAGCAGATGGTTCTGTTTTTGAAGATGGAATTAGCAATACTGCATCTATCCGCTTAGACCAGATCAAAAACGAAGAAGTTAAAGCTTCGCTGATCGGCTTAAAGAAAGATGATGTAATTACATTTGATATTCAAAAGGCTTTTGATAATGATGCAGCTAAAGTTGCCGCTCTATTGAAAATTGAAGAAGACGAGGCTGCCGATTTAAAGTCGGATTTTCAGTTAACCGTTAAAAATGTAAACCGCCTGGAAGAAAGTGATTTGAACCAGGAGTTCTTTGACAAGCTATTTGGTGAAGGCACAGTAACCACCGAAGAAGAATTTAGAGCCAAAATTACCGAAGAGGTAGAAGGTATGATGGTTCAGGACAGTGACCGCAGGTTACAAAATGACCTTTATAACCTGGTAATGGATAAAGTTAATTTTGAATTGCCTGATGAGTTTTTAAAGCGCTGGTTATTAGCCACCAACGATAAACTGACTCAGGAAGATCTGGATAAAGATTACGACAATTTTGCTAAAAACCTGAAATGGACCTTGATTGAAAACAAGATTGTTAAGGATAACGAAATTGAAATTAAATACGACGAAGTATTTGCCCTTGCAAAACAACGTTTGGATGCCCAGTTTCGCATGTATAGCCCTCAGCCTTTAAGCGATGAGCAATTAGGCCAGTACACGGTACAATACCTGCAAAACAAAGAGAACGGCAACAAAATTTTTGAAGAACTAAAGGCTTTAAAAACTTTAGATTATTTGAAAACCGTTGTAACCTTGGATAAAAAGGAAATAAGCAGCGAGGAATTTGCTAAACTGCCGGCCTAAGCTGGCTCTCCCTGCTATATGCTCCCAGTTGTTGGGAGTACTTTATGACTTTAAATGGATGCCGGGCACATGCCTGGCATCTGCTTTTTAAAACATATGCTTTTTACTCCAACTCGTCATTGCGAGGAGGTACGACGAAGCAATCTCTAAGCTATACAGGATTTACGTAAAGTTCCGCGCCGCCTACGTAGAGATTGCTTTTTACGCTATGTGAGGTCTTCTTAAGTTTTTGACGGCCATTATAAAAGTGTTATTGCGAGGAACGAAGACAACCGACCGAAGGGAGCTCATTAATACCAATAAAAAATAACACAAATTAATAATCTCGAACTATGCAGGGCGAACATGTCTCCGTGCGATTGCTTCGTACCTCGTAATGACGCTTGGAGAGGGGCGATTTATTAGTAATATCAGCGTAGCTATGAAGGATGCCGCGTTAGGGATAGCAGTGAAAAGCCCGGAGAGGAGCGAGGACTTGTAATGGATAGCCCGGGCCGAAGGCAACGCCAACCTGATTTGCAATTTGGGAGTACAAATGAGTATTTACCCCAATTTGAGATTATTATATCAAATTAGCCAGGCGTGTAAAAAGTAACATCAACGTACCTCAATCAAAATGACCCAATACCCACAATTAATTAAATTAAAAAATTTTAATTTGCTATAACAATTACACCTGAGTGCTATATATTAGTACCCAGCCATAACCACTAAAAACTATGAATATCGACAAAAATGAATTTCGCAAATATGCTGTAAAGCACCATCGCATCAATAGCCTTGCTGTTGATGGCTTTATATCACGTGTTGAGAGCAGCCGCATCCCAACCAGCATGACGCCTTATATTATCGAAGAGCGCCAGTTAAATGTTGCTCAAATGGATGTGTTTTCGCGTTTGATGATGGATAGAATTATCTTTTTAGGTGATGCTATTTATGATACCAATGCCAACATCATCCAGGCGCAGTTGTTGTTCTTACAATCGGCCGATGCTAAACGTGATATCCAGATCTACATCAACTCGCCAGGTGGCTCGGTTTATGCCGGTTTAGGTATTTATGATACAATGCAATTTATAAGCAACGATGTTGCTACCATTTGCACCGGTATGGCGGCCTCAATGGGCGCTGTATTACTTTGTGCTGGTACTGCAGGTAAACGTGCTGCATTGCCACACTCGCGGGTGATGATTCACCAGCCATCCGGAGGCGCTCAGGGTCAGCAGTCTGACATTGAGATCACCTACCATGAAATTACCAAATTGAAAAAGGAGTTATACCAGATTATTGCCGATCACAGTGGTGCCTCGTACGAAAAAGTTTGGGATGCATCTGATCGTGATTACTGGATGATTGCCGAAGAAGCCAAAGAATTTGGTATGGTGGATGAGATTTTAAGAGGCAACGCAAAAAATTAATTAAAACTATTAACCTTGAATTGGGTTGATTAGTGTAATTAGTACACCATTAAAGTTTTTTTGGTGGGCGTAAAAGGTTAAAAATGTCATTGTGGATTGATATTGTCAATTTTACAATGACATTTTTAATAATAAATTGTATTTTTGATAACTAAACTAATGGTGATGAATAAAAACAGCAAAGAGATCAAGTGTTCGTTTTGTGGAGCCGGAAAGCAGGACTCTTTGATGCTGATCGCTGGTTTGGATGCTCATATTTGTGATAAGTGTGTGAACCAGGCCAACGAAATATTAGCCGAAGAAATGAAGGTACGCAAGGTTAAAAATCCTAATCTGGCGGCCACTATCCTGAAACCATTTGAAATAAAAGCTCACCTGGATCAATACGTTATAGGCCAGGATGATGCTAAGAAGGTGTTATCAGTTGCGGTGTATAACCACTACAAGCGTTTGAACCAAAAAGTAGATAAGGACGAGGTTGAGATAGAAAAATCAAACATTATTATGGTTGGTGAAACCGGTACAGGTAAAACCCTGCTGGCAAAAACCATAGCCAAAGTATTGAATGTACCTTTCTGTATTTGTGATGCAACGGTATTAACCGAAGCCGGGTATGTAGGAGAGGACGTTGAAAGTATTTTAACCAGGTTATTGCAGGCCGCTGATTACGATGTAACTACTGCGGAGCGCGGTATTGTTTATATTGACGAGGTGGATAAAATTGCCCGTAAAAGTGATAATCCTTCTATTACCCGTGATGTATCGGGCGAGGGTGTACAACAGGCATTGTTAAAAATACTTGAAGGCACTATGGTTAATGTACCACCACAAGGTGGGCGTAAACACCCCGATCAGAAAATGATTACGGTGAACACCAGCAATATACTATTTATTTGCGGTGGCGCTTTTGATGGTATTGAGAAAAAAATTGCTAACCGGTTGCGCACCCAAACGGTGGGTTATAAATTTAAAAACGAAGACCATGAGGTTGATATGAAAAACCTCTACAAATACATTACCCCACAGGATTTAAAAGCGTTTGGTCTGATACCCGAGTTGATAGGCCGCCTACCTGTGTTAACTTACCTTAACCCGCTGGATAGGGAGGCTTTAGCCAATATTTTAACAGAGCCTAAAAACTCGTTGTTGAAACAGTATAAAAAGCTGTTTGAATACGAAGGGATTAGCCTTGATTTTGAGCCGGAGACATTGAGCTTTATTGTTGACAAAGCAATGGAATTTAAATTAGGCGCCCGTGGCCTCCGTTCCATCTGCGAAGCCATTATGATAGATGCCATGTTTGAGTTTCCATCTAAAAAGGATGTGAAAAGCCTGGTAGTTACATTGGATTACGCTTTGGAAAAATTTGATAAGTCGGATTTAAAAAAGTTGAAAGTGGCTTAAAGCTACAGCGCAAGTTTGAAAGATTACCGTTATAACTACGGGAACCCTGGCAAGCGCCGGGGTTTTTTATTTAAAATGATTTTATTTTGTTGGGTGACTTGATGACGGGAATTGTGGGGTGTTTGGATAATATCAATTTTAAATTGGCAAGTGCTTGTTGCTTACTATTTGGCAATGTTGCGTTTACGCACTTTTAGGCTTTTGGGGAAACATTAACCCCGGGTTTACGTTATTATTACATAAAATAGGAGATGCAAAATGTACTGTTGCATTTCGGAAAACGTTATAAAATTTAGTAATTTGCAACGCCTTTCGCTTGATGGGCTTTGTAAACCAATTTATTAAGATACAATTTATACTAATATGAGCAACACTTCAAAAGGAGCGGTATTCTTACTTGCAGGCTTAGCTGCAGGTGTTACCTTAGGACTTTTATTTGCGCCGGGCAAAGGAAGGGAGAACCGTGAAAAAATAAGTTCATCTTTGCAAAATCTGGGCGAAGCCCTGGTTGATACAGCGGTTGTGCAGTTTGATACCCTGCTTAATCTTACAGATAAGCTGGTAACACAGTTTAAAGCACAAACAGATCCATATGCTACCATGCATGATGATATTGAGAACGCGATAATTTAACTGGAAGAATATGTGACAAGGAAAAAGCCGCGTAATGTTATTTACGCGGCTTTTTCCTTGCATTTCAGCCTTGTTTTAAAAAGGCCGTATGCCTGCTTAAAATATAGTGTAGGCGGCTGTTAAGGTAAACAAGTTCAATTTTTGATCATAGCCGTTGAGGTTGGTTAAACCCAGCTCGTACCTCAGATCAACCGAGAATTTGGTAAAATCGGCACCGGCACCAAATTGCCAGGCGTGATTTTGGTCTTTAAAGTTCAATTTGGCAACGTTGCCAACGGCATTGCCAAAGCTTTGATCTTTATTAATGATGAACGAAGCCACCGGACCGGTATAAAACCTACCTCCAATACCAAGGGTGCCTACCTTCATGCCAAAAAGTAAAGGCACATCAATACTGTTTAATTTAACGGTGTTAGTTTCGCCGCCGCTGGTTACTGTAGCTATTTTGCTGCTATAGTATAATTCGGGCTGGAAGTTGAATCCCAGCGCGCCAACGCGTGCCCATACGCCGGCAAGGTAACCTGCCTGGTTATCGCTGCTTAAAGTGTTATTGGTTGAAAATTTAGAAAGATTTAAGCCGCCCTTTAAGCCAAATGCGAAGGACGGGATGGCCTGCGCCTGCGTAGCGAGGTTGATAGAGGCCAGAAGTAATACTGAAAGTAAGATTTTTTTCATGATAAGGGACTTGTAGCTATTTAACTGATTAATTTTAACGCTAATATAGGTATGGAGGCGCATATATCGGCCCTGTGCCTTTGAATAAGTTTTTGGGATATTAACGGCTAAGCCCGGCTTTTAGTACGGTGGACCAATATTCGGTTAGTTAATGCAATTAAACCGGCAAGTTTTGATTATTTCCGTTGAGCATGCTTACCTTCGCGGGTAATGCCCATTCTTGATATTATTTACCACGACGATTATTTGGTGGCCATCAATAAACCACACGGATTACTGGTGCACCGGTCGTCCATTGCACATGATGTAACCGAGTTTGCCCTGCAAATATTGCGCGACCAACTGAATCGCCATGTTTTTCCGGCTCACCGGCTTGACCGTAAAACGGGTGGGGTATTGTTGTTTGCCCTGGATAAGGAAACAGAGAAACTGATGCAAACCCAGTTTATGGAAAATGCTGTGAAGAAAAAATATCTTGCCCTTGTTAGAGGGCATACGCCTGATGAACAGGAAATTGATTACCCGTTGCGTAAAGAGAACGGTACTTTGCAAGATGCTTTTACCCGCTATAAAACCCTTGCACGCGCCGAACTGAAGGTGCCTTTGGGTAACCATCCCACCTCGCGCTACTCGCTGATAGAAGCACAACCCGAAACGGGCCGTATGCACCAGTTACGCAAGCATTTCAGCCATATATTCCATCCCATCATAGGCGACCGGACACATGGCTGCAATAAGCAAAATAAATTATTTAAAGAGCGCTGGGGAATGGAAACCATGCTGCTCCATGCAACGCAACTATCCTTTACGCACCCGGTAACCGGTGAGCAGTTGCAAATACAAGCACCTTTACACGAGGAGTTTTTAAGAGTGATGGCATTTATGAGCATGAGCCCCCCGGCTCCAATCTCGTGAAGTTAAGGGTTTGATTGCTTATGAAAATTATAAAATAAGCCTGCAAAGGTGCCAAGACGCTAAGAAACAAGACATAAAAACTTTGCGACTTAGCTTCTTTGCATGCAAAATCTTAACGGAATGGCGTTGCCCCGCCTGGTAACGGAAATGACTTTGAGGCGTTAGTTTTAAAGTAGAGTAAGCGGCGTGCTTTGATACCAGTTGCATTGATCGCCATCGTAATCAAAAGTGTTTACAAATTTGAGCCCTATCTTTTGTAGCACGTGGTTTGACGACGCGTTGCCGATATCTGCCATACCGTAAATTTCGTTTAACTGAAGTTGAACAAAGCCATAATTCAGGGCGGCTAAGGCGCTCTCGGTGGCATAGCCTTTGCCCCAGTAACGCTTAATAAAGCGGTAGCCTATATCGTAAAAATTGATGTGGTTATTCACCATCTCGGTTGTGAGCTTAAGCCCACACCAGCCTATAAAATTGCCAGTGGTTTTTTCTATCACCGCCCAACGGCCAATACCGTTGTTAATGTATTGCTGGCGTATAAAAGCGATCACATCTCGGCTTTGCTGTATATTGGTTAGTGGATTTCGCCCTAAATAACGATGCACTTCAGGGTCGGAGTCCAATTCAAATAGGCCAGCTTCGTCGGTGGGTAGTAATTCGCGTAATATCAGCGGCTCTGTTTCTGCAAAAATATTCATCGTATATCCTCATGGTTAAGATAAATTTCCAGGTTATCCTTAATTAAACGGTATAAATCCTCAAAGTCGCATTTGAGGCCGTTGGCAGTGATACTCAACGGTGTATTGTAGCGGTTAAGGTTATACAACATAGCTTTTTTTGTAAGGTAGTGGGCTTGGCGCTCAATGTATTTTTCAGGATTCACCACCTCAATCATCATGAGTTTTTGCCGTCCAATTTCAATTACATAAATATCTTTAATGTCCCGCCATACAATTGAGCCACCGGCTACAGCGCTTGAATTATCAGTAATCCCTTCCTCGTCAATGATAAGTCCCGGCTTGTTATCCTGGAGTTTACGGGCTATGAACACACCTATAAACCCGAAGAAAACTATACTGATGATACCCAGGGCCTGGCAAAAGATAATTGGATAGGCGGCTATGCTTGGTGCAGCTGAAAACAACCATATGCCGATAGCAACAAATGCAACACAGCCTAAAAGCGATAGGGATAGTTTGGTTTTGCTTAGCGCTACTTCAGTACGCGTAATGTATGGCATAATTGATACAATATAAACAAAGTAAATCCGTAGTTAGAATCTGTTTTGTTGCCACAAGATAAGAAAAAGCGACTGTCCCCCCATTTGAATTGTCATAATTGTTGGATCACTATTAATAAACGAGTACTCTTGTTTATTGCCATTTAAATAAACTACCTTCACCAACATGGCTTCGGATCGGTTGGGTGAGTTAGAGGAGATTTTTAATACACTGATAGATAGCTTTATTGCGGATGAGGTTGGTATAGCCGAAAATTTTTTAACTGATGACCTCGCCGGGCACCTCAAAAATAATTTAAAGACCTTGTACCAGGCAAACTTAATGAATGCTGCAGGTACAGGCAATGATACCAACGTGTCGCACGATACCCTGGTTAGAAGCGACAAAATTTATTGGCTCGACAGGAAGCATAACGACCCCCACGAAAATAACTTTTTTGATTTGATGGACAGCTTTGTAAGCTATTTAAACCGTACCTGTTATGCCGGTATTACCGGTTACGAATTTCATTATGCCTTGTACGAGGAGGGGAGCTTTTATACAAAACACCTTGATCAGTTTCAGAATAACGGGAGCAGGCAATACTCCATGATTATGTATTTGAATGCTGGCTGGAAAAATAGTGATGGAGGCGAACTGTGCATACATCATCAAAAAGGTTTGCAAAGCATTAGCCCTGTAAACAAAAAAGGAGTTTTTTTTAAGAGTGCAGAACTAACACACGAAGTATTGCTCGCCAATAAGCCGAGGATGAGTATTACTGGCTGGTTAAAAATTTAAAATTAAGCTTGCAAATTCGATCCAAAGTGAAACAATAATGTTTTAAAAGCAAGAATAAATACATGATGTGGCCGCGTTAAGTCCAAAAAAAAGGGCGGCCCAAAGGCTGCCCGTCAAATATAAATTATACTCTGTAATTAGGCTCTTTCTGGAGCAAACAATGGTAACAAAATAGCAGAGATCAATAAAACAATTTCTAATACAACTAACATAATTGTGATTTTTAAATAATTAATAACTAAACTTTAAAGGTCTTCAGAATGATGATATTCATCTTTCTTTCGTAGATGCGCACACATTACGTGCCATAGTAAAATGAGGTTATGAAGTACAAAAAAAGCCTGATTTTTTTATTTGTAATCGATTGGAAATCACCTGGAAAACGATGGTTTTTAATCTAAAAAACAACAACAAAAAAATAGATAATCGATGTATCTGAATCAACAAAAACAAAAGAGATATAGTTGAATAGAAAAGTGTAAATATTGATTTTAAAAAACGGATTTAATTTCAAACACATACTTATAAGTAAGGGAATATGTTGAAATTGGCATTTCTTTCCGCTGATAGAAACTTAAATTATGCAGGTGAGGTAATTATTGAATTATAAATATCTTAATCGGTTTAAAATTCATCAAAAAAGCAGCAAAAAAAAATATTTGTCAATTTGTCATTTGGTATGACATTTGAAATATTTGGCACTTAACTTCATCGATGACAGGTGTCTACAGGCTGACATATCGGCAAACTTGTCAGTTTTGAAAGGTGTTTAGCTTGTTTAGCACACGACTTAGATAGGTCTCGATTGCTGTAAACGGCGATATAGGCCTTCAACTCCAGGATATGACAGCTGTAAAATACTTTTTTATTAGCTTATATTTATCGCGGCAAATATGGCGTTTATCAACATAACCGGTTGATGATATTTATTTGTTTATCTTATTTTAAATGAAGATCGGGAAGTCTCTTTATGCTTTTTTATTACTTTTTTGTTGTTTAACGGCTGTTGGTTTCGCCAACACGCAGCCCTTAGCAAAAAAAGGCGTAGTAGATTTGCGCAGGCAGTCCTTCTTTGAAAAAATACCGCTCGATGGGCAATGGTGTTTTTATTGGCATCAATTAATCAATCCCAACGATACAACAAAGCATAATGCCTGTATAGTTGATTTCCCTTTTAAATGGAACGGCTTTAGTTTACGGGGCGAAACTTTGCCATCTTTTGGATATGCCACTTATCAGTTAACAGTATTGTTGCCGTCAAAAACTCCACCTTTGAGTTTATCAGTTCCTGATGCTTATTGTGCCTATCGTTTGTATCTTAATGGTAAAATGGTAGCCGAAGACGGCAGAGTTAGTAATACTCCGGAAGGTTTTGAGGCTCATTGGCAGAATAACATCGTTGATGTACCTACGGGAGTGGATACACTGAAAGTTGTGCTTCAAATTGCCAATTTTGTACATAGCAAAGGTGGCATAAGCAAGTCTATTGTTATTGGCGAACGAAGAATGATCGATCTTAGCCGTCGCCGGTCTGAGGCCATCGACTTGCTTTTAACAGGCTGCTTATTTATGGGAGGGCTGTTTTTTCTGGGGCTGTACATCTTCGGTAACCGGGATAAAGCCATCCTGTTATTCTCTTTGTATTCCATTGTTTACAGTTACCGCATTATAGGGGTTAATAATTATGAGTTGCATACCATTTTGCCCGATATCAGCTGGTACGTTACCATCAGGCTGGAATACATTAGCCTGTTTGCAGGCATTGGTTTATTTGGGTTATATACTCTTTATTTATATCCACGAGACATCTATAAGCCCATTGTGTATGTTATAGGCTCAATTTGCTTTTTGTTTAGTGCAGCTTCGGCAGTTTTGCCGCCGCTTTACTTTACACAATTAATTAATCCGTTTTTAATAGTAACTGTTTTCTGCCTCGTTTTTATACCGTACGTCTATATCAAGGCCTATAGAAACAAGCGGCCGGGCTCAGGGTATGCCCTGGCAAGTTCTTTTTCGTTAATGGTGGTATTCAGCATTTCGTTGTTTCACTATTGGGCTATCATCGGGCCTTTGCAACTGCTCAACTTTGCGGGCTATGTAAGCTTTTTCTTTTTACAGTCGTTAATTTTGTCGCATCGGGTTTCGTTCGCACTTAAGCGGGCCAGGGCCCAGGCGGAGCAGGGGCTTAAGGCTAAAAGTGAGTTTTTAAGTACAATGAGCCACGAGATCAGAACGCCGCTAAACTCTGTGATAGGCATGAGCCATTTGCTGCTCAAAACCAATCCACGGCCCGACCAGGTGGAGCACCTGGACGTGATGCTCTTCTCCGCTAACAATTTGCTGGCCATTGTGAACGATATTTTAGACTATAATAAAATAGAAGCCGGAAAAATTGTATTTGAACATACCGAGATGGATATTGCCTCCATTGCAGGCAACATCGTAGCAGGTTTACAAAATTCGGCCAACGACAAGGGCATAGGACTTAAATTGCAGGTAGACAGCGCCCTGAACAACAAAGTAATCGGCGACCCTACCCGTTTATTCCAGGTGATAAGTAACCTGGTACATAATGCCATTAAGTTTACCCAGGCCGGGGGAGTAGAAGTGGGCATAACTGTAAAAGGCCAAACCGAACATGACGTTACTTTAAGTATTTGGGTGAAAGATACCGGCATCGGCATTTCAAAAGACAAGCAAAAGCTGATTTTTGAAAGATTCACCCAGGCTGATTCATCCACCTCCAGGGGATTTGGCGGAACAGGTTTAGGTTTAGCCATCTCTAAACGGATTTTAGAGCTCCAGAATTCAACCTTGCAACTGGAAAGCGAAGAGGGTAAAGGATCTACTTTTTACTTTATTCAAACATTCTTGAAAAGTATAAAAACTGTTGAGCAGCTAAAAAAAGAGGATAATTTGCCCAAAGAAGATAACAAGCCTTTTACCGGCATACATATTTTATTGGTTGAAGATAACCCGATGAATGTGCTGGTAGCCCAAAAGTTTTTGCAACGCTGGGGCGCAGATATTGATGTAGCTGCCAATGGTTTGGAAGCCCTGAATAAACTGGATATTAGTAAACATCAATTGGTATTAATGGATTTACATATGCCTGTAATGGATGGTTATGAATCTGCCCGGAATATCAGGGCACAAGGTATAAGCATCCCCATTATTGCGCTAACCGCTAATCTGCCAGGCGAGATACAGCTAAAGGTGAAGGAGGCAGGGATAGATGACATTATGGTTAAGCCCTTTTTACCCGATGAATTGTATCGAAAAGTACTGCATTACATTTAGCTTTTTGATGGTAAGAAGCCCCGATCATACCATTGTTTTTTGGCTTTTAATTTGGCAGCCTTTGGCTTCTATTGATAAAAATTCTTAGCCTTTTATAGAAGCAGCAACCCTTGCTGTTTTATTCTCGGCAATCACAAGCGCGATCAGTAGCACCAGACCTACAGCGAAAAAGCAATCAAGCGCCAGTGCCGAATCGCGCATTTCATGGGTGAGTGATTCTACATATCCAAAGCAAAACAACCCCACCACAATAGAAAGTTTTTCGGTAACATCGTAAAAACTGAAATAAGATGCTGTATCCGGAATGTTTTCGGGAAGATATTTTGAATAGGTGGATCGCGATAATGACTGAACGCCGCCCATTACCACACCAACAATTACCGCAGCAACATAAAATTGTTGCGAACTGGAAATAAAATAAAAAGTTAAGCAAAGTGATGTCCAAACAGCGACCAGGCCTGCCAGGGTTTTGGCATTACCATATTTTGAAGATGCCGCGGCCGTTATCATGGCGCCTGGCACGGCAACAACCTGTATAACAAGGATGATCGAGATCAGCGAGTCATCGGGCATGTGTAGCTCCTTGGCGGCAAAGTTGGCGGCAACCAGCAAAATGGTTTGTACACCTACCGAATAGAAAAAGAAAGCAGAAAGAAAACGTTTCAACAAAGGCATCTTCCTGATTTTACCGAACACTTTGGCCAGTTCTTTAAACCCTCCGGTAAATACGTTGTAATTATGTGATCCGGCATTGGGTACGCCTTTAGGCAATAATTTGAAAGCTATAAAGCTAAACCCAATCCACCAAAAAAATACAATCAGGAACGATATGCGCGCCGGTAACGAATCATCCTTAATGCCAAAATATTCGGGCTTTAAAACCACCAGGAAACAAATTAATTGCACCACTATACTGCCTACATAACCATAAATAAAGCCTTTGGCGCTTACGGCGTCCTGTTGGTCAACGGTGGCTATTTGCGGCAGGTACGAATTGTAAAAAACAAAGCCACCGCAGTAGCCAATGGAAGCCAAGCCAAAACAGATCATGGGTATTTCAAGCGCACTTCCGGGTTTAAAAAAGTAGAGGCCTGCACAGGCCAGGCTGCCCAACCAGGTAAATAATTGCAAGTAAAGTTTTTTGTTGCCACGATAATCGGCAATTGAAGTAAGGATGGGCAGAATTGCAACTACAATGAGGTAAGACAAGCCTAATATGTAGTTTGACAGCACCGTGTTAACATATTGATGCCCGAAAAACGAAACCATGTCGTGCGTTTTGGCATTCGCGGTAACAGCTACGAAATAAGCCGGAAATATAGTTGAGGTAATAACCATATTATACGATTGATTGGCCCAGTCGAACATGCACCACGCCCAAATCGTTTTCTTGTTGTTTTTTTCTTCCATACCAGCCCTAAAAATATACATTTTTTAGAGCTTACAAAAAATTAGGAATCACGAAGAAAGAAGGCTTATAATAACGTGATTGATAGCGGTGTAAATAGCTTTAATTTCATCTTATCTTCATAATCTAAGTGTAATATTGTTATGTAAGCAAATAATCGTTATGATAGATTATTTGTAAGCAATCCCTAATAGAACAATGATGCCAGGCCGCCTTATTTTTAAACGAAGCTGTAAACTGATGGGTAACCATTTTGAGCTGAGTGTTGTTGCCGATAATGAAAGTTGGGCCAACGATAGGATAGAGGCCGGTATCAACGAAATAAAACGGATAGAAAAGTTGCTCACTACATTTAGCGACGATAGTGAAACCAATCAAATTAACCAGCAGGCCGGGATTGCTCCGGTTAAGGTAAGCGCCGAAACCTTCGGCCTTATCCGGCGTTCCATTCGCATATCCGAACTCACCCAGGGAGCCTTCGATATTACCTATGGATCCATCGACAAACGGTTGTGGAACTTTGATCAAAAGATGACTTCTCTTCCCGACAGGGATACCGCGCAAAAAATGGTGCGGTTAATCAATTTTAAAAATATCATTCTCAATGAGCACGAATGCTCGGTTTTTTTACGTGAAGCCGGAATGCGGATAGGTTTTGGTGGGATAGGGAAGGGGTATGCAGCAGAACGCGCAAAGCAAATTATGCAACAACAGGGTGTTATAAGCGGTGTGGTAAATGCCTCCGGCGATTTAACTACCTGGGGCGTACAGCCTGATGGAAAAAAATGGACTTTGGGTATAGCAAATCCAGATTCATCACACGATATATTTTCATACATGAACATTACTGATATGGCGGTAGCCACATCTGGTAACTACGAAAAATTTGTGATGATTGGCGGTAAAAAATATTCGCATACCATCAGCCCCCGTACAGGCCTGCCCGTTACCGGTATTAAAAGTGTAACCATTATTACAACCAATGCGGAGATTGCCGACGCCATGGCTACACCGGTAATGATTATGGGGATTAACGCCGGCCTTGATATGGTTAACCAGATTAATGGCATAGAGGCTGTAATTATTGACGACGATAACAGACTATACACGTCTAAAAACATTAACATAAAATAACCCCCTGAATGAAAAAGCAAGTGATTAAACTATTGGCCTGTATGATATTAGCTTTAGGAGTTACGTCGTGTACGCATCTGAAAGAATACCAAAAGAGCCGGCTTAACGACTCTGAAATGGTATTAGGCAACCGTAGGGTTGAAAAAAATGAAATGAATTTTCAATCTTACCGCGAAAGTGCTTCTGGTGCTAACGGCGGTAAAACTGGTGGTGGCTGCGGTTGCAATTAATTACAGGTAAATGAAAAAGATATATTTATCTGTTATCGGGTTTACTTTTATTTGCCGTTTAAGTACTCAGGCCCAATTGAAAAATACCAGCAGGGATACCGCTTTTACCAGGCCGGTAGTTAGTTTATATACTCCCGTTCAGGATAGTAGCGATTACGATCCCCGGCGTTTACGTTTGGATGAGGTTAACATCGTGTCCAGCTATTATACGCAGGATGGCAACCACTCGCCTATTACGGGTGGTATAGGTACCGAAAAGGTAACTGATTTTGCTAACGGGATAGAGCTTAAATTGGTTTGGTTTGGCAATAACAATAATAAAAATACCATTTCGGCGGCTCTTGGTGTTGATCATCATACATCGGCTTCGGCTGCTTTTGTATCAACCACCGGGGCTTCTAAAACCGGGGGCAGCCGCATTTACCCATCGTTTGATTGGACTATTGAAAAAGCACATACCGGCAATAGTTTTGGGATAGGTACCTATTATTCTACCGAATACAATTATAAATCGTTTGGCGCGGATGTTCATTTCTCATTGAAAACCCCCAGCAAAAACGGCGAATTCAATGCCAAGCTACAGGGGTATTTTGACCAGGTAACGCTGATTTACCCATCCGAGTTTGTTCCAAAAACTACAGTATCCACTACAACAACAATTGTAACCAGCGCAAGCGGCAGCAGCAGTTCGGGCGGCAGTTCCGAAGCGAGCATCCCCTCAAGTCCGCGTAATACCTATACAGCTTCGCTGTCTTACTCGCAGATGATCAATTCGAGGTTGCAAATGATGTTTCTGTTGGATGTAGTTGGCCAGGATGGTTATCTGAGCCTGCCTTTTCACCGGGTTTATTTCACCACTGGGAAAGATACCATCGAGCATTTACCCTCGTCGAGGTTTAAATTGCCTTTAGGTTTCAGGCTCAATTATTTTATGGGTGATAATTTGATCATCCGCTCTTATTATCGTTATTATACTGATAATTGGGGCACTAATTCCAATACGATTAATCTGGAAGTGCCTTATAAAATATCGCCGTTCTTTTCTATATCGCCTTTCTACCGGTATTATACCCAGTCGGCGGCAAAATATTTTGCTCCTTATGGCGTACATACCGTAAGCGAGGAGTATTATACCAGCAATTACGCCTATTCTAAATTTCAGAGCAGCTTTTTTGGGGCCGGTATCCGGATAGCGCCCCCCAAGGGTGTTTTAGGGTGGCAAAATCTGCACGATATGGAAATACGGTACGGCCATTACTCGCAAACTACCGGCCTGGCCTCTGATGTCATATCGGCCAGTTTTAGTTTTAAATAAAATATTGATCAATAGTTTTTATGAAGGTATTATCTATTATCTGTTTATTAATCATTGCCCCTTCTGTTACCTGGCTGGGAGACTTTAACGAAGCAAAAAAGGAAGCATCTCAAAAACATAAGCTGATATTGATTAATTTTTCAGGGTCTGACTTGTGCGGACCCTGCATCCGCTTACGTAAAGAGATATTGGCAACAGCCGAATTTGAAAGCTATGCTGCAGATCACCTGGTGCTGGTCAGGGCCGATTTTCCTCGGCAGAAGAAAAATCAATTGAGCAAGGAACAAACAAAATTGAACGAAGCTTTAGCCGATCAATATAACCCAGAGGGCAAATTTCCATACACATTATTGGTAGACGAAAATGGAAAGGTTGTGAAAACCTGGGACGGCTTTCCTAACGAAACGCCCGGTCAATTTATATCAGGAATTAATGCCGTTTACTCAAAATAAAGCTGCCTTTTAACTTTTAACGTCGGGTTTTGATATGCGCTGTGCACTAAGATTTTAACGGCGTGATGTTAATTTACCAGCGCTTGTGCATACCAAAGCCCCGCCAAATGCCCTCCGGTGAGGCGCCGGGAGGGTTTAGGTGGGATCTTTAAGCAATTTTTGAATAAAGGTCATGATAAAAATAGCAGTATTGTAATTACAAGCAGGTTGAGATGTATCTGCGGTGCGTTTATAAGTTAGTCAATCAAGAGGACACAGCAGCTGAAAATTGAATTTGCTATTGATTATTAACCTCTTAATTATTAAATTTACCAGAGATGGAAGTTTAATTATGAAAAAAAATGCGGCTCTGTTTTTATTGCTCTTTATTGGTCAATACGCATACGCCCAATTTGATGATCTGAACCATATCGATACCTTCATTTACAATAAGGTTTATAAAAATATCGCTGCTTACCAAATTAAACATGTGTTAGCCAATGCTGGTGATAGACCGTTTTCGGCAACAGATCATTTTTTTTATGAGAGTGTGTTACCCGATGCGGACGCCCGTATGGGGATGGTGATTGAAAAAACCGACTTAGTTTATCCTATCAATACTTACGATGTTTACCGTATTACGATGAATGGTATGCAGTTTCAGAATAAGGATAAGATTATGATGACGCTATCAGGTATTAACCCGGGACACTTATTTCTGGTTGCTGTTGATAAGCAAAGCGGTGGTATTAAGTTTATCAGCGGTCAGTTTTTTCTGAGCGCTATTAGCGCCGATTTTAATTTAAACCGTAACGATCCTTCTTCGTTTATCAATTATTTGTTTTTCAAAACCTATGCCGATGAGTTAAAGAATATTCAATTCGGTAAGCGGATACTGAACCTGTGTTATTACCGTGCCTTTTCAACAGCGTTACAGAAGCCGGTGAACCTTGTTTTAGATACAAAAAACATGGAGGTTGTTAAAATGTTGGGGCAAAAAACAGAATAAATAATCAGCAAACTAAATTATGCCGGATAGGTGATGGGAGCAAATTGGGTGGCCTGAATGGGTAAATTTATATCATATATCGAGGCGCTTCAGTGGGACTTTATGATACCACCTGGTTTGGATACGCTTTCATTGGCAGTTTAGCAGCAACCAACGTACAATGGAGATGGGTATTATCGTTTTACTTCATCTCGTTTTCATTTACACAACTTTATTTTGTATGTAGAGATTAAAATGCGAATTTCTATATACCCGAAACGAAATCGCTTTATTTAAGCTAAACTTGTACTTGTTAAACCAACCATATTTATGAAAATTTTTAAATTAACATCAGTCGTACTCCTATTATCCTTTAGTTGCAATGCCCTTTTTGCACAGATGATCCGCAACCGGGCCGTTCATTTCAAAAGACACCGCATTAGCCACCATCACCATAAACAATAATGCTAAACAAGTTGTATTTAACGCCCCGTTTCGGAAGTTTTTGAATCGATAAGAGGCCTTCCCGCAACGATGTCGCCATTAACTAATCCAATAGATATTGGGGCGCTACCGTAAGCACGTACATAAATTACTGTAAATATTACTTATGAAAAAAAATATCCGCTATTCTTCGGCAATCCTAAGCCTTTGTGTATTATTTGCATTGCCTTCCTGTAAAAAGGATAGTTCGGGCGGTTCGGTAACACCAACTGTAACCACCGCTACACCTACCAAAATTGGCCTGTATGAGGCCGACTCATCTATTTACAAATTGCTTTTTATTGCTGTTCCTAAAATAGGTACTCAAACGGTAAACCAGTACTTGATATTTGATACCGGGTCTGGAGGTATGGTGATTGATGCGCACGAAATTCTGCCTGCATCCATGATCACAAGTACAGGGTTCAATTTTACCGGTGATTCTACAGTAGTTAATGGCATTACTATAACCAATCAAACCTCAACAATTCAGTATGGAGCCGATAAAAGTACTTTAGAAACAGTATACGGAAATCTGGCTTATGCATCAGTAACCGTTGGCGATCACGGCGGCAGTATTACCGTAAAACGGTTGCCTTTCTTTTTATACTATAAGGGTACCAATAGTGCCGGCAAGATGGAGAGTACAGGCACGTTCGATATTTTTGGCGTTAATTCCGAATATGATGTAACGTTTAATAATGGCGCCTATATAACCAGTCCGTTTAGTTATTTTGACCCTGGAACCGGCCTGACTAAGGGCTTTAAAATGGCTGCCTTAGGAACAAATAATTTTTCGTTAAATGGCACCTTTGTGGCAGATGTACTTACACTTGGGCTTACCTCGTCAGACCTTAGCTCTTCTTCCGGCTTCACCATGCACACGCTTAGTCAATATGCCGGTTACGGCTATTCAGTTACTGTACCAGCAGGCTTTACTTACGGTAGTAAATCGGTATCGTCGGCGTACACCGTATTCGATACAGGCACCGAGCCATACACTTATCTGGAAGATAAAACAGCAGCCAGTACCATGACTTTGCTACCTACCAGCACAGCGGTATCCATAACAACAACTTTTAATTTTAATTATAGTTACAGCGTAAGTGCTACCGAAAACTTAACCTACGTTGAAAATCCATCATCATCTGGAAGTAACGTATCCATCATTAGCCTTGAGTACTTTCTGAACAACGAGTATATGCTTGACTACACTAATCATAAACTTGGATTAAAATATAACTAAAGTAGCAAGGTTCAGTAGGGGGTATTATAAAAATTTGAGGCCGGTCACTAAGCAGGTGACGCGGCCTTTTTTATGTCCGATCACATACCTAAGTATCAATTTAAATGGAATAAATGCTCTTTAAATTATCCAATTATATATCCAAAGATTTAAACAGAGTAGTTGTGGTTGTGTTTTTTTATCCCTTATACATAAGCGTATAATAGGTACTCATGTATTCATTTGTAAATAATCTAAATTTGATTTTAGGCTTAATTTAAGTTGTTATTATGCGATAAAATTGAAATTAATTCAATTAAACCAGAAATAAATTTTGTTATCTAATCTGATTTTAACTCACTTAAATGTGGATAAAATTTGGATGATGTCTTTACAGATATACGATCTTTGGGTAAGATGGAGACGTTTAAAAAAATAAAATTTGCTAACTAAAAACTATATTTATTAAAAATTTGGCTTTTAAAACCATGCTTTTTTTGGTGTTTAATTTTGATTTATCAAATGAATTCATTTTAATTAATTAAAAAATAAATGCTATTTTGTCATGTTTCATGATGTGTTTTTTTTTATTTAGTTATCGTAAAAAAATATAATTTTTGGTGATATGATTTACATTTTCTATCATGCTATTTTACTTTTATTTTACTTTTATTTCAAGATTTAACTGCTTATTTGATGTTTCTTTTTATTAATAAAAATTGATTTTGGTTTTGTAAAGTAATTATTTTATCATAGATAACAAGTTGAAAAAAAAGACATTTAATTTTTTTTAAAATCTTTCATCAGAAATAAATTCTAATTTACATTCTTTTTAGCATTGTTTTATGGGTGCAATATGCTACTCAAGTTTGGCTAATTATTTAAAAATAATAACCCTTGACCTCCATTTTTATAAAGGTGACCTTGGCCTGAACGATATTTTTTAGCTATTTAAAATCGGCTTACAACGTAGTTAAACTGCAAATTTTCGTTCTTAAAAAGCAGGAGAAATCTTTCATACTTAATTCAAGCTATCCTGATTGTTGTACACGTTGGCAGTTTTTTTCGGGCCATAAAACTCAATATTTAAATGGAAATTCATAGTCGTTTTATATGACCTGATTTTTTTAAAGCCAGAAATTTTTCTTTGATTGTCGTGTTAACCTCCTCTTTATTGGTTTTTCTAACGGTATGCTAAGGCTGGGGGTGGGAGGCTATTGTTTCTGGAAATAGTATACAAAATATAAAAATTGGAGTAAGGAGCCGCTTAAATATTAACCCCAGCGGCCATTTATTTATTGAGCCTTATCACCTACGATCATCTTGCTTTTTAAAGGGATATATTTAGTAGCTTTAGCTAATCAAGTAACTTGTTTAAATAGGTACGAATAGTACTGAAGGATGCGTTTTAGGTCGTTTTTAAGCGCAAAATTATATTTGGTACGGTTTTATATTTAATTGATAATCAGAAAATTATATTATTTTACTTAAATAAATTAATGAGATTTAAAGGAGTGGTGGTGTGTAGAACTTGATTGTAGCCAAATTTAATTTTGTTTGGTTGTTTTTTTGTGTTTAATTTATTGATAATTAGTTAGTTGTCGTTTTATTAATAAACTAATAGTTATACCTGTAAAAGCTGTCTTTAAAGTCCCTTCTCATCGTTAGAAACCGTTCGCCCACAGTCTTTAAAAACGCATCGTCCAGCAACTCAAATACGCTATTCACTCCGTCGGTTAAGTCCATTTCCGGTATCTTATAAATTTGTTCAAGCGAACCTTGTTCCAGTTTGATGATGAATTTTTGGTTCATCGACATAATTGATATTTTAAATTCGGGATGCGGTAGTTCTGCAATTATTCTCATGTTATTAAATTTATTTAACGATGTCTTTCAATAGATTTTTGCCGTTGATGGTTCCCCATGTTTCCACGGGTTTAAACCGGGCGAATAGCTCCTCTTTGTACCAGTTTTCTTCTCGCGTTTTTTTGATCACTTCAGCATGTTTTGGCGAGCGGTAAGCATAGTTTTTTACTGCCTCTAAATTCTCCCAGATAGAGAAAGTTGCCTGCTTATAGACCGGCGCCTCACCGATACCGATCGAAGTGATATAGCCTGGCGAGCTGGTTAATAATTCGGCAGCGTCGTCCACGTTCGACCAGAAATTTTTTACCTTGTTCAAATGAATAGTTGCTCGGGTAAGCACAGCTATGGGCCCGTTGTAACCGGTGGTATTCGGTGTCCCGAATGGCTCTTGTCCGTCCCATTTTCCGTGGCTTTGCAGGGGCTCGCAAAGTACTGTCCATTGCTCGTAAGCAAGCATCCGCCACCAACTGGATACGAATGATTTTTTATAAAAGTGATCAAAGTCTTCTCGCTCGTTCCATACTGCTAATAGCCCCCATTGTTGCCAATCAGGTTGCAGGTCAAATGTGCCATTATGTCCGCAACCTAATAATTTCCAAAAGGTGCATCCCCGGCAAAAAAACATCGGCAGGCGGTGCAAGGCCATGGCCATCAAGGCAGCTGGCACAAGCGCCTTTCGGTAACGGATAATGGTTAAACTAACTATCATTAAAAGCTAAGTAAAAAATTAAAAGCGGATAAGCTTGTGTTTGTTGATAAATGCTTTCAATGTGCAAATCTGTTCGATGTGCAGATTTGTAAATGCGCATATGTACAAATGGTAGATGTGCAAATTTTTATCAATGGGTAAAGTGGGCGCTGAATCTCCGACCTGCCATATTCCCAGCTGCAAATTTTCGCACTGGCCCAACCTCCTCTCATTTTTTGCATATCTGCACACCTGCACATTCGCTCATCTTCTCTATTTAGCACATCCCCCTCACATTATCTCATCTGCCCATTCTAACATTCTCACATTTTTCTCCATTTACTCATCTGCACATTCTCACATCTGCACATTGAAGCATTTTCTTATTTTTGTTTTATGGCAGACGATTTAACCATCCTTACTTCCGCTACCAAAGCGGAGCAATATCAATCACTCATCCCTCAAATTGAAGCCCTGCTTCAGGGCGAGGCCGACCTGGTAGCTAACCTGGCTAATGTTTGCGCGGCTTTAAAGGAGCAGTTCAAATGGTTTTGGGTGGGGTTTTACCTGGTTAAAAACGGCGAGCTGGTTTTAGGGCCATTTCAGGGCCCGGTGGCTTGTACCCGGATAGCCAAAGGCAAGGGCGTTTGCGGGGCAGCCTGGCAACAAGCCCAAACTTTGGTGGTGCCTGATGTGGATGCTTTTCCCGGACATATCGCTTGCAGTTCCCTGTCGCGGTCGGAGATTGTGGTGCCGCTCTATGATCAAGATCAGGTGGTAGGGGTATTAGATGTGGACAGCGAGGAACTTGATCAATTTGACCAGACGGATGCGCTGTATCTTGAACGGGTGGTAAGGCTAATCAAATTCCATGTCTAAATTGTTTTTAATTTCCGGCTTGGGTGCCGATGAGCGGCTCTTCAGTAAGCTGGATCTTTCCGGGTTTGATGTGGTGGCCATACCCTGGATAAAGCCGGGCCCGCACGATACCTTAGCCACTTATGCAGCAAGGCTGATCAGAGAGTTTGGCATCGTGCCTCAATCGAGCGTTATCGGCGTATCTCTGGGCGGCATGCTTACCGTGGAGGTGGCCAGGCAGGTGCAGTTAAAGCATGCCATTATCATCTCAAGCATTAAGTCGGCGCATGAGGCTCCCCGGTATTTTAAATTTTTCAGAAGCCGGGCTGCTCAGGTGTTGGTATCGGGTAAATTGGCTAAGACAATCGGCCTGGTGTTGATGCCTGTTTTTGGGCAGCGGCCGGGTAGCGAAGGTGGGCAGATTTTTAGTTCGATGCTCAAAGATTCCGACGCGGAATTTTTAACCTGGGCCATGCACGCCGTATTGGATTGGAGCGGCAATCCGGTTTCATCAAAAATCAATCATATTATCGGCGAAGCCGACCTGGTATTTCACCAACGCAAAATTAAAGACGCCATTGTTGTACCCAAAGGTGATCACCTGATGGTGTACGTACGCGCGGCTGAGATTAGCGGCTTAATCAGGGGGATCCTGCAATCATGAAATTGCCTGTCGATTTTTATACCCATGGCGATGTGTTAGCCATCACCCGCAATTTGTTGGGCAAGTACCTGTTCACTAAAATTGACGGTATGGTCACCGGTGGCTATATTGTTGAGGCCGAAGCTTACAATGGGGTTATCGATAAAGCATCGCATGCCTACGGCAACAGGCGGACGCCACGTACCGAAACCATGTTTATGCATGGCGGCGTCAGTTACGTTTACCTGTGTTACGGCATTCACGAAATGTTTAACATCGTAACCTCAGGCGAAGGCAAGCCCCACGCGGTGCTCATCCGCGCTATTGTACCTACCGATGGTATTGAAGAAATGCTGTTGAGGCGCGATATGCCGATGCTCAAGCCCAATATCACAGCCGGGCCAGGCTCGGTTGCTAAAGCCCTCGGCATATCCCGCAAAATAAACGGTTTTGATTTACAGGGCGACGTGATCTGGATTGAAGACCGCGGGCTATCCTTTAGCAACGATGAGATCAAAGCCGTGCCCAGAGTTGGCGTAAGTTACGCCGCCGAAGATGCCTTGTTACCTTACCGCTTGTTTGTAAAGGGCAATCCTTACGTAAGCAAACCCAATAAGTAATTGGTCGGGGAGGTAGGTAGCTGATCTCTGGTTAGCTATCAGGCCGTACCAATTAAGCTGCAAATTGCATACCCCGGTATGCTACATGGCGTAATCCATTTTTGCAGAATATCCTAATTTCGTATCATTGGGGCAATGAATTATCAAAATACTTTAGCCTTTGCACGCGAATTAGATGAGCAAGATAATCTTGCCGGTTTTAGAAACGAATTTATCATCCCCCAGCATCACGGTCGGGATATGATTTACCTCTGCGGTAATTCACTTGGCTTGCAGCCCAAAGCTACTGCCGGCGTAATTGCTGAGCAGTTAAGCAACTGGGGTAGCTTAGCCGTTGAAGGTTGGTTTGAAGGGGATAGCCCCTGGATGCATTACCACAAAAAATTAACAGAACCTTTAGCGGCCATAGTGGGTGCCCTGAATACCGAGGTAGTAGCCATGAATACCCTCACCGTAAATCTTCATTTTTTACTGGTTAGCTTTTACAGGCCCACAGCAAAAAAATATAAAATACTGATGGAGGGCGGTGCCTTCCCTTCAGACCAGTACGCCATCGAGAGCCAGGTACATTTTCATGGCTATCAACCTGACGACGCCATTATCGAAGTATTTCCGCGGGCGGGAGAAGATACCTTGCGGACTGAGGATATCATCAGGACGATTCATGATCATGCAGATGACTTGGCCCTGGTGCTGTTTGGTGGGATTAATTATTATACCGGGCAGTTTTATGACCTGGAGCAGATTACCCAGGCGGCGCACCAGGTTGGGGCATACGCAGGTTTTGATTTGGCACACGCCGCAGGCAACGTTCCGCTACAGCTCCATCACTGGCAGGTCGACTTTGCCTGTTGGTGCTCTTACAAGTACATGAACTCAAGTCCGGGCGGCATCAGCGGTGCTTTTATTCACGAAAAACATTTTGGAAATAAGGAGCTGAACCGTTTTGCCGGATGGTGGGGATACAGGGAGGATAAGCGTTTTGAAATGAAGCCTGGTTTTAAGCCTCAGGAAGGCGCGGAAGGTTGGCAAGTGAGTTGCAGTCCGTTGCTCTTAATGGCGGCCCATAAAGCGTCTTTAAATGTGTTTGAAAAAGCTGGTTACATTGAGCCACTTCGTAAAAAGAGCAAATTGCTTACCGGCTACCTGGAATATCTGATAGAAGGGATCAACACGGCGCATCAAAAGCAGTTGTTTAAAATCATCACCCCTAAAAATGAAAATGAGCGCGGCTGCCAGCTATCCATTGTCTGTGATAACGGTAAAGCGATATTTGATCAACTGGTTGAAGGCGGTGTTTTGGGCGACTGGCGCGAGCCGGATGTGATCCGCCTGAGCCCGATACCCTTATACAATTCGTTTGAAGATGTTTATTTAGCCGGAAAGCTTTTGGCTGGGAGCGTCACTCAGTTTTTTGCAGAGTAACCTTCTTGCCCTTGTCGACATCCCCACCCTCTCTCCTTGTCGGTGTCCCCACCGACAAGTATCTTTGCGCATGTTTTGCATTATTGTCGGTGGGGACACCGACAACGGGTGAGGCGGCTTCTGCAAGCGCATTCCGTTGTCATTTTGTCCTTACTCCCCTTGTCGGTGTCCCCACCGACAACTATTGTCGAGCAGGATTTGAATACATTCACAAGGGGCAAAAGTAACCTTAAATTTAACCGGGCATCTGGTTTAATATCGATTTTTTACCGGGGATATGATGTATTTTGTTTGTGTTTGAAAACACGTTGTTTAAAAAAGCTTTATGCTGAAAATAGCTTACCATCCAATTTATGCACATCCGCTTCCCGAGGGGCACCGTTTTCCGATGCTGAAGTATGAACTGATACCGCAGCAGCTATTGCACGAAGGGGTTATCACCAGCGATAATTTATTTTCGCCGGATGCTGTTGATGAAGCTACTATCCTGCTCAGTCACCAAAAAGATTATTGGGAGCAACTTCGCGATTTAACCTTGTCTGCTAAAGAGCAAAGGCGTATCGGTTTTCCCTTATCTGCCCGTTTAGTGGAGCGGGAAGTGCGGATTGCTAAAGGTACTATTGACGGCTGTTATTTTGCCTTTGAACATGGTGTCGCCTTTAATGTAGCCGGAGGAACGCATCATGCGGGTAGCAATTGGGGCGAGGGTTTTTGTATGCTGAACGATCAGGCCATTGCTGCCAACTATCTGCTGGCAGAAAAATTAGCAACCTCCGTTTTAATTGTCGATTTAGATGTACATCAGGGGAACGGCACGGCGCAGATCTTTGAAAACGAAAGCCGTGTATTCACTTTCTCGATGCATGGCGCCAACAATTTCCCATCCCGTAAGGAAAAATCAGACCTGGACTTACCCTTGCCCGATGGTACTTCGGATGATCAGTTTTTAAGCCTCCTCAAAAATACCCTTCCCCAATTAATCGAACAGCAAAAGCCCGATTTTATATTTTACCTGGCCGGAGTTGATGTTTTAGAAAGTGATAAATTAGGCAAACTCGCCCTGAGCAAAGAGGCCTGCAAAGCCCGCGACCGTTTTGTTTTTGAGCAATGCATGCAAAATAGAATCCCCGTCCAGGTAAGTATGGGCGGCGGTTACTCACCGCAAATTAAAGATATTGTAGAAGCGCACTGCAATACTTTTAAAGTAGCGG
This sequence comes from Mucilaginibacter paludis DSM 18603, assembly GCF_000166195.2. Classification (NCBI taxonomy): domain Bacteria; kingdom Pseudomonadati; phylum Bacteroidota; class Sphingobacteriia; order Sphingobacteriales; family Sphingobacteriaceae; genus Mucilaginibacter; species Mucilaginibacter paludis. The sequence continues at coordinate 6,479,231 of NZ_CM001403.1, forward strand.
ATGAACTTTATTTTTGAGGGGGGAGGTGGTAGTCCATGGTCGATAGACCATAGACCATGGTAAAAAGTCGATGGCACATGGGTAGTCCATGGTCGATAGACCATAGTCCATGGTAAAAAGTCGATGGCCCATGAGTGGTCCATGGTCGATAGACCATAGACCATGGTAAAAAGTCGATGGCACATGGGTAGTCCATGGTCGATAGACCATAGTCCATGGTAAAAAGTCGATAGCCCATGAGTAGTCCATGGTCGATAGTCCATAGACCATGGTAAAAAGTCGATGGCTCATGAGTAGTCCATGGTCGATAGACCATAGTCCATGGTAAAAAGTCGATGGCCCATGAGTGGTCCATGGTCGATAGACCATAGTCCATGGTAAAAAGTCGATGGCCCATGAGTGGTCCATGGTCGATAGTCCATAGTCCACGGTAAAAAGTCGATAGCCTATATACAAGTTAAATAAGTTTTCAGTGGCCATGGGATCATCGACCATAGTATGCCGAAAGCCCAAACCATGGTCTATGGACTATCGACCATGGACTATATAGCCCCGCAGTTTAAGTTTTTAGCGACCATAGCCTACCCCGAAAGCCAAAACCATGGTCTATGGTCTATCGACCATGGACTATAGATCGACCATGGACTACAGGCTAATCCGCTTACTAATCACCTGGAACCGTGCAAACAGCAGTAACGATGCTACCCCGAGGCCCAGCACCAGGCCGCACCAAACGCCAATTGCGCCTAAGTGCAGGTGGAAGCCCAACCAATAGCCAAAAGGTAAACCCAGTACCCAATAAGCCAGAAAGGTGATGAGGGTAGGGTAGTTTACATCGCCCATGCCGCGTAAAATGCCGAGCCCTACAACCTGCGCCCCATCAAACAACTGGAATATGGCGGCCAGGATAAGTAACTGCGCGGCTACCTGAATTACCTGTTGGTCGGAGGTGTAGATCCAGGGTAAAATATGGTTACCAAACATAAAGATCAGTGCCGTTACCGACATAAAGCCTAATACAATGTGGTAGCTTGATATGGCCGAGAGCCTTAGGCCCGCAAAATTTTTGGCGCCAAAGTTATTGCCCGATTTAATGGCCGCTGCCGACGACAGGCCGCTGGCCATCATGTAGGTGATGGAGGCCAGGCTGATGGCTACCTGGTGGGCCGCCTGATCAACGGCGCTGATGGTTCCTATCAAAATATTGGCGCCTGCAAAAGCGCTGATCTCGAAGGTATATTGCATGGCAACCGGAGCGCCCAATCGCAACAACTGCCAGCTGCGCACACGGCTAAAGCTGCGCAGGGCAAAATCTTTTAAATAAACCTTAAAACGGGCCGATCTTAAAACGTAGAGGCTCATTACCGTGGCCATCACACAACGGTCAATCAGGGTGCTGTACCCAACCCCGCGTACCCCCATTGGTGTAATGCCAAACATGCCCTTTACAAAAATTATCCCGAGGAAAATATTAAGCAGGTTTCCCCAGATGGAGATCTTCATGGCCTGTTTGGTAAAGCCAAGCCCCTCTGCAAATTGCTTAAAGGTATTAAATATCATCAGGGGGACGATTGATACTCCCAGCAACAACAAAAAAGGCTTAGCCAGGGTAATCACTTCGGGCGCCTGGTTCAGGTTATCGAGCGCGAGCCGCGAGCCAAAGTACACCACCCCAAAAAGTACAAGGGCAGTAAACAGGTTAATAAGCAGGCTGTTAAAAAGCAGTTGCCCGCATTCGCTGTAATTTTTACGGCCGTTAGCCTGAGCTATTAAAGGCGTTATGGCGTAAGATATACCCAGGCCAGTTACCAGGATCACCATAAAAACACTGCCAGCCAGCGAAACTGCAGCCAGGGCCGTGGTGCCTGCAAAATGGCCGATAATCACGCTATCCGACGTTTGCACCAGCATGTGGCCCAGTTGTGATATCACAACCGGTATGGCCAGGCTTAAATTATCGCGGTAATGAGGTTTGTATTTGGTATAAAGCTGTTTCATAAGGCCCCTTGTAAAGCGGCCCGCAAAGGTACTGATTACTTGCGAAACGCAGTTAAGTTGCCTGGTTTAAAATAGGCATTAAGCAATATTCCGTTTAAAACTGCGTACGGCAAAAACGGTGGCTAAAAGCATACAAATAGCCCCCAGCATAAATGGAGCCCCCGGAAATTGCAGCGGCGCATTTTTGCCCGTGAAATAAGCAAAAAGGGTAGTCATGATAAACGGCCCCGCAATAGAGGTAAGGCTTACCAAGCTGGTTAGGCCTCCTTGCAGCTCGCCCTGCTCGTTAGCCGGTACTTCGGCCGTAATAATGCCCTGCAAAGCCGGTCCGGCAATACCGCCCAGGCAATAGGGGATAGAAAATGCAAACATCATCCAGCTTTTACTGGCAAAAGCAAACAAGATCAGGCCGATGCTGTAGAGTAATAAGCCCAAGGTAACGCTTCGCTGGTTACCCAGCTTCGGGATAACTAAGCGGGTAAGCCCACCTTGTACGGCCCCAACCAGCAAGCCGATAAAACCTAACGAATAGCCAACCCAGGCTTCGCTCCAGTTAAATTTCTCCATCGTATAAAATGTCCATACGGTTTGTACGGATTGCGCTGCCAGGTAAATAAGCACGTACGAGGTAATTAAACCTAAAACAGCCGGATATCTGCCCAATTGCACCAACGAGCCTATCGGGTTAGCGCGGCTTAGCTCAAATTTTCGCCTCTTATCCGCAGGCAGCGATTCTGGCAACACAAAATACCCGTACAGGGCATTTAACAAGGCCAGGGCCGAGGCCGCTATAAACGGCAGTTGCGTACTGTAGTTTCCTAAAACGCCACCCAAAACAGGGCCTATAATAAAGCCCATGCCAAAGGCGGCGCCCACCATGCCAAAGTTTTGCGCACGGTTTTCGTTTGTGCTGATATCAGCTATATAGGCGGTAGCCGTGGTAAAGCTTGCCCCGGTGATGCCGGCAATAACACGGCCCAGAAACAGCCACCAGATGGTAGGGGCAAAGGCCAGAAAAAGATAATCCACCCCGAACCCTAAAAGTGATCCGAGCAAAACCGGGCGGCGACCGTACTTGTCGCTCAGGTTGCCAATTACCGGTGCAAATAAAAATTGCATAACGGCATAGGCAACGGTAAGGTAGCCTCCGTACCGGGCAGCTGTGCTCAGGTCGCCATGAACCAGGTGCTGGATTAGTTTGGGGAAAACGGGTATGATGATTCCGAAACCCGTAACATCAATAAGCAACGTGATAAAAATGAAACCCAACGCCGCCGGGCGCTTTGTTTTAACTGGTTGATCCATGCTTGCAAAATAAATAAGAATGATCAAATATCAATCTTTAAAATATTAATAAATTATAATTTGTTTATGATCAATAAAGTAGTATATTTAACTATAAACTTAGTTACCTATGAAATTCATCGCCATGCTTTGCGCCTTGCCGGGGCTGTTTGCCCTGCAATACGCCACCGCGCAGGATAACCGCCTGTCGCTATCAAACAATAGGCCTGCCGCGGGCCAAACCATTACTTTTACTTATAACCCCGAGGGTTCTCCATTAACAGGTAAGGACGCTATAGCGGCAGAAATTTATTATATGGGTAAAGGTACGGCGGTTGAGGATATTGATATGAAACGTGAAGGCACCGGGTGGATAGGTAAAATTCAAATTCCGGCGGATACAAAAGCTTTCTTTTTTAAGTTTTATAAAGGAACTGAAAAAGATAAAAACGACCAGAAAGGATTTATATGGCCGGTATATAAAGACGGTAAACCGGTATCTGGCGCATACGCAGCCGAAGCTACCTTTTATGGCAGTTTAGGTAATTATTATACCGGCATCAAAAAAGATACTTCTGAAGTCATTAAAATGTATGAAAAAGAATTTGCGCTTTATCCTGAAAACGAAAATTCTTACAAGTTGAGTTATTATCGTTATTTAATATTAACCAAAAGGCCCGGTGTTGACCAGCAAATTGAACAAGAAATTGCCCTTTTGCTAAAAAGCAATAACGAAAGGGACCTCATGAAGGTACAATCTTACTTTGCGCTTTTAAACAAACGGTCCCAGTCGGATTCTATGACAACAGTTATCAAAAATAAATTCCCGGATGGAGCGCTGGTGATGAATGATGCCACCCTTGCTTTTTATAAAGAGAAGGATGTCGAAAAAAAGCAACGTTTATACGATGCCTACACCAAAAAATATACTGCAGAGCAATCTGCCAGAGGGTTGATTGGAATTGATGATATGAAATTGATGCTGGCATCGGCTTATGTGCAAGGTGGGATGTATAGTCAATTTGATGTTTATGCCGGGCAGATAACTGACAAAAAGAGGTTGGCACCTATGTTAAACAGCGTTGCGTACGAGATGGCTCAAAAGGGAACCGATCTGGTTAAGGCTGAGCAATTGTCTAAACAAGCATTGGATATGGCCGATAACGATCGGAAAAATCTGACGCAAAACAAACCGCAGGCTTATACCCTGACTGCCTGGAATAAGGCTGCCAACCAAACTTATCGCATTTACGCCGACACCTATGCGTTTATATTGTACAAGCAGGGGAAATACCAGGAAGCGCTTGCTTACCAGAAGCCCGTTTACGAAATTTCTAAAGGCCCTGAAGTAAGTGAGCACTATGCTTTGATAGTGGCTGCTTTGGGCAGCAACCGGGAAGCGATGGATATTTTTGAAACATTGGTAAAAACTGGAAAAGGCTCAAAGGATGTAAGGAGCGAACTAAAAAACGAATATGTTAAAGTGAAAGGCAGCGATGCGGGCTATGATGAATACCTGGCTGCACTGACCGAGCAAGCTACGGCAAAAAACCGTGAGGCTATAGCTAAACAAGCTATTAATGAACCTGCGCCTATTTTTACAATTAAGGATTTAGATGGAAAAACAATTGCCCTGCAGGATTTAAAGGGTAAGGTAGTGATAGTTGATTTTTGGGCCACCTGGTGCGGCCCGTGTAAGGCATCATTACCAGCCATGCAAATGGCTGTAAATAAATATAAAAACAATCCCGGTGTTGTATTCTTGTTTATTGATACCTGGGAAACTGATGCGGATTTTATTACCGGGGTGAAGAAGTTTGTGGCCGATAACAAGTATAACGATATGCAGGTGCTCATTGACGAAAAAGGAAGTGATGGCAGACAATCGAAAGTGGTTAGCGCCTATAAAGTAAGTGGCATACCTACTAAATTCGTGATCGATAAAGATGGTAATATCAGGTTTAAGGTAATTGGTTTCGCCGGATCAGCCGATGCTTTGGTAGACGAAGTTTCAAGTATGGTGGATATAGCTGCAACGCCTTATGTTGCAAAAGCTAAGGCTGTAGCGGAGCTTAAGTAAAACAAAATAGCCATTGCCGTATTTGGGCAATGGCTATTTTGAATACATATTGTTGATTAAAAATTCGGTTTCAGTACATATTTATCATAGAACCTGAAGATATGCTCAACTGCTTCTTCGGCAGTATCAACTACACGGTACAAGTTCAGATCGTCGGCCTTGATGTTGTTTTCGGCATTCAGCATTTTATCTTCAACCCACTTAAATAAACCGCCCCAATAGTCGGTGCCTACAAAAACGATAGGGAAACGGGCAATTTTACCGGTTTGGATCAGCGTAATAGCCTCAAACGATTCATCCATGGTGCCGAAGCCGCCGGGCAGGATTATAAAGCCTTGCGAGTATTTCATAAACATTACCTTACGTACAAAAAAGTAATCAAACTCCATCAGTTTATCCCTGTCGATATATTTATTGTGGAACTGCTCAAAAGGCAACTCAATATTTAAACCTACCGATTTACCGCCAGCCTCGTAAGCGCCTTTATTGGCAGCTTCCATAATGCCGGGACCACCGCCGGATATAACGCCATAACCACGTTCGGTTAATAAACGTGCTGCGGTTTCCGACATTTTATAATAAGGGTTCTCGTTTTTGGTGCGTGCCGACCCGAATATGGAAACACAGGGGCCAATTTTGGCCATCTTCTCAAAGCCGTCAACAAACTCGGCCATTATCTTAAATATCTGCCAGCTATCAGTTACCTTAATTTCCTGCCAGTTCTTATTCTCAAACGCGTGTCTGATTTTTTCTTCACTTGTCATATTTCTTCACAAAAGGGTGTAAATATAGTTGTTTTGGTTGAGAATTAGCGGATGTTATTTATGGTCCATGGTCAATAGTCGATAGTCCATGGTCCATAGTCCCTGGTGATCGAGCGGTGTTTGTAGTTCACGAATATCTTCCAAATAACTAACCAGCAACCAACTCCTTCTTCCTGCTTGATGTTATCCAGAGCCCCACAAAGGTGATCAACCCGTTAATAATGATCAATTCGTTATCAAATACGTATCCGCCGAATAATGTTTTTGAATTCAGGCTTAAAAAGTAGCACACAGCGGGCGATATCAAACAAATAAACGGTACCAGTTTATCCTCTACCTGTCTGCGGCTTACAAATAGGCCAAACGAATATAGGCCGAGTAGCGGGCCGTAAGTATACGAGGCGACTTTGAATATGGCGCTTACTACGGCATCGTTATTAATGGCGTTAAAAATAATGATGGTTAAAAACATGAGCCCCGAAAAGGCAATGTGTACCAGGTGCCGGGCCCTTACCATGGCCTTGCTATTCACGTTTTCGCTTTTGTTGAAATTTAAAAAGTCAACGCAAAATGATGTTGTCAACGCCGTCAATGCCGAATCGGTAGTAGCGAAGGTAGCAGCCGTTAAGCCAAACATAAACACCACAGCCGGCACAAGGCCCAGGTAATTTAAAGCGAGGGTAGGATATAGGTAGTCAGTTTTGGGTACGGTTATACCATACTTTTGGGCGTACATATACAGCAAGGCACCTACGCTTAAAAAAAAGATATTGATAATTACAAAAACGCCGGTAAAACTGAACATATTTTTTTGTGCTTCGCCGATGTTTTTGCAGCTTAGGTTTTTCTGCATCAGATCCTGATCCAAACCCACCATGGCAATGGTAATAAACAAGCCCCCCATAAACTGCTTGCCAAAATGGAATTTATTGGCTAAAAGATCGTTAAAGAAAAATATTTTCGAGTAACTGCTGTTTTTAATGGCATCGGCAGCCTCAAAAACATTCATGTTCAGGCTGCGGCATATAAAGTAGATAGATAAGAAAACCGACGATACCAGGAAAAATGTTTGCAAACTATCGGTAATAATAATGGTTTTTAACCCGCCTTTATATGTGTACGACCAGATGAGCAACAAGCAGATGAGCACCGTAACCGCAAAAGGTACATGGTAACTATCAAAAATAAATTTTTGCAGCACAATAACCACCAGGTATAAACGGAACGCCGAGCCTATAACCCGGCTGATTAAAAATATCCCTGCCGCCGTTTTATAACTCCAGGTGCCCAGCGCACCCTCAATATAGCTGTAGATGGAGGTTAGTTTTAAGCGGTAATATAGCGGCAGCAATACGGTTGCTATTACAATAAACCCGGCAGCGTTACCCAACACAAACTGAAAATACTCAAACTGATCGCCGGTGGGCGCGCCAACTTTTCCGGGTACAGATATAAAGGTTACCCCGCTTAAGGCGGTACCTATCATCCCGAAGGCTACCAGGTACCATTTTGAATTACGGTTGGCTACGAAAAACGTATCGTTGTCAGACGATTTTCTGGATGTGAGGTAGGAGATGAGGATAAGTACTAAAAAGTAACCGATAATAAAGGAGAGGAGTATTGCTGGCGACATAGATGCGTTTGTTATTTAGTTGTAATGGATGTTATATTTGGTAGAGCATGATTCATGGTGACTGATTGTATCTTATATTTTGGCCTATGATCTATTGCCGATTTGAGCGCATGTTCTGAGAAATTGTTCCAAACCTGCTTTAGTTTGGCCATTTAAGCCTTTAGCTTCACCAGGTACGGTAGCGTTGGCCACGAGCATTATTGGGGGAGCAATTACTTTGAGGTTGTCTATTGGAAATGATTTGGTTAGCTTGTTGATTTCGTCAGCTAAGCCCAACGTTTTTTGCCATACGTGCAAAACTTTAAACCTAAATGCCATGCAGTTAATATTAGTAAATTCAATATTAGCAAAATTTAAGTAATGTTCATAGAACGAAAAGGGTTTTGAATGTAGGTAAGCTGGTTGATGATTGGTTGCTTGTACTTAATCGTTAAGGTTTATCAGGTTGTGTTGTTATTTTATTAAGTAAATAGGTATAATACCCATTCAGTTGGTTTGTGGCCGCATTGCAATTAAGTGCCGGTTTCGGATTATGAAAAATTAGTGAACACTTCCAGTAAAACTCATCGTTTCCGTTAGCGATAGTAGCGGATACCGGCCAATGTGGCTAAGGCCCGCGCAGTATGAGCGGAAAGCGCGGGCCGCAGGCAACGGCCTTATTGCGATTTGTTTAGCATAAATTGTTAGGCAAAGGGAACCCATATGTTTGTTGCCAGACAAAAAAATGTTACCTTAATAAAGTTAAGTTCCATGCAAACCTATCAATCCGCCAGTTCAATCCAAACGGGTGCATGGTCGCTTGTTTTTTCCCAGCCGCGTACATTGCGGTCAACCCCGGCGGCAAGCAGGCGGCCGTCCAGTTGGGGGCTAAGCAAAAAATGATCTATGCGTAAACCGGCATCGCGGCCGTAGGCGTCGCGAAAGTAATCCCAAAAGGTATATATCTTTTGGCTGGGATAAAGTTTCCTGATGGCGTCTGTCCAACCCTGGTCAACCAGATCCTTAAAGGCGGCTCTTGTTTCGGGCCTGAACAAGGCATCATCAAGCCAACGCTCGGGTTTGTACACATCCAGCTCGGTAGGCATTACATTATAATCGCCGGTTAATACTACTGGTGTGCCTGCTGCCAGCAAGCTGGCGGCGTGGCTTTTAAGCCTTTCAAACCATTGCAGCTTATAATCAAATTTAGGCCCGGGGGCGGGGTTGCCGTTGGGCAGGTAAAGGCAACCGATATGGATGCCGTTAACTACGGCCTCAATATAGCGGCTGTGCATATCTTCCGGGTCGCCGGGCAGGGCGCGGCCAATTTCTTTAATTTGCAGGTTGCGGGTTAATATAGCTACGCCGTTCCAGCTTTTTTGCCCGTGCCAAATGGCCTGGTAGCCGGCATCGGCTATGGCCTGCTCCGGAAATTTTTCTTGCGGGGCCTTGAGCTCCTGCAAACAAACCACATCAGGCGTTGTTTGATTAAGCCAGCGGAGTAGCACTGGCAGGCGGCCATTAACACCGTTTACGTTATAAGTTGCTATTTTCATGAAAAAAAAATATTCTGAGGTTTATTGGTTAGCCATAAAAATTAAGCCAATAAACAGGTACGTGTTAAAATAAAAATAAAACTTGAAATACAAGGGATTAGCCTGGCTTAAAAATTGATAAAATATAAAGGTGAAAGCGCATATGTTTGATGTTATGATACCGTAAAGGTGTAAGCCATGTAACTGAAAGGGTTTTTTTGTGGTTTAACTTTTAAATATGCTTATCTTTATAAGCAGGTATTTATGCCTATGGTGATTTGCGTGGCCCATTAGTTGCAGGTGATTTTAAGGTCGGCAGCCTGACCTGTGCCCTGTAGAACAATGTTGAAGGTGATTATATTTAACCAATAACAATGGATATAGATGTTTTAAAACGAAACAATGTAAAAGTATTTGGCGAAGGCCAGAACGCCATTATTTTTGCCCACGGTTACGGGGCCGACCAAAATGCATGGCGATATATTTATGAAGCTTTTGCGCCCGATTATAAGGTTGTTCTTTTTGATTTTGTTGGGTCGGGCCAGTCGGACCAATCTGCATATGATAAAGCCAAATATCACAACCTGAACGGATACGCCAGCGATGTGCTGGATATAGCCGAAGCGCTCAACTTAAAAGATGCCATTTTTGTAGGGCACTGCGTTAGCAGCATGGTGGGCATGCTGGCATCGTTGGAGAAACCTGGCCTTTTTAAGAAGCTGGTATTTTTAGGCCCTTCGGCCTGCTATATTAACGATGGTGATTATGCAGGGGGGCTAAACCCAGCTGAGCTGGACTCGCTTTTTGATGTGATGGATAACAACTACCAGGGCTGGGCGAGGGCCATGGCGCCTGCGGTGATAGGCAACCCCGACAGGCCCGAACTGGGCGAGGGTTATACCGCAGACTGGATTATTTACGACCCCGAAGTGGCGCGCAACTTTGCAAGGGCCACATTTTTGTCGGACAACCGGCGTTTTTTACCCCACGTTAATGTACCCAGCCTATCGCTGATATGTGACGAAGATATATTGGCGACACCAGCTGCAGTGAAATACATTAATGAGAATACTCCAGAAAATACGGTAAAAGAACTTGATGCATCAGGCCATTGCCCTCATTTGAGTGCTCCTGTTGAAGTGATTAAAGCGATCAGGGAGTACATACAAAACTAACCCTTGTTAGGGATGGCTAAAGTATCAAAATGGTAAGTACCGAATTTTTATATGACAATATCCCCTGCGGTTACCTGTCATTTTACAACGACGGAACCATCATCAGCATTAACAGAACATTGCTCAACTGGTTGAGGCTGGAAAAGGAGGAGGTGCTTTATAAACAAAAATTTAATAACCTGCTCAGTGTGGGCAGCAGGCTATATTATCAAATGGTAATTATGCCTTTGTTGCTGCGCGAGGGGAGTGTTAACGAAATTAACTTTGATGTGTTAAGTCAAAACGGATCCTTTCCGGTTTTGTGCAATGCCATAACGACAAAATCTGCCGGGGGGAATACCGATGTTATTAATGCGATACTGATTAAGATTACCGACCGGAAAAAGCTCGAAGCTGAGTTGATGACAGCAAAAAAAGAGGCAGAGGAAGGCAAGCGCAGGTTTGAAACGCTTTGCCATATGATACCTAACATTATCTGGACAGCCTTGCAGGATGGTACCATTAACTTTGTAAACGAGCGCTTTTACCAGGAGTTTCGGCTCCGGGCCGAAAAATTGAATAATTTTATCCTCCTCAGGTTATTTCACCCGTTAGGGCGCGATAAAATGATCAAACGATGGGAGGAATCGTTAAAATTTAACACCACATTTGAGGTCGAGATTCAGATTAAAGCCGCAGGCGGGGCCTATTACTGGTACCTGATACGCGCCGTGCCGTATAAAGATATCAGCGGAAGGCTTACCCTATGGTTCGGATCGTGCACCAATATTAACGAGCAGAAGGAAAAGCAGCTGAAGACCCTGGACAGGCTAAACGACAGCTTAACGGAAGCCGGACAGATCATTAAAAAACAGGACCAGCAGCTGGAAGAGATCGGTTACAGCCAATCGCACCTGGTGAGGCGACCCCTGGCCAATATTTTAGGCCTGGTGCAAATTATGGAGACAGAAAACCTGGAAGATATACAGAAGATCTATTTCCCGATGATTAAACAAAGTGCTGAAGATTTGGACGAGATGATTAATGCGATAGTGATTAAGAGTAAATAGGATTTCACCCAACTCTACTGTTTAAACCCGGTGTTTCTTTACAATTCCTGTAGCTCTATTTTACGTTGGTATGACCGTGATACCCGACAGTTTGTAGCATTTAGCAAACTGTTTTGCTAAACCGCGCTATACCCCGAGGCTATTGGTGCCGTATTTAAACGGCTTCAACCACCGCCGTGGTGTTTATTAATAAAATTTAACAGGACTGGCCAGCTTTGGCATTTGATTGGCATAATGCTCATCAAGCACAAAACATATATAGCATGATGATAGTAGCTAACCATGATCCGGAAAACGAAGCAGAAAAAGAGTGGGAAGAACCTTTAAACCCCGAGGCCGCAAGCGATAGCCGCGATAAGGAACAGATTGAGCGCTTATACGAAGAAGCCAAACGCAGAAAAGATAACCTGACTGAGAAGGATCATATCGATAAGGAAAAGAAACAGTAGTTAATAAAAATATTCAACCATCAAACACAATAAAATGAAAACCTACAAGCCAACCTCAGTAAGCAAATTAGTTGACCGTTTCGACAATGAGTTGAAAAGACTTTTAATGGAAGATTTAAGTGCCATCCGCGCTTCGCAGGCTAAATTTATCAATAATATACAGCAAGGGATCAAAACAGACAGCTTATCGGCTGCCTAACTATTATACACATCTACCTATTCTAACATCACCATCTACCTGGTGAAACATTAATCCTGGCTCACAAGCCGGGGTTTATTGTTTTGTAGGTCAATAATAAAATGTGGGCTGTCGTTTACCCAAAGGCATTAATACTTAAACCAGCAATTTTAACTCAACACTCCGGACTAAGTACTCTTGACTTAACAGTAGCATATTTAATAATCAAAGCGGCAGTTTTTGCCGATGCCCCTGGCTTACCCATCCGTACATCCAGTTCATCATAGTTTTTTAGCATCGCGGCGCGATAAGCTTCGTCGTTCAGTAACAAGTTTAGTTCGGCGGCGGCGGTTGCGGTAGTATAATCGGCCTGTATCAACTCTTTCACTACCAGCTTATCCATAATTAAATTCACCAGCGATATAAACCGGATTCTGATAACCATACGCGCTATACCGATAGATACCGGGTTGCCCTTATAAACCACCATTTGCGGTACATGAAAAAGGGCTGTCTCCAGAGTGGCCGTGCCCGAGGCTACAATAGCCGCCCGGGCATTGTTTAATAAATTGTAGGTATTGTTAAACAATACAGGTACCTGTTCTGCTGTCATAAACTGTTGGTAAAACGCCAGCTCAAACGATGGTGCTCCCGCAATTACAAACTGGTACTGCTTAAAATGCGCGGCTACGGCAAGCATATGGGGCAGCAGGTGGCTTATCTCTTGCTTGCGGCTACCAGGTAAAAGGGCTATGATGGGCTTGCCCGACAGGTTGTGGTTAGCTACAGCGCTGGCATCCGGTTTAAATGCCGAAACAGCATCTAACAAAGGGTTGCCCACATAGTCAACCTGCATACCCCATTTTTGATAAAACTCAACCTCAAAGGGCAGTATGCAAAACAGATGATCGACTATCCGCTTAATTTTTAATACCCGTTTTTGGTTCCAGGCCCATACCTTCGGCGATATGTAGTAGCAAACCAATAAACCGTTGGCCTTAGCAAAATCGGCTATCTTTAGGTTAAAGCCGGGGAAATCAATCAATATCAGCACGTCTGGTTGCCAGGCTAAAATATCCTGCTTGCAAGCCTTCATATTGTTTAAAATGGTACGCAGGTTCATCACCACCTCTACAAAACCCATAAAGGCCATGTCTGCATAATGCTTCACCAGATCGCCGCCTTCGGCTTTCATCAGGTCGCCCCCAAAATACCTGAAACTGGCTTGCGCATCGCGTTCTTTAAGCGCCTTCATCAGGTTGGAGCCGTGCAAATCTCCGGAGGCTTCGCCGGCAACAAGGTAATATCGCATATTAAACTTTTAATTTAAATATCATAATGGCTATTACAAAAGTTGTAGTCATTAAACCGTAGCCAACCGAGGGTTTGCCATGACGTATAAAGTAACGCAAAACCAGTAAATTAATAGCTATACATGCTAAATAAGGGATGGCCGGTTTATTCAACAGGACAGCGTTTTTAAATACAACATCAAAAATAAGCCAGGCAAGGGCAGGTAAAACAATGCCGGATAATAATCCGGCTACAAATTGAACTTTTTGATTCATAAACTGTCTATACTACTAAATCACAATCAATTATCGATGAAAAAAATATCGCTTTCAATGTTGTTACTGGTACTTGGCACCGCTGTTTTCGCTCAAAAAAAGCTGAATCCTAAAATTAAGGCCAATTCTGTTATAAATTATACTTTAACTCAAAACGGCCAGGACGCGCCCCTGGTGCTCACCTTTAACAGCCTGGGTAACCCCACAAAATTCGACTGGAATATTGACGGCTATGGCTCCGGTACTTTTGAAATGACCGCCAAAGCCCTGCAAAGCGGTAAAGGCACCAAAACCAATACTCGCGAACCCGATGTGATAACCAAGCTGCCCGACTATCAAACCTTTGCCTGCATATCTAAAGATGCCTACAATGATATGTTAAAAAATCAAACTTTTGAGTACGATGGATTAAAATATAAGGTGGCCCTAAATGATAGCTTGGGCTTTAGGTTAAAAGACCGCGATTGGGATGTAACACGCGTAGTGGCAGTTAACGGCAAAGGCGAAATATGGATATTGAATAATCCCGATTTTCCGCTCATATGTAAAACCAAAGATAACGCCCAGGGGATGGACCTGAGTTTGATTAGCGTGCAGTAAGTTAGAAGCGAGAAGCAAGAGGCATGAAGCATGAAGCAGGAAGCAAGAAGATGCATCTGTTTTTTCGTCCTGCATCTTGTTTCTTGCATCCCCTCTCTTGCTTCCCGCTTCCCCGCCCCTCAAAATGCTTACATTGTTTTAATTTCCAGTTAATATCAACTGCCGAATTTTAGGCATGAAAAAAATCAGCGTTTTGGCCATTGCCTTGTTAAGCGGCATTAGTGTTTTTGCTCAAAAATACGTTCCTAAAATTGATGCCGGTACACAAATGGGCTATACCATATCCATGAACGGCGAAAAGATTAACTTTCTGCTAAACGTAAACAGCATTGCCGATTCAGTAAAAATGACCTGGGAGGTTTCCAAATACGGCACAGGCACCTATGTAATGGCAGCCAAAAGCCTTGAAGACGGTAAAAAAATGTTTATGCAAGCGCCCCAGCCCGACGAGGTAACCAAACTATCGGATGCCGAAACCATGGCCTTCATCTCAAAAACAGCCTTTAAAAGCATGGCTAAAAGCCAAACCATGGAGTTTGACGATTTAACATACACGGTTACAAAAGCCGAAACATCGCCAATTAAAATTGATAACAAAGAGCTTGATGTGGTGCATGCTATATCTGCTGACGGTAAAAACGAAATGTGGATATTAAACAACCCGGATTTTCCGCTCATCTGCAAAACTAAAAACGGTACCCTTGGCGCCGATCTTACGCTCAATTATATTAGGTAACATTGGCTTAACTTTACCTCAGGAAAAAAACTATCAGGCGCCCCTGGCGGATAATCATACCATAAATTTGATTATATTTATCATATGAAGAAGACAATACTACTGGCATTGGCGCTTGTATGCGGCAATATAATTTACGCTCAAAAATTTATACCTAAAATAGGCGTAGGCAGCGCATTAAACTACAACGTAATTGCTACCAATAGCGGGCAGCAAATACCGTTAACATTAAATATCATCTCCGTAAACGAGCCGATGAAAATTAAATGGAATCTGCCCGGCCTGGGTAGCGGCAGTTTTTTAATACCTGTTAAAGCTTTAGAGAGCGGTACCAAAATGCGTTTGGAAGAACCGTCACCCAACCAGGATACCCAATTTAAAGACGATGAAACGCTGATGTTCATCTCAAAAAGCACCCTGGCCGATCTTGTTAAAAATCAAACATTTGCCCTTAATAATATCAAATTTACCGTTAAACCAAGCACCACCGCCTACCAGATCAATAGTAAAGATGCCGATGTTTTCCATGCGGTAAGCGCCAACGGCAAAGCCGAAATATGGATATTGAATAACCCGGATTTTCCGATGATCTGTAAACTAACAGGCAACCCTGGCGGCATCGATTTTGATTTAACTACTGTTAAAGAGTAAACGGCGCAGGCCATTCGCACAATAAAATATAAATTCAAATAACTGGCGTCTCTTAACAAGTGGCTGCCAGTTATTTGAATGCCTTGGGGTAAAATGTCAGGGCGTTGCCTCCGGCCCGTACTTTACACTCATACTGCGCTACCCTTAGCCACAGGGCAGGTATCCGTTTCAATTACTAACGCAAGAAGGGCAGGCCTAACCAGCATTTAGAAATGTAATCAACTCTTTTTAAGCTCGTTGTTTCTCCCCGCAATTATAGGTTTATGTAATTGATTATCACTGTCACGAGCTCCTTTTTTCGAGCGTCACTGCGAGGTACGAAGCAATCTCTACTTAGGCAAATTCGTTCTTCAAAGTCTAATGGTTCATGCCAAACCAAACACGCCTGAATAGTTAATAACCGCCCTATATTAACCTTTCGTTTTTGTAACTATTATAAAATAGTTAACTTTAAACGTCGTCGATTTATGTTTGCCTTATACTAAAAAACGTTATGGATCAAACCGAGGGTTCCTCAATGTTCAAATCAAAAAAGTACACTACGGTGATAGTTGCTACACTTTGGGTATTTATTATCTTCACTACAGGAAGTTTTATTTATTACAATTTGCATAAACCTGTTCAAAAAATACCGTTAAAGAGTCTATCCGGTTTAACAGATGATACCAAAGATGTAAGGCAAACCAAAAACGATTTATTCGTTTTTAACGAGGAAAGTTTACAAACAGTTTTACCTAAAATTGCCAGGCACTACGATATGGAAGTTGTTTTTACATCTTCGGCAATACAAAATATGAAACTGTCAGGATCTTTTTCCAAAACAAAAGATTTAAACCACTTGCTCGAAGTTTTAAAGATCACCCTGGGTGTCCGTTTCAGAGTTGAGGGTAATAAAATATTGGTATTGGCCAATCCGTACCGTTAAAATCCGGCATCAGCTAAATCTTGGCCTTTCCGGTAAAGGTATACCCCGCGGGTAGCGATACCCCTTCTTTGTTGATTACTTTGATTGAGTGCTATAAGGAGACCAATTTCACAGGCACACGATCAATATTAATTATTGAGGTCAGTAATTAATAATGGATTTTCAATCTTTAATCGAGAAATAAAATCTGCTCGGTCACCTTGGGTTTCACATTGTTTAAGCGCCTCATATTGTTCTGTTGAAATTCCAACTATTTGCAAAAACTGAACTTGCCCATGCGCGGTTTCTATAACATTCAATTCTGGGTCGTTCACAAATACGAGTGCTGTAATATCGGTATCATAATCAAGCCTGATGGGGCCTTTGGCATCAATGGTATGGTATTCTTCGAACCATTTGTTATTTTTGAAAACATACTTTGCTAAATTTTGCATTAAGTTTAGTGCCCAAATTTGATCTTCTGGTTTTTCGCTATTTATTTTTTTGATACGAAATGTCAACTCAAATCCCCATTTGCTAAACTCTTCGCCTGCACTTTCTTCATCATAATACAATTCTGAAAAACCGTAACTTACAATGTGGAAATGATTAGCTTGTTTGGCACTTTCATAAATGCTTAACCCATCCAGTGGCTCTTCGCCGCCAAGCATATACTTAATTACTGTTCCATAATGTTTAGGCTCTTGTTTAGGATAAAGTTTTTCAAATTCATGGTCAATTGCAAGCCAACCTACTGCATCTTCATCAGTAAATTTCTGCTTGTATTCCTCCTTTGTCATATGTGTTTAGTTCTTAATATAAAACTAACAAATTTTACTACAGAAAAGCCCGCAGAGCTTAATCTTAGGGCTTAATTTTTTTTGAATTAAAGTCCCATATAGGATATTGTGTGGTGGCCATTTAATGGCTAATTACAAGTCCGAACTGTGCCTTGCCTGCCTGCCGTTAACACCGGTTAGCCATGTAAGAATGAGGTCAGGTTTTACATTCGGGCCCGGAGCAAGGGCTTATCGCGCATACTGACATATAATTGTACGTTCTGTTTAAATTTATTCAAGAGTGTTAATAAACACCCTTGAATACCAATGGCTGCTTACCATCAATTTTTTAAAGTTTCCTGAATGCTATGCAATATACCGTTACCGGCTATAATATCGCTTTTATCAATCTCTATATTCCCCCCGTTTAAATTTCCTCTTATCCAGATACCGCTATATCCCCCCGCTACAGTTGAATTTTGCTTCAATGTAATCGTATTAACGGTACCGTCAAGCATGGTTTGTGAGGTAATATTTGTAGCATCGGCAATCAAAATGTAATCGTAAACAAAATGCCTGTCGGTTGCAATGTGGGCTTTAACCAATCGTTGTAACACTGCCGGGGCCGTTTTACTTATCTGATCCAGAGTAGTGTATCCTGCATTGATCATTGCGGCGTTATTTGGCGCAAAAATGGTGTAGTTACTTGTGCCGTTTATAGTTGGGAGCATGCCTGCAGAAACAACTGCCTGATAAAAAAGGGTCATAGTCTGGTCGTCGGCAAGTGCGTCACCTAAGGTAGAATAATTGTAAGGTATAAGCACTTTAGCTAAAACATTGATCAAGCCATTGGAAGCCTTCACGTTTTTGGATATTACCCTTACCCCATTGAACGTTACTACCGTGTCCACCCCCTTAATCCAGCGGGTGACCAAAAACTTGTTACCGCGCGAACTTACATCCTGATTAAATTTTAACGGAAGCTTATTAATGTCAAGTGCACCGTCTAAGATATGGTAATAGGAATAACGTGTAACAGTGGTAACATCACCTGTTAAAATACTGGAGTTTGCTGCCGCGTTTGTTGGCGCTAATACGGTGAACGGGCCATCCTGCTTTAACAGGATATCGCCCCCTGACCGCTTGAGTGCCGTATTGAATATTGATAAATTAAAATTATCTAACAATACATAGGTTATCCTATTGTTATCCACCTTAATTGTAGTACCGCTTTTTGTACATGATGCCAACACCAATGAGCTTAGGATATACAAAAAGGCAGATCTTAAATTAAGGGTAAAGAAGTATTTTTTTTCTGTTCTCATTTTTAACGTATTTTAAAACCTTTCGGAATAAGCAAATGGTCCACCGCGTGGATGGGGCCCATCAGGGTATAAATGTCGGCCTCGGTTATGGTGGCGGGGGTAGCTTCAGAGCCTTTTACCCTCATCTGTATATTACCACTGGCATTGCGCGAAAAATCAAAAGGTACGTAGTATGTATAATTAGGGCCCGTAGCCGGCGGATAAGCCAAGCTGTTAATTATAACATAGTTTTGCACTATGCTGTTATCCAGTATATTGCTGTACATAACCGGAGCATTATAATCACCATAAACACTGGTATAAGGCGAACCTGGAAAAATCGCGCCAGTATTATATAAACGCATTCCCCAATAACAGTGATAAGTTAGTAAAGAATCAATAGCATAAAAGCCGTATAATGTCTTGTTATTTCCGGTGCCTGTTACAATGGTTGGCTTCCCGCGCCTGGCAAATTTTTTCAGATCATCAAGTGTGTTAAAACCTGCTGCTATAAACGCGTCGTTGGTAGGTAAAAAGGCGGTAGTAAAGTAAACGTAGTTTTGGGTGGATTTAGGTGTCCAGCTAAATTCTTTATCAAACGGCACGGCTCTGTTATTCATCACTCTGCCAACTTTTGTTATGGTATCGTTTGCCAATTGATCTGAATAGGTTAAAATAGCCAGGAACATGCTAAACCGCGGATCGGTTTGAATGATCTGGAGTATATTTTTAGTGGGTTTAAAAACCATGTTATCCAAAAAAAAGATGCACCCATCTTTTGCCGTTGCTGATTTGCCGCTGCCAGCCACTTTACCGTTTACATATGTTTTACCATTTTTTAATTGCAGATACTGCTTATAAACATAAGGGACAAAAGTGGCGCCAGTATTGAGCGTGGTAGTTGAGGTTACCTTTAATGGCGCGCGTGTTAAAAGGCTGTAAGCAATATAATTCTCGTTCGTTGCTGCCAAGGTAGCCGGCGTAATTCTTTCGCGCAGCGTATAATAGGTAAGCAACGTATCCAGGTCCCGCACGGGCATGCTCTGTATTTTAGCCGCATCGTAGCCACCGGCCTGTAAAGCGGCATCGCTTAGGGCCAGTACGGTAAATTTAGCTTGCCCAGTAGTGTTCAACGTTCTGATCAGCGAGTCCATATGGCTGCGTTGCCATGCCTGGTAAAACAGTTTGGCATCAGATTGCGCCAGTGCCTGCCGCCAGGTTGTGTTCAACGTATCCTGGTAAGGTACCTTTTCGCCTATGGGCGGCGGTGTAAACTCCTGTTTCTGGCAGCCTGCTAAACCTAATACGGCCAGCAAACAAGCTATCATATATAATTTAAAGTTTTTCATATTTATTTGTCTTTGTTATTTCCTAAAAATTATTGTTTTAAGGCGTCTGCAGGGCGCGCAAATGCACCATCGCAATTATGCACAATGCCATTGTCGCAAAGATGATCCATATTTATAACAGGAAACGAATAGAGGTTTAATTTGTAGGACCATCCACCGGCTGTATTAGATAGAGTTAAATAATTGGTCTCAATTTTAAAAATACTATCGTCATTCCTAACGGTGAATGTAGTGGACAGGTCACTATTGATGCTTACAAATTCGCTAACGTCGGTAGAAAAATAAAATTTGTTATACAAAATATAGGCGCCAAAAAGTCTCGGTCCGTTGTATTTGGTTGGGTCCAACGCGTCAACGGCGGCCTGGGTTATGCCGGCAGCTATAAGTACTGTATTATTGGGTGCATAAATAGTAAAGGGCCCTGTAGTTGCCAATTCATCCCAAAGGCCGAATTTTTTTAGTCCGGATACAAATATGCTGTAATTGGGGCGGGCAGCCAGCCAGGCCTGTACGGTTTTGCCCGGGTATTGTTTTATTACTTTACTAAGGGCATGTAAAGTACCGTTGGCTAAATGGATATTTGTGCTGCTTGCAAGGCAGCCGTCAAAATAATATTTATTATACACTGTACCTGTTAGGCCCAGGTTGGCAGAAGTTTCGTACAATTTAGGGCCGGCAAGCGTTTGATAGCGTACATCTACCCCGTTTACCGGCATATTGGCTGTTGTTAAATCGCGGGTAATAATATGGTAAGCCATAGCCTGGCGCAAACTATCGCGGTTAAGCTTTTTAAAATCGCTTGGAAATTGAATACCCAATGCATTGAATGCCGCGTTGGTAGGCGCCAGTACAGTGAATGGCCCGGGGCCATTTAATGTTTCGGTAAGGCCGGTATAATCAATGGCGGCATAAAACAGGCTGTAATCAAAATTATTTCTTAAAAAGTCGGCTGCCGGCCGTATGTTGTCGTTGGGTGTACTTATATTATAGTTATCGTGTTTACAGGCTGCAAGCAGCATGCAAAATACGATCGCTAAATACGCTGTGTATTGTTCGACTGTTTGTTTTATTTTCATGTTTTAATGCTTTAAATTTTTTTTACGCTTAAAAGGTTGGTGCCGGGTATTTGCGTTGTACCGTCATGAGGTAAACATTGCTATTGATAACTTCGATGGTATTTATAGTAGCAAAGGTTTTTGATTTTAGAGTGCCCGATGCTATGTTGACCAACATATTTGGTACCATGGTGGCGTTCTGGAAATAAGTATTAGCCGTTAACGTGGTAGTTGTTAAGGTTCCGTTTAGTAAACAGTTCACTGCTGCATAATTACCATATGTGGAATAATTGACGTTAGTACCGACAGTTCTGTAAGGGGTATTCATGATATCTAAACCCGGGGCCAGAAAATCAAAACGCTGCCAAATATCCGTTTTAATACTATCGGCTTTAGGCGCTACCCATATGGGGAAACTAACATAAGGGTTTACCTGGCTGCCATCGGCATCCCGTATCAACCGGCCGATATATTTACGGTCGTAATTCGTAATTACCGGAGAATTTGTTGGGTTAACTGGTGTTACCTGCCCGTTATAAATGCTCATGTAAATATTCATTTCATCTTTAACGCCCGATTTAAATGAGCGAAGCAGATTAGCTCCACCAGTGGGTTTCTGGCTTTCATCAGCCTGCCAATAACCCTTGGAACTATAATTATAAAAATTGACGTAAGCCAGCGTATCGGCAAGGGGCAGCTTTTGAAATGTTTCCTTTCTAAGAATAACCCCCTTCTTTTTAGTAACATAATCCCTCTGCAACACATGGAGCGTATAAACTTCCTGAGCATCCAGATTAAGGGTAGTGTCTAACAACACATCTTGTTGCAATTGCCTATCCAATTGGAAAAAAGGGATCTCGTTGTACGGGCGATAAAAAAACATGAACCTTAATTTACCCGATGGCATTTGAGCCCAGCTGCTCAGGTCGAACCCGTTCAGTATCGGCCCTACCAGCACATTGGCCTTACTCGGATATTCGGGATTCTGCAACGATGTACTGTTACCTGAATGCGATGGATAAGGCGGCGCATAAGGCGCCCGCTTATCCAAAAAATCGGCTATAACATCACCGCCGGTTGGTGTACCGTCCGAGGCCAGTACCGGGTTGATGATCATGCAGAGGTCCGGGTATTTAGCGAGCTTATCGGCATAATTTTGCGTATAGTTCAGATCGTTAAAAACCCGCACATACGCCGGATTGTTGATGGTAGTGTACTCTACCTTTTTACAGCTCGCAATGGCTATCATGATGCTAAAAGCTACAAGCCAGGCACCATAGTTAATGTTTTTTCTGCTCATTATTGGTTATGTTTTACTACGATTATTCTTTCTTTATCTGCGGGCACCGCATTACCCAGCCGCCCGATAAGGGCAACACTGTAAAATCCGGGTTCGCTGTTAGGTACCAACCGTCCGGGTGTTGTGTATAATGCACTGTTGGCTACAAAGCTGCTGCTATTCAGCACCGCAATGTCCATAGCCCAGGTTCCGGGAACTGCATTAGGGGTAGAACGGTAAGGAAAAATTTGATAGGCAGGGTTATCAGGAAGGTACGAACCGCTAATAGCCGAACCTGCCGTGCCCAGCGTGAGGTTATTAGCGCTACCATTGTAAATTTGCCCGTTTGCAAGTGTAAAGGTGAAATAGGGTTCATCGGGCGAAAAATTATAAAAACGTTTGCTGAACGGAAAATCACCAGTAAAATCGTTAAGCACCAGTAAAATTTGAGCGTTGCCTTTGGTATCACCATATAACCAGGCCGTATAGTTTTGCGCAGCCCTAAGCGGTTGGGTAACTGCGGCCAATACCTGCCCCGATGCGTTTAAGGCTTCAATCTTATAATCGCCGGTTGTGTAAACCCCGTAAGGCGATGCCAGGCCGAAAGCTATCTGGCTTGCCAGTTCTTTTCCGTTTAAACGGAAACTAACGGCACCATTACCTGATAGAGCATTCACCCCTTGTAAACGGCAATAGCTGTTATTGGGCTCCTCGTTCACATCGGTAATTACATGATAAGCGTTTTGATAGAGACCTGCCGAAACACTGGTTGCATCTGATAAATAATTGAAATTGTATGGCGTAACAACAAGGCTGTATACACCGCCTGGCTGGTAAGTTCTGATAGGCGCGTAAACCAAATTGGTGGTGGTATTTGCCGGGGCTTTGCCCACATCAACAGCGGACGTAGGCGGATGGATTACCAGGGAAGTACCTGCTCCCGGTATCTGCCTTCCGTTCGGCGTAAGCATTCTAAACTGATAGGTACCGTAAGGGAGTTCAATATAGTCGGATGTTCTTTGCGTTGTTGTAATGTTAGTGGTAGCAGGCGAAACAGGAGTGCCATCCGCATAAGTGAGCGTTATAGGTCCGGTCAGGTCTTCCTGCACTGCACCTGCCTTAAGCGCCGATGCAAGCGGCGCCGGTGATGTTTGGATAGATTCGCAAAAATTGGCTATCCTTACTTTAAAATAACCGGGCTTTGAAGGTGGTACTATGGATCGTTCTACGGCTGCGTAGAGCGGCGGCTGACCGCTAATAAAACGAGTACCGGCAGCGAACAGATAATAATCCATTGGCTTGGCAGCATCCGGCTTAACCGAAAATGCAGGGGGAACGACGGTACCCACGTAAGGCGACGTCAGATCTTTGGTGAATCCAAATTTCAGATCTATGGTGCCATCAGCTTTAAGAAGATCCAGCGGGATAGGCCAGATGTTTTCGACCCCGAACTTGTTTGGAAAATATTCTTTGCCCGTGTATTTAACATCGCTACTCAAATAACTCGAATCGGTTAATTGCACGCCGTTGGCATTTACCTGGCTATATAGCCAAAAATTAACAATCCGGGAAGATGATGCCGGGTGGCTGCCTTTAACAAGGCGGTTATCCTTTACTACATCGGGGGCTATTTTTTTACAGCCGGCAAAACCTATGATTATAGCCAGGCTAAAAAATAAAATATAGGTTATTTGCTGGTAACCTGATAATAATTTATTCATCGTTAATAGAGTTTATAAGTGAAACCAAACATTATTTCACTGCCTTTATGGTAACTACGGTTAATGTATTCGTTGCCGTACCATTTGCCTCCGGTGTTGGGGTCGGCATATACCGTTTTAACAGCAGGGTTTAGAATGTTTTTAGTGTATCCTTTAAACAGCAAGCGCTTGGTAAGCCGCTGGCTGAAAATAAAATCAAGCACAGGTACAGGCTGGGTATAAAGATCGGGTTCGCCGGTTAAGTTAATTTGCACCAAACGCTCACCGATCTCATTAAAAGTAACTGTAAGATCTGTGCCTGAGCGGGTGTTATTGTAATTTATCCAAGCGTTGATGGAGTAAGGGGCCTGCTCAAATAAGGGGCTGTTTTTAGGTGTATAACGATCGAGGGAGCGGTTGGCTTCATAGCGTTCGGTCGATTTTTTGATATCGCTTTGCGCCAGCAATAAGTTAGAACCGAGGAAAATATTGTGCAACCGGTCCCATAGGTTCCCCAGGTTTTTCACTACCTCTAACTCGATACCGTATACCTTGCCGGTATTAGGGTCATTTTGAAACTGTATGGTCGGGAACTCGGGGTAAGTTGCAGCGAGGCCATTGGTTTTAAGATTAAATACTTTGATCAGCTGGTTTTTTATTTGTTTGCCGAATACAGATACAGCAAACACTTCTCCTTTATCAGGAAACCATTCCCAGCGAAAATCTAAACTCTTGCCAGATTGATTTACCAGCTTAGGGTTACCCACTACCAAACCTCCCTGGAAGGCATCAAACTCAAAAACATTGGTTAGCTCCCGTAATTCGGGCCTGGCCAGCGTGGTATTGAAGGCTGCTCTGAAGTTCATATCCCCGTTTAGGGTATACGTAGCATTAGCCGAGTAATACGGGTCATATTGGGTTTTATAATTGGCATTAGGGTTAATAAATACCGGCGGCAAATTGGTAACCTTAGGATCGATAAATACGCCCGATGTATCTACCGATGAACCGATATTGGTTACTTCAAAACGTACACCGCCGCTTAAACGCAATTTTTTTGTCACTTTGAAATCCAACATGGCATAAAGGGCGTTCGTTTCGTAGTAACCTTTGTAGTTATTGGGTGATTTTTGGCTGTTATATAAAAACCCCGGTATGGGTGCCGCACCCTCGCTCTGGCCGGCGGGTATGGGTTTAGTGCCGATAATGTCGTTGCTCACTAAACGGTCAAGATTACCCTCTGTATAATAAAGCGGGGATTGTGCACCCGGAGTATAATTGGAGCCAGGCAGAAATAAAACATTCTCGGAGTAATCGCGCTTCCTGAAAAGATAATTTACCCCTGTTTTAAACTCCTGGTGAAGGCCTAATAACTTAAACGGTATGGACAGATCGGCCTTATAATTATAGTTGGTTTCGTCCAGGGTACGCCAGCGCCTGCCATTCGGATCGGCCTGAATTGTACCAAAGGCTCCAAATCCGTTTACATACCCAGAGGCCAGGGCATATAAATGCGCCGTATAAACAGAATTAACGATGCCGCCTGCACGCGGCATATAATCAATTAAATTTACGAACCGATAATCGGGGTTATTTTGTGTTGACTTCGAGGTTGACGCATTGTAACTTAATCGTGGAGAATACTCACCATTAAAAAATTTATGCTCGCCCTGCAAGTCGAATGTGTTTAAAGTACGGTAAGTTTGTTTTAATGAATATACTGTACTACCAACTGTACCTGGCAAAGCGGCATAATCATAACTTCCATTCAAACTTGTTGCTTCGGTTTCGCCCCCCCAGCTGCCTAAATATTGCATACTGATTTCGTGCCTTGGAGAGAAACGGTAAGTAAGCCCGCCCAGTACACCATAATTAAGGGTCTGTACACCTGTATTTTCTTTGTAGGTTTGGTATTTACCCAGGTTTAAATTATTGGGGGTAATGTAATTGGGTATGTTACGCGGACTGTAAACATCCGGATTGCCGGTAATTACACCCTGGTAAATACTATACTGGGTTAAATCGCCATTACTGATCTCGGTGGTGCGACTATAGTAGTTGCCTGCCAGTATAACCCCCAATGTATGCTTTTTGAAAACATTATAACTATTACCGTAGCTTATGGTATATAACTGGTTTAGTGGCGCGGCAATTTGGTGGGTTGTAAGCACCGGATCAAAGCCTTGCATTATGGTGTTGATGCGTGCCACTTCCTGGTTGCCCCCGTTAGTATGATTACTGTTAGCAATCACGCCCTGTATCTGATCTACCCCACCGGGATATTGAGTAGCCAGCGCTTTAAAATCATTACTCAGGTTTTTATTATTGATCCTGGTACCAAAGGGGCCCATATCACTATTCGTAAAACTATGATAATTGCCGTTGATGCCAATATTGGAATTCAATCCAGACTGGGCCGTTACTTCAAATATCTCAGCATCGGGCACCGATTTGGTTTTTAATTCGATAATACCTGCTGATGCGTCCGCCGGTTTATCGGGCGTTACGGTTTTGTAGATCGTGATGTTTTCGAGTAAGGCGGCCGGAACAAGATCTAAAGGAATGGCGCTCCGGTCGGGATCTGACGACGACAGGCGCGCACCGTTCAATTCGCCGATCACACTCCTGTCTCCCAATCCTCTAATGGCCACGTACCTATCGTCTGTAACGGTTACCCCGGTCACTTTTTGCAAAGCCTGGGTAGTGGTTATACTTCCTGTTCTTTCGATCTGCTGGGCTGATATACCGTCCTGAATGATAGCGGCATTTTTACGCTCTTCTAAAACTGCTACTTCAGTATTAACCCTCTTCCGTGCCTGTACGGTTACCTCGCTCAGTTGGGTTGAAGATCTTTTTAGATTAATAGACAGTTCTTTATGGGCCGCATCTATTTTGATTTCTTTGGTTTGATACCCGATATAAGAAACCACAAGTACCGCACCTTCCTCAGGAACTTTAATGCGGAAACGTCCATTAACATCGGTCAAGGTTGCTAACAGGCCGTTTTTAAGCCTAATACTTACACCAATTAAGGTCTCTTTACTATTTTCATCAACTACAATACCGGTAATGTTTAATGGCACGGCTTTAATGTCAACAACTATATAGCCTTTTACTATTTTGTAGTCTAAATTTGTGTTACTTAGCAATTGCTCAATAGCTTGTTTAACCGTAATGCCGTCGGCAAGCAGTGTTACTTTTTTAAGATTATCCTGAAGAGATTGTTCTCTGAATGAGAACAGGGTATTACTTTGTTCACCAATTATTGACAGGCCCTGGGCAACAGAAACGTTTTGAAGCCGGAGGTTTATTTTTTGATCAAGATTTTGGCTCTTTACATTACTGGCGAGCAGCATACTCATGAAAATAAGCTGTACCGAGATAACAATAAAAGAACATTTCATAATAAATGGTATTGAAGGATATCGTTTTGATCCTTTTTGCATATTTTTGAACATTACGGGTTAGTCGCCGCAAGGCGATAATCTGTTAAATCCCGTATCCATCAGGATACGGCTTGCTGTAAACCGGGAGGACGTGGAAATTCACACGGTTTATTTGTAAAATGCGTTCCCCGCCTTTGGTGGGGAATGTTATTTGTAATAGTTAGTACATACTCAATCCTTTCTGAAATAAGCGGTTAATTAATAGTGACTTTTTTTCCCTTTATCACATACTTAAAGTGACCGGTAGCGCTTAATACATCCATTACATCCAATAAGGGCGATTTTGATTGCAAGACTATACTGATACGGTCGGTGGATTTTTTGACGTTTAGATATTGAAACTTAACATTATACCACCGTTCAAGCACATCTGTTATATCTTTTAACGGCCGGTTTTTAAACACCTGTCTGCCGTCTTTCCATGACAGTACATCATAAATTGCAATAGTGCCTAATATGCTTTTTCCCTCGTTATAAGTTACTGTTTGCCCCGGCGTAAGGATAGCAAGCGATTGATGGTTGTGGCCCCAATAACGGTCAACCCTAACCTTTCCCGTTGCTACGGCTACTACAAGCGGTTTGTTGTTAAATGCCTCTATCTTGAATGATGTGCCCAACACCCTGGTTTGTACAGTGCCGGTGTGAATAACAAATGGCTTAAGCGGATTTTTAGTTACCTGGAAAAATGCCTCTCCCTCCAGTTTGACTTCCCGTAAATCACCAGTAAATTTTTCCGGAACGGTAAGCTTACTGCCTGCACCTAAAAAGACTTCAGATTTATCGGGTAAAATAATTTCAGATCGTTGTCCGTACGGATTAGCCATCTCACGCATAACCATCAACTGGCTTTTTCGGTATCGTATAATGCCGTAACCGATACAACTCATCGTCAATACAAGCCATACTGCAGCATGTGAAAGAAATCTGCGGTTTTTGCGTAACCAGATTACAACAGGTAATTGGGTTTCCACTTGATGATCTGAAATTTGAGTAGTACCCGCTTTTTTATGGAATTTACGCAATTGCTGATCGAGATGGCTCTGATCGGTATGATCTTCGGGAGTGAGGCCCGTCCAACTCTCTTCCAATACCTCATCAAACAGCTCTTGTACATTTGGAAGCCCCATCAATTTTTTAACTTTCTCCATTTCCTGCGGAGTGCATTGTTGATTGAGGTATTTCCTGATCAGTATTTTATTGCTGTTTTCTGAGTCCATTATCATAGTGCTTCCATCATAAAAACACCATTTTAGTTAAGCACCACCTACGCCTGAATAAAAAAAATTTAAAAAATAATTTGGGGAGAAACAATGCGCGGTTTAGGTGCCAACTATTTTAGATAAATGCACAAACCAAACGAGGCCACAAAAGCGAATTTGCAGTTCCAAGTCTTAAAAGATGAAATGTTAAAGGCTAATTATCTGGGATGTTAGGGAAACAACAATGCAATAATCAGAATGACAATATGGTCAGCATATTCCTTGAGATGCTTGCGAAAAAAGTTAAGCGAAGCCACCATATAATTTTCGACTGTGTTTACTGAAAGATCGAGTTTTTTTGCAATTTGAGCATAGGTCATGTTTTCTTCTCTGCTCATTCTGAAAACTTTCTGGCGTTGGGGGCTTAGTTCACTCAGCTTTTTCAAATATAGTTTTTGAAGGTCGTCGTGTTTAAGCGTATCATCAGCGGCGCCGGGGGCCTGAATAATTTGAGGTATAAATTCGTCTATCGTTATTGTATCAAGTATTTTTTTGCGGTGATGATTGAATATTGCATTCTTAACAGAACGTTTAAGGTACGGTTGTATGTCACCCTCTAATATGATTTCATTTTGCTTTTGCCAAAGCCTTAACAACACATCCATTGTTAGCTCCTCGGCAATTTCAAAATTCCCTAAAATCTTATAAGCGTAATTAAATAGTGATTGATAATACCTCTTAAATAAAATATCAAATGCGCCTCTTTCCCCGTTGCGGTGCTTAGCTAATAATACTTTATCTGGCAAATTCTGAATTGCTCTTGACATAACTAACCCGCAAAATTTTAACAAAAGTAATTGCAAAGGGCCATTTTCAATATTAACCCAATATTAATTTTTCAAATCGGCTATATCAAAACAAATTTTAGGTTTCGGCCAAAACTTTGAAGAATCTTAACTGAAAACACGGCAGCATATTCGGCCCCAACTTTTTTATTCACTAATGGTCATCATGCTGATTAAAAGCTCGAACTATATCTAACCCGATTATCCTGGTGTTAATTGGAGGAAAAACTTAATAGTTAAAACGATAATCCACTTTTGCAAAGTATCGCTTTTAACAAGGGTTGTAAATTACCGCAGAGTTAAATATTTTGTTTCGTCGACAACGAAGTATTCACCCCAACGAAGTTGACATGGATGGTCTATACCGCAAACCGATCTTATCATCTCCGAGAACGGGGAAATTTATTTTTGCCATTCACGCATAACTAAAAATTTAATACCACCGGTAAAGGTTGTATGATGACCTTTAGCTAAAACCATTTTAAGATAGCAAATTATCTTGTCGGTGTCAATCATCGACATGACTTGAACAGCGACCTTTGAGCTTTTTGAAACCTTTGCACAGATGTTGCTTAAACTTATTTTATGGGTATTAGCTTGATGATCTGATCCTTCCACCACAGGGCAAATCCGGCCCGGTGTGCAAGGTTTCAAACGTCATCCTTGTTTTTCCGGTCGGCCGGATTGAATGCGCGCAATAACGCTTGGGGAGTAAGGCTAAATTTACTCCCAATGTGGGCTCAAGCTTGTAGCGTGTGTTTTGACAGCCGATAGAAGCGGCCTATATTCGTTTCATCGACTTATTAGGGCAAACACGCCATAGGCGTGCATTAGTGTTTGGTATAATTTAACGGCAATACCTAATTCAAACGCTGCTTTTTAAATTGCATCGGGCTAAGGCCAACTTCCTGCTTAAATAAGCGCGAAAAGTACGACATGTTTTCAAATCCCAAATGGTAAGCAATTTCGGCCACGCTTTGATCGGCCCCAATCAATAAATTTTTGGCTTCAGATATCAAAAAAATATGGATCAGCTCGATGGCCGTTTTTCCGGTTTCCTGTTTCAGCAGGTCGCTCAGGTACCGGGCTGATAAATTGAGTTGCCCGGCCATCAGGTTGACAGATGGCAGCCCCTTAGTTTGTAACAGGCCCTTGCTGAAATAGGCTCCAAGAGCCTCGTTAAATTTAGAAACCGTTTTGCCCGAAAGGCTGGTGCGGTTTATAAATTGCCGCTTATAAAAGCGCTGGGCATATTTTAGCATGGCACCAATGTTGGTTAGCATCAGCTCGCGGCTAAACTCGTCCTGGTTGTTTTGGTATTCTGTTGATAAGGCATCGTACAGCGCCCAAATGGCCTGCTCTTCCTTTGGCGAAAGGTGCAGGGCCTCGTTGGTTTCGTAATCAAAGTAGTGGTATTCCTTAATTTCCGAATGCAGAATGTGCCCGGCCAAAAAATCCTCATGCACAAAAATTAAAAAGCCGTTTTCTTCCATTTCAAGCCCCGTCATCTCAATTACCTGCCTTGGTTTCACAAACATCATGGAGCCGCAATCATGATCATAGCGGGTACGGCCATATTTAATAACGCCCGATTTAAGCTTCTTGAAGCCAATCATATAAAAATCGGAGGTAAAGGCCCTGTCGCCAATGCTACAGGTTTGGTTACACTGGTATATGCTGATTAAGGGGTGCTCGGGTGGTGGAAATCCGTTGTCGCGGTGCAATTCGCTTAAGTTTTTGTAGTGCTTCATGAGGAATGTATTGAACAAATGGCATTCGTGCTAATTTAAGCACCAATGCCATTTGCCGTATCGGGTTAATGTCATTTATTTTTTAGTGGCCGTGGGCATCTGCCGAAACATCTTTCCACTCTTCCCATAAGGCCAACCTTTGCTGGTAAGTTTCTTTTAATGCCGGGTAGGCAATTTTGCCCAAAAGCAGGCGCAGCGGCGGGTTGGCGCTGTCAACTACTTTCAATACCGCGTCAACAGTAGCTTCGGGTTTGCCCCAGCTATCGGGTGTGGCGGCCTCAAAAAAAGCTTGTTTAACAGGTGCATAAGTATCTGTAGCTTCGGTTTGTATAGCCGACGCGCCCGACCAATCGGTTGAGAATCCGTTAGGCTCAATTAGGGTAATGTTGATGCCGAAGCCCTTCACCTCTTGCGACAACGTTTCGCTTAAACCCTCAACCGCAAATTTCGAAGCGTTGTAAAGCCCAAGCACCGGTAAGGTAGCCAGCCCCAGGAAACTGGATAGCTGAATAATGTGTCCGCTTTTTTGTGCCCTCATCAGTGGTAATACAGCCTGTGTCATCCACAGTAAGCCAAAAAAGTTAGTTTCCATCTGGTCGCGGGCCTGTTGCTCTGTGGTTTCTTCAATAGCGCCAAATAAACCGTAACCTGCGTTATTAATCAGGACATCAATTCGACCAAAGTGCGCGTTCACTTTTTCAACCACTTTAAAGCACTGCTCGCGGCTGTTTACATCTAACTGAACCGGTAAAATAGCGTTGCCATACTTCGATACCAGGTCGTTCAGGTCATCCAGGTTTCTGGCGCTTGCAGCTACGTGATCGCCGCGTTTCAAAAAGGCCTCGGCCCATAGCTTCCCAAAGCCGCGTGAGGCTCCGGTTATAAAAATTACTTTTGACATGATTGTTTTTCTTAATTATTTATAACACAAAGCTATGTCCCCTGCCCCTGGAAAATTTATACAAATGGGGGATTGTATAACACAGATTTACGTGAAACACGCCATGGCGCTGTGGCATTAAAATGGTGGCAGTTGCGTAGGTGGTTGTACAAGTGCTGACATGAAGCGGAATGTGTCCGTTTGCCTTACTCAAGACACACATTTGGGTATTGAAATAGAATTTAAGCTTCCAGCAATTGTATCCATCTGTTAAACCGTGGGCATTTATTCCGGATATTTTGCAGGCCAATTGACTGAGAGATGATAGCGGCGTAAACTACTTTGTTATAGCCAATAATTAATCTGTTGAGACGATAAGATGGAGCGTTATCAGGAGTATCGTTGATCAATTCGGGGTTTGGAAACTGGTTGAGCGTGTTAATGAGTTCCGATTTATCACTAAATTCATCGGCCCCTAAATTATCCTCAAACGCTTGTATATTATTAAAAAGCAGACATTCAAATTCATGCAGTTGAATATATGGGATAAAACGGCTCTGCAAGGGGGGCGAAATGGCTTGCAGCATTGAATTTTCCAGATGAGTAATTCTACTGTATTTATCTGATATCTCCAATGATCCATCCCAATCAGGAAACTGATGTTTCGGCTGGATCCCATAATAATCAATCAATGTTGTAACTATCGCTTCCTGATCCTGTTTTAAATGATTCTCAAGTTCCCTTTTCAAAGCCTGCCATGGAACTATGCCACCTTTCGACTTTTTTATCAATGGCGTATGCAAAAATATTCCAATTGGATTAAAATAAGCTTGAAGAACATCTTTGCAAAATTCTTTTTCAGTTGGCCCTTCACAAACTATAATAATTCTTCTCACTGAGGCTGGCCCCCCTCTATTACATTTCTTTCCCATAGGTCGCCTACAGCGTACTCGTCCAGCCACAATTCCAATTCTTCTTTTTTTAGCCTTGTAAATTTACTTTCTCCGTTTATTTGGTCCACGGTAAGCACCTGCTCCGGCTCAAAATGATTGACCAGATCGGACGATTGGGTGGCAATAATTACTTGTGTGCCTTTTGCAGCCGCGCTTTTAATCATACCCGACAGTTTCGCTATCGCATAGGGATGAAGCCCCAACTCCGGTTCATCAATAATGATGTTGCCAGGTAAGGCTGGCTGCATAAACAGTGTTGTTAAAGCAATAAACCTAATCGTCCCGTCGGATAAATCACTTGCCCCATAAACTGTCGACGAGTATTTATCCCGCCATTGTAATTTCAAATACCCTTCAGTATTGGGTTGGAAATAAAAGTCAGAAAAATAGGGCGCTATGCTTTTAATCGTCTTAATGATGCGGTTATAAACTATAGGGTAACGGTTTTGTATTCCATACATAAAAGCGGCCAAATTTTCGCCTCTTTCGTACAGGTAGTAACTATCGTTTCCAATGTGGCTGGTATTATTGAACGGCGAATTTTTGCCTGTATCATGGAAATGATATTTCTTTAAGCCATCCAGCTGTTTTCTAATTATTTCTCCTCTATTCCAAGGGGTAAGCTTAATCTGCGCTTCGGATTTATGATCGTCAATATTTAACTCTTCACCTTTGTTCCACAAACCTTCCCGTGTAAATATCAATGAATCTTCGCCGCGTTGGGCCCGAAACGAATATCCATCCGCCTGGTTATTGAAAGATATATGTACAGCAATTTCATTTGTGGTTTTAGCTCCCTGGTGAAGCATTTTTTCTATACCACCGTTTAAAGCTACATACGTTTTTAAGGTTTGATGATAAGCCTGGTTTAAAAACTCAAAGAAAGACAAGAAATTACTTTTACCTGCACCATTGCCACCTATTAAAATGTTAATGGGTAAAAGCTTAACGTTTACGTCTTTAATGGATTTGAAGCCTCGTATGTTGATGTAATCCATAGCACAAATTTAACAATAAAAAAATACGATTAAGCCTGGTATTTTTTATTAAAAAAAGCGAGCCGAATTACCCGAACGGCAAATTAGCAAGAGATATTATAATTTATTAGGCACTCCTTCTATGGCAAACACAGGCTCCCAAGCATCCACATAAGCCGGTGCAGCCCTGCGGTTTGCGCCCTTAACCCTTAGCCATCGCTATCTTTTTACACAGCAAATGCCCAGCCAAAGCAATGCATGATAATAATAAACCGATAATACATACCCCCGGCCATTTGTACGCTGCCCAAAAATGACTGGCAAGATAGGTACCTATAGCGCCCCCAATAAAATACGTTACCATGTAAACCGTGTTAAGGCGGTTGCGTGCCTCGGGATGCAGCGCCAATACCGTGGTTTGGTTGGATATATGGGTGCCCTGCACACCCATATCGAGCAATATAACCCCGATAACCAAACCCACCAGGCTTGAGCCCGAAAAGTAAAATACCACGTAAGCCAAAATAACTGCTGCAATGGTAGCTGTGGTAACATAATAAGGGTCGGTTTTATCGCTCACCCGGCCCATTAACGATGCCCCAAGCGCGCCCGCCACACCTACCAAACCAAACAAGCCTGCGGTTTGGCTGCCGGTATTAAACTGGGGTTCTTTGAGCAAAAAGGTAAGAGTGGTCCAAAAGGCGCCGAAACAGGCAAATACAAAGGCGCCGCGAAAGGCGGCCAGCCGCAGTTTAGGTTCGTTTTTAAACAAATCAACCATCGAGCGCATCAGCGAGCCGTAGTTGCCGCTGTATTCAGGTTCAACCTCGGGCAAAAGTAAAAACAGGAATATCCAGGTCACCAGCATCAGCGCGGCGGCAATTAAAAACATGGCACGCCAGCCAAAATGTTCGCCAATAAAGCCGCTCAGCGTTCTGGATAACAGAATGCCAATGAGCAAACCGCTCATTACCTGGCCCACTACCTTGCCGCGGGTATTAGGCGTTGCCAAATGAGCCGCCATAGGCACCAGCAGCTGCGGTATCATGGATGAGGCACCTATAAAAAAACTGGCTTCAATTAATATGTTGATGTTGGGCGCAAAACCGGCTGCCACTAACGAGATCAGGATAAAAGCAAAATCAATCATCATTAAACGTTTGCGCTTCATCCTATCGGCCAGGGGGGCCAAAAATAACATACCGGCTGCATACCCCATCTGCGTAAGCATGGATATCAGCCCGGCTTTATCTTCGCTAACGTTAAATGTTTTAGAAATTTCGCTCAGCAGCGGCTGGTTGTAATACAGGTTAGCAACGATAAGCCCGGTGGCAATAGTAATTACCCATAAGGTTAAGGGCGTAAGCTGCGGGTGGTTGGTGTTAGTAGTAGGCATAATGGGCACAAAGAACCATAATAAGTTACGCAATGGAGATAATTAGATTTTTTTTTGACTTAGCAATTAAATATTCATTTTCAAATTGCTACTTTTAATTAATCACCAATATGCAGGTGCCAGGTTGCCAATACGGGTTGTTTAGGCCTTAGTTTAAAGTTTTGAATTCTGTGGCATAAAAGCCCGGAATTTTGATTGATGGCTTCATACTCAAGCCTGGGCGCTCAAAGCCTTACACCTCTTTTTTAACCATGTTATGAAAAGAAGGAATTTTTTAAAAACCGGTTCGATAGCGGGCTTAGCGCTCACTACTTTGATGGTAGGGGATACCGCTTGCAATACGCCTGCGCCAGCAGACGAGAAGAAGCCCGAAAAACCTCAGGAACATCAACCCGCAGTTGCTTACAACGATTTTGTGCTGAATGAAATTACCATTGATGCCTTGCAGCAAAAAATGAAAAGCGGCGCGTATACATCGCGTTCTATTTGCGAGCTGTATTTAAAAAGGATTGATGCCATTGATAAAAAGGGCCCCCGCCTTAATGCCGTAATTGAGCTGAACCCCGAAGCATTGCAGATAGCCGATGAACTGGATCAAGAGCGTAAAGCCGGGAAGATACGCGGCCCTATGCATGGCATACCGGTGTTAATTAAAGATAACATTAATACCGGCGATAAAATGACCACCACGGCCGGCGCACTGGCCCTTGAGGGCAACTATGCTTTTAAAGATGCTTTTATTATTCAGCAACTGCGCAAAGCGGGGGCTGTATTGTTGGGTAAAACTAATTTAAGCGAGTGGGCCAATTTCAGGTCCAACCGGTCAACAAGTGCTTGGAGCAGCAGGGGAGGGCAAACCAAAATGCCTTACATACTTGACCGAAACCCCAGCGGATCAAGCTCCGGCTCGGGTAGTGCCGTAGCGGCTAATTTATGCGCGGTAGCTATCGGCACAGAAACCGACGGTTCGGTAGTATCGCCCGCCTCGGTAAACAGCATTGTGGGTATTAAACCAACGGTGGGTTTGCTAAGCCGTTCGGGCATTATCCCCATCTCTAAAACACAGGATACCGCCGGGCCAATGGCACGTACCGTAACAGACGCTGCCATACTGTTAGGCGCTTTAACCGGTGTTGACGCCGAAGATGCTGTAACGGCAAGCAGCCTGGGCAAAGCCAAGGGCGGCTACACCACTTACCTGGATGTTAACGGCTTACAAGGCAAACGTATAGGTATCGAGAAAAGCTTTTTAAAAGGTAACGATGCCGTAGTGGCCCTGATACAAAATGCTATTGAGGTTTTAAAAAGAAAGGGTGCCACCGTTGTGGAGGTTGAGCTGTTAAAGCAACTCAAAAATGTGGGGCAAGCGGAGTTTACCGTTTTAATATATGAGTTTAAAGATGGGGTAGATAGCTACCTGGCCAAAGCCAGGGCTCGTGTAAAAAGTTTAAAAGAGGTGGTTGATTTTAATAACCGGAATGCCGCCAAAGCCATGCCTTTTTTTAAACAGGAAACATTGGAACTTGCCTTAACCAAAGGCGGCCTTAAAAGTAAAGAATACCTGGCAGCTTTGAAAAAAACAACCGGCACATCGCGCAACGCTATTGATTCGATTTTAAAGGCTAACCGCCTGGATGCTATTGCCGGGCCAACTAACGGCTTGGCCTGTTGCATTGATCTGGCCAATGGCGATTATGATACCGGTTTTTCTTTCTCATCACCGGCAGCTATGGCAGGGTACCCACATATTACCGTGCCAATGGGGGCGGTGCACAACCTGCCCATAGGTTTCTCTTTTTTGGGGACGGCCTACAACGAAGGCGAACTGATTACCCTGGCTTACGCTTTTGAGCAGGCCAATAAAAAAAGAATAGTGCCCCAGTTTATTTCAAGCCTGATGATCTGAATTTTCGTATTAATTTAATTTTTAACTAAACATTACAATAGTTTCTGGGTTGTATCTATATAAACATTTAACACTATGGAAACCAAAGAAGCAACAGTTGACACCTTGAACGATTTAGTTTTGATCAATAACGATCGGATAGAAGGTTATGAGCGCGCATTAAAAGAAACAACAGATGAGGATGCCGATTTAAGGCCTTTGTTCACCCGTTACATCCAGGAAAGCCACCAATGCAAAATGGAACTCGGTACCGAAATTCAAGCTTTTGGCGAGGATATGGAAACCGGAACCACTGGCAGCGGCAAACTTTATCGTGCCTGGATGGACGTAAAAGCAGTATTTACTGGTCACGACCGCAAAGCTGTTTTATCTAATTGCGAAGCCGGAGAAGATGCAGCGCAACGTGCCTACAAAAGTGCATTGGAAGAGGAGCACTTACCTGCCTTTTTAAGGGAAATTATAACCCGCCAAAAGGAATTGTTAAGGACTGCCCATAACGAGGTTAAATCCCTTCGTGATTTAGCCCAATAATAACTAAATAACGTTTACCCTTTGATGTCATTTCGATAGGAGGGAGAAATCTTCTGCGCGAGCCGAGGCTGTTTAAGGCCTGCTTGCCTATGTGTCTATCTAAAGCAAAAGATTTCTCCTTTTCCCTCCTCGCAATCCTAACGCGAGGAGGATCTCCTAAAAGCCGTAAGTATGTATCATATTAGGTGCACGGATGATCAATGTGCTATCATTGCTCAGAAAGTAAGTATTCTTAATTTGCAACATCGGCCCGCTCAAACGCCGCGGGAAGGGCCTTGTTAGTTATCCACTGGTGTTTGTTTTTGGCGTGAATGACTGCTATGGCAATTTTGTCTTGACACAAAAAGTAACCAAATGCAGACCAGCGGGGGCTCGTGAACACCTTAAAAAAAACAAACACAGGTGAATAAAGTCAAAACTGCCCGATCCTTCCACCCGACGGCCAACACCTGGCTCGTCGTGCAGTTTGGCCTCTTCGTTTTTTTTGCTAATGCTACGAGGATGTTCACTATATTCAATCATTCTAACTAAATAACTATCAACCAATAACCTTCTCCACAAACTCAGCGCTGGTTGCAAACCCGTAGCCCTTTTGTTGCGCCCACGCAATAAAGGTGTCAATCCGTTTTTCAAAATTGACGCCGGTGTTTTTTACCACATACCCGGGGAAACCAAATTTTTCAGGTTTATGCAGGTCTGTAAATTCCCAGGGGTGGAAGTAGAGGTTAAGATAGCCGTCTTTGCGGTGGGTTACCGTACATAGCCATTTTAACATGCCCATAGGTAGGTTATGGAACGAGAGCCAGAAAAGCGGGAACCGTACCAATGGCGAAACGGAAGAAGGCAATTGTAAAACACCATCCTGATGAAACCAGGTACGAGGTTTGCCGAAATTATTGTACCTGCCCGGCAAAAAGGTAGGGTTGATAGATGAGTTATATTGATAACCGGCCTTAAATATTTCGCGCTCATCCACAGGCATCATCCGGGCCATTCGGTAGCCCTTAACGGTTTGCCCTGATAGTTGTTCCAATACATCTTTAGATTGTTGGAGGTGCTCGGGTTTAAAGTCGGAGTGGTAATAACCGTGCGAAGCTATTTCGTGCCCTTCGTTTACTATTTTAGCTATGATATCGCGCTTGTTCAGCGCGTAATTGGCGGTGCAGTAAAATGTAGCTTTAATGTTTCTTTTGGCTAATATAGCCAGTATTTTAAGCGTGCCCTCGGTTGATATGGCTAACTGCTCATCAAAAGCAATCTCTTTACCGTACTCAAACGGCATATCAAACTCTTCAATATCAAAACTTAACAGGATCATGCTTTTGGCTTTCGAGGTTTGTTGATCTGATGATGTAGTTAGGGCGCTGCTTGGCCTGCATAAACAGCTTGCCCAGGTACATGCCGATGATACCTAATACCATCAATTGTATGCCGCCGAAAAACACCACAGATGCCAATACTGACGACCATCCCGAAACCACGTGACCGCAATAATAACTGATGAGAATATAGGGGATGTATAGCAAGGACATTAAGGAGAAAAACAATCCGATACCGGTTGCTATATATAAGGGCCTTACACTAAAGGCAGTTATACCTTCAACCGCAAACTTTACCATCCGTCTTAGCGTATATTTACTTTTACCCGAAAAACGGGGATCGGCCTGGTAATGGATAGCATATTGCTTAAAGCCCAGCCATTTGATGAGGCCGCGCATAAACAAGCCATTTTCATTCAGTTGAACTAAAACGTTGGCCACTTTACGGTCAATCAACCTGAAGTCGGCCGTCCCTTTTTCAAGTTTGGTGTCCGACAGCGAGTTAATCATCTTGTAAAAAATATCCGATGTTTTGGTTTTAAATATGGTAGCGTCATCCTGGTATTCGCGGCAGGAGTATACCACATCGTAACCTTCTTCCCATTTTTCAATAAACTGACCTATCAGTTCGGGTGGGTGTTGCATATCGCCATCCATACTGATGATGCAATCCCCGGTAGCAAAATCATAGCCTGCCTTCAATGCATTCTGGTGTCCAAAATTGCGCGACAGCTCCAGGTAGAACAGGTTAGGATCCGTTAGCGACAGCGATTTTAGCTTATCTAATGTTCGGTCTGAGCTTCCATCATCAATAAAAATAACCTCGTAATTGTAAGCGGGGAAATTTTTTAGGGCAACCAATAACCGGGAAGCTAAAAGTTCAATGTTGCCTTCTTCGTTAAACGAGGGTACAACTACCGATATCTTCCTTTTCATGATGCTGTTACCGCTATAGGCGCTGCAGGTTGCTGTTCAATGCGCCTTGTCCATGTTTCATAAACTATTTTAAGCCAGATCATCAGGCAAGGTAAAGCCTTTAGTCCGTATTTTTTGGTAACGTGCGTGCTGAGATATTTGGGGAACAAGTCCGATGGAGAAAAACTGGTAATCACGATGGCAAAAATAAGCAAAAACCATTCAAAAGACGTAACCGGCCTGTTCAGGTTAATAAACCAGATAGCCACGCCAACAAAGGCGATGATATACGTTGGAGACTCGGAACTGCTGCTGAATATAATAGGGAATATCAAGGTAGAAGCCAATATCAGCAACTGATAATTTACATTTTTAAAAGCATCAAAACGGATGTACGATGAGAAGAACAAAATAATCCCGGGCACCAGGAACCAGATGTTGGATAGGGCAGGTACATCAAAAATGCGGCGCGCCATGCCTTTAACCGAAATATCCTGCATGGTTGAGGTGGAGTTTTGTATATCCTTGTCGGACAGGCTATGATACCAGTCCTGGTAACACTGCACCACAAACTGTGGCGACGAAAACAACATCGGAAAAACAAAAAACACCACCGACCAAAACACCATGCTTAAAGTAAACTTGAGCTTATGCTCCGAAAAAAAGAAAAAAGCCAGCCCCACAATGCCATACAGCTTAATAAAAGTACCCAGGGCTACCATGCAGGCCGCCCAAAAGTCTTTTTCTTTTTTGATGAAAACGAAGCTCAGGATGATGATGGCGGTTACAAAGGGATTAACCTGCACGCTGAACGACGCCGTCATGAGCTCGTGGGCGCAAATTAAAAATATGGCAACCTGTTTCTTGGTATCAATGGGCAGCAGCGTAACGGCTTTGTACAATACAAAAGTGTTAAAAGTACTCCATAACAATACGCCAACTGCATCGGGTAGCATGTAAAAGGGGGCTATAACCAGCGCGAATATTGGCCCGTAGTGGTTTTTATCCTCAAAAAACTGCGGATACGGGGAAAATAGATTTTGCTGATGAATGAGGTTGTAGAAGGTATACTTATATATTTTGTAATTGTTGATCTGGTGGATCAACAGCTCTTTAATGGCCGCTATAAAGCTTAAGCCAAACCATAACGTTAATACAAAATACTTGTTGGTGAACAGTTTTTTTATCGTTAGCATCAAAACAAAGGGAATGTAAGTTTGGTGTTACAAACATATAAAATATATGTACGTTGTAGGAATAAATAATTCAAATTGGTTTTTGTGGTAGTTAACAGAAGCATCGCTTTGCTGCCAATTTCGAAAAATTAGTCGGTTGTTATAGCTTAAAGTGTTTAACAAAAAAAGGCTCCCTGTAAAACAAGGAGCCTCCCGGACAACTAAAGAAATCTACCTATAAAACTTCAGTTGCCACATCATCCATCACACTTAACCTCACATCTTTCAAATCGCCTGCAAAGGCAACAAAAGCATTCTCAGTTAATATACGGTGTTGGTTGGCGATTAGATTTTGTAATTTGATAGTTCCTATAACAAAACGGAATTTACCGGAATAAAAACGTTCGTGGATGTAATCAAAGTTAAGCGCCTCAATCAGTTCTTCATCGTCATAACGTACATAAACGTTCAGCTCGATATCGTTGGTAAACTTGAGGTCTTTCTTTTCGTGCGTTTTTTTGTATTCGTACTGGTAATCGTAGCGCAAAGCTGCTATATCTGATAATACAGCCGAGCCAGTGGGATGGCCGCCAGCGCCCTTACCGAAAAAGAATTGCTGATCGGCGAAGGCGGCCTGCACTACTACGCCATTGTATTCGTTATCAACGTTATATAAAAACTCGGTGCTGTTTACAAATTTTGGCATTACAAATAAGGCTACATGCTGCGAGTCGAGCTCTTTAGCGGCAGGCACCAGCTTAATTTTAAGGCGTTTTTCTTTGGCGTACTGTAGGTCGTAGGTGGATAGGTTCTGGATGCCGATATTCAACACCTCTTCGGGCTTAACAATTACGCCATAAGCGTGCGCGGCTGCTATAACAAGTTTGTATTTAGGGTCAAAGCCGCCAACATCTGATGTGGGGTCGGTTTCGGCGAAACCAAGGTCCTGCGCTTGTTTTAGCGCCGTATCGTAGTCCAGGCCCTCGTTGTAAACTTTGGATAAAATGTAATTGGAAGAGCCGTTAAAAATACCGCTGATAGAATGCAACAATTCGTTATCGTAATACTCTTCCAGGTTACGGATGATGGGGATACTGCCGCATACCGCACCTTCGTATAAAAGCGATGTGCCGTATTGTTTTTGCAGGTAGATGAGTTCTTCCAGGTTATCGGCAATCATTTTTTTACTGGCCGAAACTACATTCTTGCCTGATGTTAAAGCTTTTTTAACAATCTCGAAGGCTGCTTTAGAATCATTGATCAACTCAACCACCGTATTAATTTCCGGGTCGTCCAGTATCTCGTCCCGGTCGGTCGTAAACAGTTCAGCGGGTAAAGTGCGCTTTTTGTTAGGGTCTTTGATCGCGAATTTTACGATCTCGAAGTTCAGTTGTTTCGTCTTAATAATGTCGTATAATCCCTGGCCCACTACACCGAAGCCAAAAATACCGATCCTTAGTTTTTTACTCATCTTAAAAATTATGCAGTTTGCATTTTAACCACTTTCCCGTTCAGGTTGTTGCCTAAAAAGGACTCGATTGTTTTTGTTAATATTTCTGTTTCTATTAAAAAGCTGTCGTGCCCGTATATCGAATCAAATTCCGAATAAACGGCGTTGGGGATATGCTGATACAGATATTGCTGCTCCGAAACGGGGAACAGGATATCCGATTTAATGCCGATAACCAATGTGGGGGCCTTAACCTGGCTCAAAGCCTGCTCCACACCCTGGCGGCCACGGCCCACGTTGTGCGAATCCATCGCTTTGCTTAAATACCAATAGCTGTAAGCGTTAAAGCGTTTAAGCAGTTTTTCGCCCTGATAGCCCTGGTACGATGATGATTTATAATTATCCAGCTTCTCGTTATCATCATCCTGCTGGGTAGCCTGGTAAGTTTCATATCCCCGGTAGGATAACAGGGCCATACTGCGTGCCGCTTTTAACCCCTTGCTGCCGCCATCGGGCTGGTTGGCGTAAAATGTACGATCGGTACTAATGGCCAACCTTTGCGACTCGTTAAAGGCGATGCCCCAGGGCGAATGTTTGGCGTTGGTAGCAATCAGGATCTGGTAATTGATCCTTTCGGGCTCAATGATAGACCATTCCATAGCCTGCTGGCCGCCTAATGAACCGCCAATTAAAACCTTGATCTGATCGACACCTAAATGATCGGCCAGCAGCTGATGCGCGTGCACCATATCACGAATGGTAACCTGCGGGAACGCCAAGTAATAGGGTTGTTGGGTAACCGGGTTAATGCTCAACGGATTGGTTGACCCATAAGGTGAGCTTAAAACGTTGGCGCAAACTATGTAATGCTCTTCGGGGTTAAAAAGATTATTCTCTCCAAACAAGCCTGCCCACCAGTCCAGCACATCCGAGTTGGCCGTGAGCGCGTGGCAAACCCAGATCACATTATTGCGGTTTTTATTGAGTTTACCAAAAGTATGGTAGCCAATTTGCAGCCCGTGCAACTTCTGCCCGCACTCCAGGGTAAATGTTTTTGAATATTTAAATATTTCTGCGCTCATCAGGGCCTACCTCAATCTGCTCTTTTAAAAGGAGCAGTTTTTGTTAATTTTTTATTTATTTCCCCCTCGCCGGAAGAGGGGGAGGGATTACATCAGTTTTATGCTTCCTCTAATTCCAGGTGTTTAATTTTGGCAAAAGCCTGTTCAAAGTCAGCCTTAATATCGTCAATGTGCTCAATGCCTACGGCTACCCTTAATTGGGTTGGGGTAACACCGGCGGCGGCCTGCTCCGTATCTGATAATTGCTGATGTGTTGTGGCCGATGGTTGGATGATCAAGGTTTTTGCATCGCCCACGTTAGCCAGGTGACTCACCAGTTGTAAGCTGTTGATAAACTGACCGGCATTTTCTTTTTCGCCCTTAATCTCGAAAGATAATACGGCGCCAAATCCATTTTTAAGATATTTTTTGGCCAATTGATGGTGTGCCGATGATTCGAGCCCCGGATAATTTACTTTGGCTACCTGCGGATGATTTTCCAACCATTTAGCAAGTTCTAACGCATTATCAACATGGCGCTGAACGCGTAAAGACAAAGTTTCCAAACCCTGGATGAGCAGGAAAGAGTTAAATGGCGATTGCGATGAACCGAAATCGCGCAGACCCTCAACCCGGGCACGGATGATGAACTGGATATTGCCGAAGGGGCCGCCAACGCCAAATACATCAGCGAAAACCAAGCCGTGATAACCTTCGGAAGGCTCAGTAAATTGTGGGTACTTGCCGTTGCCCCAGTTGTAGTTGCCGCCATCAACAATAACGCCGCCAATGCTGGTGCCATGGCCGCCAATCCATTTAGTGGCCGACTCAACCACCACATGAGCGCCATGCTCTAAAGGGCGGAACAAATAACCACCTGCGCCAAATGTATTATCAACTATTAAGGGCAGATCATATTTATTGGCCAGCGCGGCAATTTTTTCAAAATCAGGAATGTTAAAGCC
Organism: Mucilaginibacter paludis DSM 18603; assembly: GCF_000166195.2. Classification (NCBI taxonomy): domain Bacteria; kingdom Pseudomonadati; phylum Bacteroidota; class Sphingobacteriia; order Sphingobacteriales; family Sphingobacteriaceae; genus Mucilaginibacter; species Mucilaginibacter paludis. The sequence continues at coordinate 6,524,049 of NZ_CM001403.1, forward strand.
GGGGTTGCCAATAGTTTCAAGGTAAAGCGCCTTGGTATTGCTATCTATCAGTGCTTCGAAGCTTTCGGCGCTGTCGTCGTGGGCGAAACGCGCTTCTACCCCTAAACGTTTAAAAGCTACTTTAAACTGGTTATAAGTGCCACCGTATAAAAACGGAGAGCTTACAAAGTTATCGCCCACCTGTAATATATTGTTCAGGGCAATAAACTGCGCCGCCTGGCCCGATGCTGTGGCTAAGGCAGCAACGCCACCTTCAAGTGCCGCAATGCGTTTTTCAAACACATCGGTAGTGGGGTTCATGATGCGGGTGTAGATATTGCCAAACTCTTTCAACGCGAACAGGTTGGCACCATGCTCGGCATTTTTAAAAACGTATGATGTAGTTTGGTATAAAGGCACAGCGCGTGAGCCTGTTGTAGGGTCTACTTCCTGACCTGCATGTAATTGTAGTGTTTCAAATTTTTGAGTTGACATGGGATGTTGAATTTTAAGTTTTCAGAATTAATTTTTGGATGTTAGATGAATGATTTCAAAGGGTGCCCGCACCCCTGGAAATTGTACACCAATTTTTCAGTAATTGAAAAAGGCGCTTCCCGTCGTTTAGCAGCTTAACAAGCAACACATACACATTGGGCTATTTGAGATAGCAACCAACACATACTCGCGACGGAAATCTTTCCGGTAATTAAAAAAATCTAAAAGCAACAACAGTATTTTCATGGTTGTACATTTATATTCCCCGATGATCCATTCACCGGGCCAGGATTTGGCACCTTCTCCGTTCCGGAGGGTTGCCAGTGGGTTAATGAGCCTGATCTCTCGCCACTTCTTTATAAATCAAACCTTTTGAGGGGCATGATCTTGGTATCGCTACCAAATAATGTTTCAAATATAGGATACAATCATCTATTATGCAAAACAATATTTTGATGTATTTTATATCGTGTTGATAGCCAGTGATATATCTTCTATCAAGTCGTCGATATTCTCTAACCCGACAGATACCCTGAGCAGGTTTTTAGGTGTTTGGGTATCCGGCCCTTCAATCATCGCTCTATGCTCAATCAGGCTTTCAACGCCGCCGAGGCTGGTGGCCTGGGTAAATAATTTCAGGGCGTTAACCACTTTAGCAGCTTTATCCGCGCCGCCTTTAACACAAAAGGAAAGCATGCCGCCAAAGCTTTGCATTTGCTGTGCGGCTATGGCGTGCTGCGGATGCGTGGCTAATCCCGGATACATTACCCGTTCAACTTTTGGATGTTTTTCTAAAAATTCGGCCAGTAGCTGTGCATTTTGTACATGGCCCTTCATGCGGTAGGGCAAGGTTTTAATGCTGCGTACCAGCATATAACAATCCTGAGGGGAGGGGATGGCGCCGCCCATTTCCTGCACCTGCCGTATTTTTTGCCACCAATCGTTTTTGTCGGCTGTAATTAAAGCGCCGCCCATAATATCGCTGTGACCGCCAAAATATTTGGTGGCCGAGTGCATAACCAGGTTGGCACCTAAAGCTAAAGGCTGCTGGCAAAGGGGGGTAGCAAAAGTATTATCGCAAACCACTAACAATTGGTGCTGTTTGGCAATGGCTACGGCTTGCTTAATATCTGTGATTTTAAGTAAAGGGTTTGAAGGTGTTTCGAGCCAGATTAAAACAGTATTGGGTTTGATGTGATCTTGCAAAATGGTTGGATCGTTTACATCAATAAAATCGAACTCTAAAATACCCGCAAATACATTTTTAAGCAAATTGCGCAAGCCGTGGTACATATCGTCCGGCGCAATAATGTGGCTACCGGGCTTGAGCGATTGAAAAACGGCCATACCTGCGGCATTGCCCGATGAAAAAGCCGCGGCATCAGCGCCACCTTCCAGTTTAGTCAGCACGTTTTCCAGCGAGGTGCGGTTGGGGTTGCTTGCCCTGCTGTAAATATAGCCACCCGGATACTCACCCTGCTCGCGGATAAACGTGGTTGAGGTAGTGATAGGCTGTATTACCGCGCCTGTATTGTTGTCGGCGTGGTTACCGGCGTGTATGGCAATGGTTTCTATTTTCATCGGCATTATGTTGACCGGTAAAAATAAGGAATGGCGGGTGAATGTGCTAACAATAAATTGCTGCGTGTGAATAATATGAGCGAATGTGGCGATGTGTTTGATGCTTTGGATGGAATGCTTCTCCTGCCATCTAACCTCAATGCAAACGCACTAAAAAAGTTCATTTGATTTTATTGGCGCAAAAAGGAAAACCTGCTGACAAGGGGGCGCCTACGGAGCCAAAACTTCTTCTTTTTGTCTGCTATAAACAGGAAGCTCCTACCGGAGCTCTTTAACGGTTTGTTTTGACTCCAGCGGAGTCGCCCGTTTATAGGCAGGCCTTTAAGCTGTTGGGGCTCTGTAGGTGCCTCCTCTTACTTTTTTAATGCGTTTGCCCTGTTATAGTGTAGTGGATGTTTACAAGGTTTGGATAGTTACCGCGTGTTAAAGTGTGCTGATATTAATTGTTTATGGCTTTGATAAGCAAGGATAATAAATCTGTCAAAACTGAAGTGATAGCCTGCTCTTAATTTTATTGTTTTTCTTCGGGAGGAGGAAAATGTATACCCTTAACATGGCTCTGAAATTGCTTTTCTCGGCTTTCAAAATCGATGATAGTATCTTTTAAATAGAGCCACCCTTGTTTTTCTGATAGCATTCGACAATAATCTTCAAGTTTTTTTAATTGCCTGGGGTAATTATCACCGTAAACTTTATATTGAGATGGTAAAGCTCGTTCTGGATATATCATAACTTTAAAAGAAGGCGCGTCTTGTATGTTATCTTGAATATATTGAGAATCGAGTTTAGCTTTGTCGATTTCTTTCATCAGGATATTTAACTCGTTTAGGTTGATTTTTGTCCTGACAAAAAAGCTGTCGGTTTTTAAATTGTTTTTTCGCAAAAAGGCTTTTCCCTGATCGTCCACTTTTAGCGAATATGAATATTGCCAACTACTGCTCCATGTATAATCAAGTAATGTAAAGGACGGCTTGTACATATAGCAGCCACATGTTCCAATTATTAATATTGCATAGATAACGTACCTGTAGACTTTGATCATATATGTTTTACGCTAATTTACAGATTGATTCTAAATTAACGCCAATTTCTTTGTTACATCAAAATGATCAAAAAATTGTCCCCTTTATCGTACTTTTGCAGGCAAAGGAATTACAATGGACTCCGAACTATCTTTAACTGTCTTATTGAATAACCCGCTTTTATTGCCCGAACTCAGGGCTATCGCCCAAAAGGTTTACAATAACGAACGAATTACTTTTGACGAGGGCGTTATTTTGTACGAAAAAGGCGAACTGGCTTACCTGGGTACTTTAGCCAACTACATCCGCGAAAAGCGCCACGGCGATAAAACCTACTTTAACCGCAACTTTCATATCGAGCCTACCAATCTTTGTGTTTACGATTGCAAATTCTGCTCCTATTCGCGCTTAATTAAAGAGCGTTCGCAAGGTTGGGAGTATACCATGGAAGAGATGCTCGATATAGTGAAGAAATATGATGGCGAGCCGGTTACCGAGGTACACATTGTTGGCGGTGTACTGCCGCAGTACGATGTGCCATTTTACAGCGAGTTATTTACCCGTATTAAACAACACCGGCCCGAACTGCATGTTAAGGCATTAACGCCGGTTGAATACCATTATATTTTTAAGAAAGCCAAAATTGATTATGCTACCGGTATGAGCCTGATGAAGGATGCCGGCTTGGAATCGATGCCGGGCGGCGGTGCTGAAATATTTCACCCGGAGATACGCGAGCAGATAGCCAAAGATAAATGTACTGCCGACCAATGGTTGCAGATCCA